>NZ_JBBWVD010000018.1:0-132247 GCF_041903745.1 Thiocapsa sp. C2-2m | reverse complement strand
GGGAGAAGGCGCCTGCACCCGAGACGAGCCCGTCCTGGGGTGCGCGTGTCGGCACCTACGCGATCTTCAACGCCGATCCCGGTTTTCCCATCGTCGATGTCGAGCTCAAGCTGCGCGAAGGCCATCTGTGCTTCAGCTACCGCATGCCCTACCTCACCGCCGCGGCGATTCAGGTGCCTCTGCGTGCGGTCTCCGAGAACGAGGCGATCATCCTCGGGCTCGGACGGACCCGCGGCGAGACCCTGCGGATGATTCGCGACGAGGAAGGGGAGGAGCGGCTGCGCTTCTCGGGGCTGATCGGACGCAGAATAAAACCGGCCCAGGGCACCGGCGAGGATGCTTGAGTCGGGAGAGGATCATGCTGTTTCCCGGGGAGCTTCGAGCCGGGCCGGACCTGACCCCGCCGCGTTTTGATCTCGCCGGCTCCTGCATGCGCCGGGCAGACAACCGTGGGTGGGGACCGGAGTCGATATCGCTTTTCGGGTTCCGGTTCCGGTTGAACGGTCGGTGTCCGGCCCGGGGGGGTTGCTTGGAGGCCCGGTGAGGGGGTGCGGGCTTTGGGCATGTCCAACGTGCTCCGATGCAGATGAAAGCGCGACGGCGGGGTTGTTCGAGGTCCGGCGAGCGGTCAGTATAGGTTCCGGTCGACCGCTGGGGGCGATAGACGGCTCCGAGGTTTCGAGGCGCCTGCTTCTTTCAGCCCACCGCAGACCGTCCCGCGGGCGGACCCGACTCCGGGCAGACCGCCGGGATGCGCCGCAGCCACACCGGGCCGATCGGCTCGACTACGGAGAGTATTAGCCTGTGCGATTCATCCTTCAAACCGGTCCGAACGGCACGCATTCCTGCCGCCTGTCGGTCCGTTACGCCGCGGCGGCCGCCGCCTTCGTCGCTGTCATGGGCGGCCCTGCGACCAGCGCGGAGCCCGTCCGCATTGATCCAGAAACAGGTGCGGCCACTTACGCGACCCATGCCCACGGCGTGAGCATCTCGCTCACCCAACTCCTGCCCGACCAGGTCCGCGCCTTCTACGTCGCACGCGGTTTCGAGCTGGCCGATGCGGATGTCTTTGCCGGGGCCTGCGTCTATATGACCGTACTGCGCAACGAGACGGCGCCGGGCGAGCTCGATTTTCGCCTGTCCGACTGGGAGGTCCGACACAACGATGAGGTCCGGCTCCTTCCGCCGCTGGACGACTGGTCGGCGCAATGGGCTGCGCGCGGCGTGCCCGATGCGGCGCGTCTCGCCTTCCGATGGGCGCAATTCCCCGCCGAGCAAGCCTACGCGCCAGGGGAGTGGAATCAAGGTATGTTGGCTACGGGGCTGCCGCCCGGCAGTCGCTTCGATCTGATCGCCCGCTGGACGATCGCGGACCAAACCTACGAGGGGAGACTCGACGATGTTCGTTGCACCGATTGACCGGATCCGCGCAGGCCGGTCGGTTTTGCCGGCCCTGCTCCTCTGCATCGGCACCGTCGGAGCCGTCGGCACTGGCAGTGCCGCCGATCTACCGCCCCTGAGCCACCGGCTCACGGTGATCGAGGATCCCGCTCCGGCGCCGCCGCTGCGCCTGGAGGATATCGACGGGGTCGAGCACGATCTCGCCGACCTCAAAGGCCGGCTGGTCCTGGTGAACTTCTGGGCCACCTGGTGCCCGCCGTGCCGTCGCGAGATGCCGTCCATGGAGCGGCTCTATCAGCAGTTCAACGCGCGCGGTCTCTCGGTCCTAGCGGTGGACGTCGGCGAGGACATGGACACCGTCTTCGCCTTCACCGGTCAGTTGGATCCGGCGCCGACCTTTCCGCTCCTGCTCGATATTGATTCGCGCGCCGCGCAGGACTGGAACGTGAAGGGTCTACCCACCAGCTTCGTGGTCGACCCGGAAGGCCGGGTGATCATCCGAGCCGTGGGCGGGACCGAGTTCGACGATGCGGCGGCCGTGGAGCAGTTGTTGCCGCATCTTCCGAAGCCTTAACGGCGTCCCGCGATGTCAATGGGTTCGAGCCCGAGGCTGACGAATGACGGCGGTCGGCATGGCGCGTCGCGATAGACAGGTCGATCTTGGGATGTCGATCCGCGGACGGACGACAAATCTCACGCACTATAAAGACGGCGACCTCGACAGCTCCACCTGGTCGTCGGCCTCGGTGGAGTCCGATAAGACCTCGACGATCAGGGTCGGATTGGTGACCAGGTCGCGCCGGCCGTCGTGGAACCGGCGCTCGCCGCGGATCACCATCCATTACAGGTCGCCGAAAAGGAGGCCTAAGTCGATCTCGATCGCTTCGAACGGCGGGATGCGCGCCTTGGCCGCGATCTCGTCCGGGCCTTCGGCCGTGAACACGGCACGATATCCGCCGGCATCCAGGGCATAGGCGATCAACGCCCGGTCCTCGGGAGCGACAATCCAATAGAAGGGAACCCCGGCACGCTGCAGCCGCAGGAAGTGAGTGACCGTATCCTTGCGCTCGTGGCCAGGGGAGAGGATCTCACAGACCCAGTCCGGCAGCACGGTGATGACGCCGGAAGGGCGCTCCGGCAGCCGCTCCTTGCGCCAGCCGGCGAGGTCGTGGCTGGGACAGTGGTGCTCGTTGTAACGGACACTGATCTCGGGGACGATCCACCAACCGCCGGGTTGCCGTTGCATGACGAGCGGGAATGATTGGCCAATCAGCGCGGTCTGCGCCTGGCCATGCTCGAAACGACTCATCGGCCGCTGCACGATCTCGCCGTCGATCAGCTCGACGTGCTCGTCGCCGGGCCAGGCCAGCAGGTCGTCGATGGTAAGGAATCGTTGCGCTTCCATCAGAGGTTGCTCGCAAGTCAGTCGGTGATGCTTTCGATAGCGCGATCCAGCTTAGCACTAAAGGGTCTCGGTTTCGAAGCCGACCAGGGTGCGCCGCTCGCGGCTGAATTCGATCCCGATCAAGTGAATCGGCTCGCCGCGCGCGCGGTATTGATCGGCATAGCCGCGCGCCCTGAGCTGTTGCGGCGTCCCGATCGCTCAGGGTGTCGAGGATCGGCTTGTCGTATTCATCGACCAGCACGACCACGCGTTGGCCGGTCCTCGGCGGCGGGCAGCTTGCCGGCCTGTTCGCCTGAGCAGGTGAGTGCGACCACGGGGAGCGCGATGGCGGACGACGCGTTCGGATGTCAGAACAAGGATCGCAGATCCATGGTCACGCCCGGGAGGGCCGCGATGCCGACACCGGACAGATCCGGTACCCTGAACCGGGTCGTATAGGTGCCGTCCGCCGGATCACGGTGGACGTCGAGATGCCGGAGGTATTCCTGGACCGTGATCGCATGGGGCTTGGGAAGCTGAATCGCCTGATTGGACATGGCTTCGGCCCTGGCTGTCGCTTCGATGCAGCATAGCGGAAACGTCGCACGCCAGAAAGGCAGGAAGGCTTGCGGTTCCGATTGCGCTCGAGAAGGCGACCTAAAGCCGAGGGTTCGCCGTAGGTCTCGACCGCCGACGTGCGACGCATAAACTGCTACCGAGGTTGATGCCGAGACCGGAGAATCCCGCCGAATCCGCAGCCGAAAAACATTCAACGCATCGGTGGATGATGGGCTGACGATCTGCCAGTATCGGTCTAACCAAGCCATCCCGGCAGTCGGAGGCACACCCATTGGATAGCTTCATCCAGACCCACGAGGCGACGATCCGTCTCGTGTTTTTCTTCGGCATCTTCGCGCTCATGGCGATCTGGGAGGTTCGCGCGCCGCGACGTGCACGCACCTTGACCCGACTGCAGCGCTGGACCAGCAACCTCGGACTGGTCGTTCTGAATACGATCGTGCTGCGCATCCTGTTTCCCGCCGCCGCGGTCGGGATGGCACTCTTCACGAGTGCGCAGGGGTGGGGGCTGCTCAACGCGATCGTGCTGCCGGGCTGGCTCGCGGTGCTCATTGCCGTCGTCGTGCTCGACTTCGTCATCTGGGTACAGCATGTGCTGTTCCACGCCGTGCCCGCGCTGTGGCGGCTGCATCGGGTCCATCATGCCGACCTGGACTACGACCTGACCACCGGCGCGCGCTTTCACCCGATCGAGATCGTCCTCTCGATGCTGATCAAGTTCGCGACCATCGCTGCACTCGGACCGCCGGTCGTCGCCGTTATCCTGTTTGAGGTCATCCTGAACGGCATGGCCATGTTCAATCATGCCAACGTTCGTCTGCCGCTCGGGATCGACCGCGCCTTGCGTTGGTTCGTGGTCACACCCGACATGCACCGCGTCCATCACTCGATCGAGGACGACGAGACCAACTCTAACTTCGGCTTCAATCTGTCCTGGTGGGATCGCCTGCTCGGCACCTACCGCGACCAGCCGCGGGCCGGTCACGAGGGGATGACCATCGGGATCCGCGACCACCGCAATCCGCGCCGGGTCGATCGGCTCGACGGGATGCTGATGCTGCCCTTCATCGGGCAAGTCACCGACTACGCGATCAATCGGCGCCGTTGGGAGGATCAGCCGCCGGATGCGCGGCGCTGACGAGAGCGGTCGAAAAACGGTCGCAGACGGTTCGATCACGCCCGGAGCAGTCGTGGCGGTCGCCTTCCTGCCGCGTTCGACGATCCGGCCGCGGGGTCGATTACTTCGGAGCATCAATTGTTCGCGCAGACCCCCGTCTGCTGCGACGGCGAAGGCGGTCGCGCGCGGCGGCGATGTGCTGCTTTGCGGCACCTGTCTGGATGCACGTGGAATCGGTGATGCCAAGCTGATCGAGGGCACGCGCCGCAGCACGATGGACGCGCTGGCCGAAGCGACCTTGGCGGCGGATCGGGCCTTGGTGTTTTGACCCGGATCGATCTCGACGACAACGCCAGCACACCGATCGCCCCGGCCGTTGCTCAGGCGTTGATCGAGCAGGCGCGCGCGGAGGTCGCCGTGCTGCTCGGCTGCGCACCCCGGAAGATCGACGCGAAAATGAGTATCTCGCTCTGGACGCGGTTTAGCACTCGAGGGTCTCGGTCTCGAAGCCGACCAGGGTGCGTTGCGCGCGGCTGAATTCGATTCCGATCAGGTGGATCGGCTCGCCGCGTGCACGGTATTTCTCGGCATAGCCGCGGTCCTTGAGTTGTTGCAGTGCCCGCCCCTCGGGCGCCAGCTCCACGACCTTGAACTCGAACAGCCAGATCCGCGCATTGAACTTGAGCGTCAGGTCGATGCGCCCGAGCTGGGTGGCGTCCTCCGCGGTCAGATCCAGGCCCAGCGCGGCGAGATGGCTGTAGAAGACGCTGGCGAAATAGCCCTCGAACCGCGCGATCGGGTTGGCGGTATGCCAGTGATGGGGGATGGCAGCGAACAGGCTCGCGACGTGGGCGCGCAGGGCGTCCAGGTCGCCGGCCACCAGCACGTCGTAGAGCCGGCTCGCCAGCTCGCTGACCTGGCCGGGCTGCCCGACCAGCGCTTTGGCCAGGCTGTCGTTGAGCGCGCTTTCGACCTCCAGATTCGGGTAGCCCAGGGTGTATTCGAGCCGCGCACCGAGCCGTCTCGATCCGGTGAAGGTCAGATAGCCGGTTTGCCACAAGAGCGCCTCGGGGGCCAGATGATCGACATCGAAGGCCGACAAGAGCGCCTCGTCGGCCCGCAGATGCGCGAGCCGGGGGGTAAAGAACCCGCGCTCGGTCAGCAGCTCGACCAGGAAGGTCGGCGTGCCGGTCTCGAACCACCAGGTGCGGAACTCGCGCGCATCGAAGAGCAGCAGCAGGTCGAAGGGGTTGTAAACCGCCTCGCCGGTCCAGTTGTAGCCGTTGTACCAGGCGCGGATCTGTGCGCGGTCCAAGCCCTCCAGCTCGGGGGCGAATACGTTGTCGACGTCCTGCTCGGTATAACCGCAGAGCGCCGAATAGCGGGCGTCGACCGTAATATCCTTCAGGTTATTGAGCCCGGAGAAGAGGCTCACCTTGCTGAATTTGCTCACCCCGGTGAGCAAGGCGAAACGGATGTGGGCGTCGTTGTCCTTGATCACCGAATAGAGGTTGCGCAGGCCATCGCGCATGGCGCGGGCGGTGTCCCGATCCTTCAGATTGTCGAGGATCGGTTTGTCGTACTCGTCGACCAGCACCACCACGCGCTGGCCGGTCGCTGCATGGGCTTGGCGGATCAATCGACCGAAACGCCCCGACAGACCCGACGCCTCGGCCGTCACATTCAGGCGCTCGGCATTGTCGTCCAACAGCTCGCCAATCCTGTCGTCGAGTTCCGCTCGGCTCCGCAGCACACCCGCGCCGAAGCTGATGCGGATCACCGGATAGCGGGTCGTCCAGTCCCAGTGCGGATGGATCAGCAGCCCACGAAACAAGGGCTCGTTGCCGGCGAAGAGCTCCGCGATCGTGTCGATGAGCAGGGATTTGCCGAACCGGCGCGGGCGCGAGAGGAAGTACTGACTGCCCTCAGCGACCAAGCGCTGGATCAAGCCGGTCTTATCGACATAGTAATGATCGGCTTCGCGGATCTTGGCAAAGGTCTGGATCCCGATCGGCAGTTTGCGGCGGTGCATGATGGTCCTCGGCGGCGCGCGGCGCGCGGCGCGCGGCGTGTCGGCATTTTGGCTCAGTGTAGACCCGCCGGGAATAAACCGACATGGCGCCGCTAAGGGATAAGGGGGTAAGGTCAAAGATCAAATATTCCGGGCCAGACGCAGACACGAGGTGATTTCCGCAAACTTCCATACCCGTAGGTTGTGCTGACGATAGGAAGCACAACTTGCGCCGACGGTTGGTTGTGCCTCGCACGGCTCGGCACAACCTACGGCGTTGGTATGAGGGTTTCCGGTATTCGCCTAAGTCCTGCTCAAGGAGGATCGGCCATGGCCAAACCGCGCAGTCGTCTGCTGGCGTTTCTGAGTTGCCTGCTCCTTTGGAGCCTGTTCGGTTCTCCGCTCGCGCCCTTCGAGGCCCGGGCAGCCGCCGACGTGAATCCACTGGTGGCTGCCGAAGCCTTCTACGATGATCCTGGGCTGGCTCCGGGAACCGGTACGTCCCTGACGTTGGGCGGCGATGAGGGCGAGGTCGCGCGCACTGCCGAGGGCGCCGTTGATCCGGGCGGAGCCGAGCTCGGTGCCCACACCCTTTACGTCCGCTTCAGGGACCAGGCTGGGGTCTGGTCTCCGCCGCTGGGACAGACTTCGGTCCTCTCCTCGACCACCCCCGGCGGCCCATCTCCCGGCGGCGCCATCCGGTTGGTGGCAGCGGAGGCTTTCGTGGATCAGGATCCCGGTCAGGGCCGCGGTGTCCCCTTGGATCAGGTCGCGGACGGCGCCATCGACAGCGCCATGGAGGTTCTCGGCAGCAATGCCGCCATCACTGGGCTGGTGCCGGGACCCCCTGTGCTGAACCTGCGTTTCCTGGATAGCGCCGGGGTCTGGTCGGCGCCGATCCGGCAGAGTTTTTACGTTGCCCCCGGCACCACGACGCCCGGCAGCGGCCCGACCTACTTGGTGGCCGCCGCGGGCCTGTTGCCTTGCCGGCGGATGACGGGGCCTTCGGTGATCTCGTCGAGACGGCGTCGCTGGACGAGCCCGTGGGGTCGGGTTATCACAGCGCGATCATCCGCTTCCAGGACAGTCTGGGGGTCTGGAGCGCTATCGACGCACCTCCCGGCGATTGCGGTACGCCCGTACCCCTCAGCGGGCGCTTGGGGGATGCCACCACCGGTGCCGTCCTGGCGGGGGTCGAGGTCAGCGCGGGCGGCCAGTCGGCCGTCACCGATGCGCGCGGCTATTTCACCCTGGCCGGGCTGCCCTGCTGTCCCGTGGTGGTCACGGTCAGCCTCGGCGGCTATGCGACCTATCAACGCCTGTTCGACCCTGCGGTGGGCGGCTGGCTGGAGATCAGACTGACCGCTCCGGGCACCACCGATGGTTTCGACAGTCAGTCCGGTTACGGTGGCGATCCGGTCAACACCGCCACCGGCAACTATGTTTATTCCGCCGTTGATTTGCAGATCCCCGGCATCGGGCTGCCGTTCCACTTCGAGCGTGTCTACAACTCGCAGGTGGCGAGCGAGACCGGGGCGGTGGGGACACCTTTGGGCTTTGGCTGGACCCACAGTTATCAGGTCAGCCTCAGCAGCACCGCAGGGGTCGTCACCATTACGTGGAGTGATGGCCATACGGAGACCTTCGCCGCTGACGGCAGCGGTGGCTTCAAGGCCCAGTACGGGGTCTTCGATACCTTCACGGGGCCGGACGGTGGCCCCTACGCCCTGCAGAAACGCGACGGGACTCGCTACGATTTCGACGCCGCCGGCCGGCTCGCCGCCATCACGGACCGCAACGGCAATGCCTTGACCCTGACCTACGCGGACGGACGCCTGACCCGGATCGTCGATACCGCCGGTCGGGCCATCGACCTGACCTATGACGTGGCGGGCCGTCTCACCCGCTTCACCGATCCACTGGGTCGCAGTGTTCGCTACGGCTATGACGAACGCGGCAACGTGACCCGCCAGCGGGATGCCTTGGGCGGGGTGACGACACACCGACGCGGTCGGCGAGATCGACGCCTGGCTCGGCTGGTTGCAGAGTCAAGGCGTGGAAGAGGTGGCCCTGTTGGGACATTCGCGCGGCGGCAATCAGTCGGCCCGCTTCGCAGCCGAGCACCCGAACGCCCCGCTCAACGCCGTGATCCTTATCGCACCGCAGACCTGGAGCGAGGCCGCAGCGGTGCAGGACTACGACAAGCGCTTCGGCAAGGCGTTGGAACTTCAGCTCGAGCGGGCGCGGCTCCTCGATTCGGACGGTCGTGGCACCGAGATGCTCAAGCCAGTGGACTTCATCTATTGCGCGGAGACCACGGCTACAGCCGCCGCCTTTCTCTCCTACTATTCTCCCGATCCCCGCATGGACACCCCGAGTCTGATCCCCGAGATCAAGGCCCCCGTTCTGGTGGTGGCCGGGAGCGAGGACGATGTCGTCGAAGGACTGGTCGAGGCAGTGCAGCCGCTGGCGGACGGCGAGCGCGTCAACCTGATCCTGTTGGACGGCGCCGATCATTTCTTCCGCGATCTCTACGCGGAGGAGATCGCCGACGCCGTGCAGACGCTGATTGCGGGCGAGTGAGGGTGAGGGACTCGTGACACCCGCTCTGCGGTGTCACGCTTGCCCCGCGGCGCTCTGTGCCACCTGCAGGTTTGGCTTGAGTGACGAGCGAGGCCGCCTCATGGTTCATCCTTCGTGGTCTCGTCGGCACCGGGCCCCGTAACATGCCCCGTAACATGCCCCGTAACATGCTCAGTCGCTTGCATAGGCGAGATAGCCAACATCCGCCGGTTCCGGTGCACGCACTGCATCGTGCAGGCCGGGTGCGTGTATTCGGCGTGGTCCCCAGGCTGACCAACGACCGATCTCGCGTGCATCCAGGTCGGTGCGTCGCGCTCTATAACGCGAAGATCACGCCAGTGCTGCCTGTCCGAAGCCGCTGCAAATGGAACTGTGTCAGCGTATCGGCGGGGAATCGTGCGGCGCATGCTTCAAGCAGGGCGAGTGCGCTGTCATCGGCACCCGCCATTGCGGTATAGGCCCGCGCGTAGGTCTCGGCGAGGCCGCTCCTGACCTCGGACTCCGTCAAGGGCGTGAAGCTGGAGACCGGCCGAGTCTTACCCTTGAGCAGCAGCTCGCCGATGGGTCGGGTCGCCGGTGGGCTTGCGCAGAGCTCGAGCGTCGCCGCGCTGAAGATCAGCCGTGTGCCGAACACCTTGTTTGCCGTCTCCAAGCGCGCTGCGGTGTTGATCGGGTCGCCGAAGGCGCGATAGTCCAGATGACACCACCTCCACCAGTCGATCGAGGTAACGGTTGAGCAGGTCGACCAGCATCTCCGGCTCGCAGCACTCCACCAGCGGCGTGAAGCCGGCCAGATCGGTCATGATGAAGCTGCAGTGACGTCGCTCGCCGCCAAGATTCAACTGCCTCGGGTCGCGCATCAGATGTCGCACCAGATTCGGCGACAGATAGCTCGAGAAGGCACGCTGGATCCAGCGTCGCTCACGTTCTGCGAGCAGATAGCTCGACATGGCCAGCGCGATGTAGACCGCGGTGATGGTCAGCACCGGTGACAGGGGATTGAGCAACAGCCGCTGCTGCACGAACAGCTGGAAGGCCACCGCCACCACCGTCGCCACCAAAAGCGCGCCCGGCACCACCAGCCAGAGCCCACGGCGCCACAACGAAATGCCGATCAGCAGCAGCGCGCCGGTGGCGGCAAAGGTCAGCTCGGCGGCGCTCGCCCACGACGGCTGCCAGGGATGCGCGCCGGCCATGAGCTGCGCCAAGGCTTGCGCGTGCACGTCGGCAGTGTGAGCCGCAGCAGCTCCGCGACGAGCGATGGATAGGGCGTTTCACCCATCTGCACCAGCAACGGGACGCGGCGCACGTGGCCATCGCGGTCCGGGAACACGTTCAGCGCGCCGATTCCGGCAGCGCCCTGCAGCGACGCCGTCGAGGGCAGCAAACTCTTCGAGAGCGAATTTGCAAGCTGTGGTATCGGATGTCCGACCGTCATCAGCCCGGCCGGTCGCGGTGGCGCCTGATCGCCCGGCTCGAGGACGGGTCGATGGTCATCATGGGCGAGAATGCCGAGCTCGCGATCGACGACTTCGTCTATACCGAAGGCGAGTCTGGGGCGAAGGGAAGGTCGCACGTGCACTGGAGATGGTTTCGATCGGAAAATGACCGGGTCGGTTTGCGCGGGTGAGAGGCGCCGCCCGCGCCCCGATGTCCAATCATCCGATGCGGCGCAGGATGTAGAACACATACCCGCAGATTCCGGCCGCATCCGTCATCAGCGCGATCTCCTGCTCGGTCATGTCGGCGACGGCCAGGGCCTCCGGGTCGTCGGCGTGGGCGGCGCGGAAGCCCGGCAAGCGCGCCTGCAATGGCCCGTAATAGTCGATCGTCCAGGCCTCTGTCGGCAGCGGGAAATGCCCGACCGTTGCCCATCCAAGGGCGCGTGCCGCCGCCAGGTTGTCCGCGACGTTGCGCATTCCAGGATAGTCTTCGCGCCAATGGTCGCGTAAGGCCGCCGGGGGGTGATCGGTGAACCAGGACAGCTCCGAAACCACGAGCCAGCCGCCGGGGCGCAGCAGGCTGCGCCAGTGCGTCAGACCCGCGTCGAATCCCATGATGTAGATGGCCCCCTCGCTCCAGATCAGATCGAAGGCGTCGCTTCGGAACGGGAGTGCGTGCATGTCGGCGACCAGGGGTCGAATCCGCCCGTCGAGACCGCGCGCCTGTGCCCGTGTCCGCAGATCGAGGAGAAACAGCGGCACCCGATCGACGGCGGTGATGTGCCCGGTGGTCGACTCAGCCAGGACCAGGGACGCGGCTCCGCTGCCGCACCCGATATCCAGGATCTCGGGATCTGCGGGCAGTCCGACACAGTCCGCCAGCGCCCGGCGTGTCGCCGTCTCGCTGCCGGGACCCAGACGCGGCAAGCCGGCATGCAATGCAATCAGCCAGTCCATCAAACGGGTATCGTCCATCGAGCTTCGCGTCCTCGCGTCGGGTCGGAGTCAGGTCAGTCTAACCCGGTTCCGCGAGAACGGCGACGAGCTTCCAGCCCCGTGCGCCGAACCCGTCATCCCCTCTTCAGCCAGCAGTGCGGCGCGCAGCATTTCTTCGAACGCGCGTGCATGTGCGCGCTCGGCGGCGCATGCCGGGCAGTGTGCCGCGTGCCGATTAGTGTCGGCATCCTCGCGCGCGGGATCGACCAAGAGTCGACGACGGAAGTCACGGCAGTTCATCGAATAATGCTCTCTCGGATGCCAGACGACTGGCGCCAATTCGGGCGCATCGGGTCTCCCCATGTCCACAAGACCCGGCATGCAGGCGATCTCTTGCACGCCGGTGCGCCCGACCGTACCCCGGCCAATGTCCATCGCCGTCGGTCGCGTGGGTGCGGTCCTAGACCGCGACGAGTCGCATCGACCAACCTCGTTGCCGCTCGCTCCGCTCACCTGGCCGAGCGTTGATTTTGGCCGGATGCCCCACTCGACGGCGGTGCAGAGATTCCGAGACCATCCGAGGTCTGGGTTGAGCCGTTGCAGAGCTCGGCGTCAACGCGCCCGGCGGATCGCGCAAGCGCGATCCGCCGGACTGGTTTCAAGCGTGGCTATGGCGCCACGGAGTCCGCTCGGGGACTCCGGCGGCGTCCCGGCATCGCCCTTATTTCGCCTTGTCGGCGCCGCATTTCCCTTCGCCGCACTTGCCTTCCTTCTCCTTATCGGCGCCGCATTTGCCTTCGCCGCACTTACCTTCCTTCTCCTTGTCGGCGCCGCACTTGCCTTCGCCGCACTTGCCCTCGGTGCCCGCTTCGGCGAGCAGCATATAGCCGGTGTCGAGAGACTGGGCGGCGAAGGGGTTGGCCGCGGCCTGCGCGAGGCCGTAGGCGCCGAGACTGCCGACAAGGGCAGCACCGACGAGGGCTGCAGCGGGGGTGATCGTCTTCTTGGTCATGATGTCAATCCTAAAAAGGGTTTAAGGCCGGTGTTCGGGGTGTGGCCTCGGAGTGCCGCATCCCGGTGGTGTTTCTTGTGATGGCCAGGGCGGGTCGCCTGCGAGCCGTCTCGGAGTTGTGAACCTGCTGCTCGGCCATCACCGCTAAAGACCCGGGAGAAGGATCGGTTCTTTCAGGCGGCTCGCAACAATTTCGGTTCTCGACAGTTGGATTCAGGCCGACCTGAATTTACGGGCTTTTCACGGGAGCCGATGCCGAGGCCATCGGAGAATGTCCGGCGATTACCCATCGGTTCGGATGTCCCCTCGCATGCAGGCGGTTTGGGCCTTGTTAGGGCTTTATGTCGGGACCTTCGTCGTGCTCATGCTGGCCCTGATGACGCTGGGCATGGATGCGATCACGGCGTTCGGCTCGGTGGCGACCTGGATGAACAACCTGGGTCCCGGACTCGGCGGCACCGCAGCCAACTTTGCCGCCGTCTCTGACGTGCAGAAGTGGATCTGCGCCATGGCCATGCGGCTCGGCCTGGGCCGACTGCGCCAAGCTGATCGGCGCCGAGCCGGATTGGGTCTTCTGGCACCGATGGCCCGATCACCGACTCCACGACCACGACGAGCCCGGCCAGGGCCTCGCGACGCTCACGCAGGAGGTTGAAACCCAACTCACCGGCGATGCCTTCTGGTCGCTGGTCGAACGGCTCGCCACCGGGCGTCGGCTCATGCTGACCGCCGATCACGGCTACGCCGCCAGCGGTCAGTTTCCCGACAGCGGTAAAGACGAGGCCGAGTCTCTCAAGGGGCGCTTCAAAAGCGGTCGCGCGGTCGAATCTGCCGAGGAGCCGGGCAACTGGTCCCCCCCGCTTGATCTGGCCATCGCCAGCGCCCACGGCCGTCACCTCTACGTCAACGGCCGGCGCAAATGGAAGAGCCAGGGTGGTTATCCGACACTCACGCACGGCGGATTGAGTATCCTGGAGGTGGCGGTGCCCTTCGTCGAGTTGATACGTAAAGCAGGATGAAAGCGCTCGATATCACCCGGCAAGATCCGCAACCCAAACGCCATTTGCGCCTCCGAATCGACTTGGCTAAGATTAGCCAGTCATGACTTCGGAGGCACCCAATGCAAGTCAATATGTTGGAAGCCAAAAGCCAACTCTCCAGCCTAATCGTCGCGGCGGAACGCGGCGAAGAGGTGTTGATTGCGCGCAACGGCAAACCGATTGCCCGTATCGTTCCCTATGCGCCTCCCCGCGTGAAGTCGCCCGGCGCTTGGAAGGGGCTTGCGCCCTGTTCCACCGAATGGCGATCGCCCGAGACGGATCAGGCGGTCGAGCGACTCTTCACCGGCGAAGACGATGCGCCTGCTGCTTGATACCTGCATCCTGTACGACTGGATGATGGACGCTCTGGCCGATCCCGAGACGGTCGCGCTGATCCAGCAGACAGGGGCTTTTGTCAGCGCGGTCGCGGTCTGGGAGATGTCGATCAAGCACGCCTTGGGCAAGATGACACTCCCTTCGCGCCGGATCGTCGAGGATGTCGAAGCACAGGGATTCGGTTGGCTCAATATCACGCCGAGCCATGCTCAGGCCGTCCTCGACCTCCCCGCGCATCACAAAGACCCCTTCGATCGTCTGCTGATCGCGCAGGCCCAATGCGAGGGGATGCAAATCCTCACCTATGATCGGCTGTTCCGCGACTACCTGCCGGAGACGCGGCTCGTGCGCCAGTAGGTTGGGCAAAGCGCAGCGTGCCCAACCCGCGCCGGCATCACAGGGAGCCGTTGGGCACGCTGCGCTTTGCCCAACCTACTTTGCTACTTTCCTGAACCCCACGTACCCCTGTCTGGGTCGGCCTGCTGTCCGGCGTGAGCGTACTGGCCGAATTCCTTTACCCACATCTTATAAAGACAATTTCTCTCACGGAGACACGGAGACACGGAGACAAAAATATTGAATAACAATGACTTCATCAGTAGCGACGTGCCCTCTCGTCGTCGCGCCATGGACCGGCCGACCGACGTCCGGCCTTAGTCTCGGGTCGATCAGGCGCTGGTGTCGAGTCCCTCTTCTCCGTGCCTCCGTGTCTCCGTGAGAGAATCTCGGAGATATGGGTAACGGCATGTCCTGGCCGAGCGCGGCCTCCTTTTGGAGAATCCGATGAATCAGACAGTTGCCATTGAATGTCCTGCGGAGATTCTGGTCAGTCTTCACATGAATGCCGAGGGGCTCGCCGGGTTCATGAAGGAGCAGGCGGCCTTTGCCCTGTTTCGTGAGGGGCGTTTGTCGTCCGGCACAGCCGCGGCTTGGCTCGGCATTCCCCGCGTCACCTTTCTGTTGCGGGCGATGGACGTTGGCGCAGTGCTGCTGGAAGACAGCGCGGACGATCTGGCGCGGGAGACGTCGTTGCTGGGTGAATCGGTGTGATCTTTTCCCGCATCGACGGTGAGTTATGAACAACTTGAGACTGGATCTACCGCTGGCTGGGTTGCCCTCGCCGGCGGAATTGACGGACAGCTTTGCCGATGAGGCGCGTTTTCTGCTCGCGCTCAAATTGTTCGAGCAGGGGCGAATCTCCTCGGGCAAAGCCGCAGTGCTTTGCGGCATGGGGCGGGTCGCCTTTCTTCTGGCCGCAGGCCGCGCCGGGGTTCCGGTGGTCGATTTGAGCGGAGACGATCTGGACGAAGAGTTCGCGTGATGCTCATCGAGCGCGCTGTCATTAACGCCGGGCCCTTGGTTGCGCTGTCGCTGATCGGGCGGCTCGATCTGTTGGACGCCTTGTTTCCCGAGTTCTGGATTCCGGATATCGTCTTTCAGGAGGTCGTCGTGGCCGGCGTCGGACGACCCGGGAGCCTCAGCCTTGCCGAAGCACGCTGGCGTGAGCGTGTGTGCTCGGCTCCCGAGCCGGACCCATTGCTGGTCGTCGAGCTCGATCCCGGCGAAGCGTCCGTGATCGCGTTGGCGCGTCATCTGTCGCCGTGCATGGCGATCATCGACGAAAAGCGCGGACGCCGTATCGCACGCCATGTCTATGGTTTGGCGCTCAAGGGCACTGCTGGCTTGCTGGTCGAGGCAAAGCATCAGGGGCTGATCGATGATGTGCGCACATCGCTGATGGAGCTGAAAGTGGCTGGCTATTTTCTTTCCGACGCTGTCATTGAAAGAGCCTGCGCGGCGGTGCGGCATCCTTAAGTAGGTTGGGCAAAGCGAAGCGTGCCCAACCAAACGCCAGCGAGAGCACGTCATGCGGTATCGCAGATCGCAACAATCCGGCGGGAGCTTCTTCTTTACACTCGTGACCTATGAGCGTCAGCCCATTCTGACTCGACCTGGCCATCTCGATCGCCTGCGAGCGGCGTTCAAACGCGAGATCGAGAAGTATCCATTCGCTTTGGATGCGATCGTGATTCTGCCGGACCACCTGCATGCCCTATGGCATTTACCTGAAGGGGATCGGGATTTTTCGGGGCGATGGAGCCGGATCAAGCGGTATTTTAGTATCGGCTGTGTTGGGACAACCGCTGAACAATCGGATTCAAGACGACAAGAACGGGAGCGGATGGTTTGGCAGCGACGATTTTGGGAACATACCGCTGGAGATCATCAGCTATGGCAACAACGATGACACATGAACCCGAGTGTGTGGCACTGAAGCGGCTTGGAGCCGACCATGTCGCACGCTTGACCGCCGGCATGTCCACAGAAGAGCAATTGGTCTTCTGGGGCGCGCGAACCGAAGCCATGAGGATGCGCCAAGAGCAACAACGAGGGCCAAGGGCAACAACCAACCGATACCACGACGTGAGAGAAGGTTGACCGATGGTACGTGTGCGCTACAACCAGGGCTGGTCCCGCCGCGGCTTTACGCTGCTCTGGGACGCCGACGTTCTTGCCGGACTCGCCTCGCCGAACGCGGTGCTGTCGCTGCGCCAGTTCTTCGACCTGGTGGATGACTGGCCTGAAGAGCTGCCCGCCGCCGATGGCGACGCGCTGATTGTCGCCGGGCTCGAGGGTTGTCTCGATGTCCTCTCCGGCGACGATGCCGGCCAATGGCTCGAAACCGATCTGCGCGAGGCCGTCTTCTCCTTTCATGACTTCTACGAGGGCCAGGCCGGTCTGATCCTCTGGGTGCCGAGCGGCCGCAACCGCATCAGCATGAATGGCGCGAGCGAGACCTACCACTGGAAGCATCGCGACGCCGGCCCCGACGGTTTGCCGATCGGCCGACTGCTGTTCTCCGGCGCCGAGAACGAGGTCGAGCGACTGCTGAGCAGCGACGATTCCAACGCCGACTACGACGGCAAACATTGGGCCGGGCTGCATCATCCGCGCATCAGTTGAGAGAGATTTTTTATGACCGATTTGATTACGATCGATCCAGACATCTGCCATGGAAAACCCTGCATTCGCGGTCTGCGCTATCCGGTGGTGAATGTCCTCGAATGGCTTACCGGTGGAATGACCATCGATGAGATTCTGGCTGACGACGAGGATCTGACGCGGGAGGACGTCCTTGCGGCGCTCGCCTTTGCGGCCCGGATGACCCATGTCAAACGAATTGAGCCATTGGCGGCATGAAGCAGCGACTTCATCGAGTTGCGTCGCGATCATCTCATCCTTCGCGGTTGAATGACGATGCCGAGACCGAAAGCGCCACCCCGACACATCGCGATCAGCGATCTTGTGAAACTCTGGGAGCAGGACGACGCGAAGCGCGCTGCCCTCGACGAGGGTCGCCGGTGGATCGCGGCAACCTTTTATGATCGCGAGCTTGAGACGGTTGAGGTTGCGCGCCGCCATAAGGGTTGGACCCAAACCGGTGTCGTGGAGGCGATGCCAGCCGTAGACGCAACCGATCCCGATTGACCGGGATCGCATCCCATGCCGCTCGATTGTCAGCCCGGACAACGCGTCCGCCATCCCGAATTCGGCGAAGGGGTGGTGCTGGCCGTCGCCTCCGACGGCTCTGTGCGAGTCTTCTTCACCGGCGGCGAGCGGCAGGTCTTCGCCGCGTCGCTCTAGCTCGTCACCAGTCGCACCGAGGCGATCATCGCGCATGTCCGGGGCGGCGCGGAGCGACTGCGTCATGCCTGGCTGCATCTGGAGGCCCACGCGCTGCCCTTGATCGACAACGCTGCGGCGCTGACCTCCGCGCAGATCGATCTGCTGCCACATCAGGTGGTGTTGACGCATCAGGTCGCGACCGCCGCGCCCCGCCGCTTTTTGGTGGCCGACGAAGTCGGGCTCGGCAAGACGATCGAGACGGCGCTGATCCTGCGTGAGCTGGCCAGTCGCGGCGAGCTGACGCGTGCCCTGATGGTCGTCCCCGCGGGCCTGGTCAACAACTGGCACCGCGAGCTGAACGAGGTCTTCAACCTGGATTTCGAGGTGTTCGGCACCGAGGGAGACGTCACCGACCGCAAGAGCAACGCCTTCGCCAGGCACGACCGCCTCATCGCCAGCGTCGACACCCTGAAGCGACCGGCGCGCATCAAACGCCTTCTTCTACGGCAAGCTGCGCGAGTATTTGCTCGATGGATTCGATATTGCCAAGCAGCAGGGCAACCAGGGCCGGGCGCTGGGTTTCGTGATCACGATCTTCCAGAAGATCGCCGCGTCCAGCTTCGCGGCGGTGCGCGGCACGCTGCGGCGTCGGCAACTGGCGCTCACCCTGCACGAGGCCATCCTCAAGGATCAGGCACTGGATATCGATGGACACCAGGCATTGATCGATGCGCCCCGGCATTTGATCCACGAGCAGACCGGTCTGCCGGATGATCCGCTGGGGCGGGGCGAGGTCGAGCGTATCCTCGCCGACCTCAAACTCCGGCTGATGCGCAGGCTGGACGAGGAGCAGTTGGCCAGCGTGGCGTCATCGGAGTCGGCGGAGACACTGACCGCCGAGGGTGAGGAGTTGGCTGCGACGGCGGTCGCGCTGGCGCTTCCCGAAGAGCGTCTGCGCATCGCCGAGGTGCTGGCCGCCTTTCCGTCCGAGCGCGAGACCAAGGCTGGAATCCGATGGACATGGAGCAGCGGATCGGACGCATCCATCGCTATGGCCAGAAGGACACGGCGCAGGTCTACAACCTGGTCCTCTCCGATACCATCGAAGGCCGGATCTTCCTGCTGCTGAACGACAAGCTCAACGAGATCGCCCGCACCCTGGGCAAGGTCGACGAGCATGGCAACGTCACGGAGGATCTGCGGGGTCAGATTCTCGGTCAGTTGAACGACCGGCTGAGCTACGACCAGCTCTATCGCGAGGCACTCTCCGATCCGGAGCTGAAACGCACCCGCGAAGAGCTGGAAGCGGCCATGAGCAACGCCCGTGAGGCGCGTCGGGTGGTCTTCGAGCTGTTTCAGGATCTGGATCGGTTCAGCCTGGACGACTACAAGCCCCTCGCCGATATCGATGCAGGCAAGGCGCGGCTGGTCGCCTTTTTACGCGCGGCCGTCGAAGATCAGGGCGGTCGCTACCGCGAGATCGACGCGTGCCGTTTTGAATTGACGCTCGACGCTCAAGCGGCGCCGATCCTCTGCACGCTGGACAGGGATCTCGCGCAAACCGACGACACGCTGGTGTTGATGGGGCTCGACCATCCAATCCTGGGGCGGCTGTCGGAGCGGTGGCGGAGCGCGCCGCCGTCCGGGATCGGCGCGGTCGCGAAGGGCGACCTGGAGCAACCGATCGTCCTCAGTGTGTGGTGGGTGCAGTCCTTCGGCGGTGGCTCGGGCGCGGGCGCCGACATCATCCCGATACCCTACGCCCGGCTCGGTCTCCAGATAGCCGGGTTCAGCGACCAGCGCCTGCAGAACGGCGTATTCCTTGCGCGAGAGGTGGACGGGCGCGCCGTCGAGCGTGACCAAGCGCAGGCCGAGATCGATCCGCAGGTGACCGTCGTCGAAGAGCCCGCCGGGCTTGGCCGCGTCGCCGACGCTGCGCAGCAGGTTGCGCACGCGGGCCAGCAGCTCCTGCACCCCGAAGGGCTTGGTTGCGCAGCTCCTTCTCGTAGGTCTTGGTCTTCAGCTTGCCGGATGCGGGTATCTGCTCGAGGTTCCCGACGTTCGCGATGTCCGTATAGGTCTTTTGGTTATGGGACTTTCTACTCATTGGCTGGATCTCCTCCGGTTGGTGGCCGCCCGGCGGCGGTTTGAACGCTTGCCGCTTTTTGCCCGGATAACGAACAGCCTGAAGTTTCCTGAGAATTTACCACGGTCCGATTCTGTCATGGTCAAGCCACCATGCGCAGAAGCAGCTGGACGCAAGGATTTTTCCGACCTTTTTGGAGCCGCGGTTTAAAATTTAATATTTTTTAATACTCTAAACCTCGCCAGCTCCGGCAGTCGTCGGAGCTGGCGCGGCCAAGCCATTTCAACAAATGACGCATACCGCACCGGGTGCGGTTTAGTTCTGAAACGCGCCGACTAAAAGGCTTATGATTACTCGGGGCATGCGAGCCCTGATCAGTTTAATATTTTCACTCCGGGCGCGGTTTATGGGCCTTGAAATCGAGCGTAAGTTTCTGGTTGAGAACTCATCTTGGCGCGATGCTGTCGAGGATCGCGAGCCGATTCTCCAAGGCTATCTGGCCGAGGCGGGCCGTGCCACGGTCCGGGTGAGGGCGAAGGGCGAGCGCGGCTTTCTGACCATCAAGGGCAAGACGACGGGCGTGACCCGCTCCGAATTCGAATACGAGATCCCGATCGAGGACGCTCGGGTCATGCTTGAGACCTTGAGCAGTCTGCCGCTCATCGACAAGGTGCGCCATCGGGTGCGTTGCAGCGCCCATGTCTGGGAGGTCGATGTCTTCGCCGGCGAGAACGCCGGACTAGTGCTCGCGGAGATCGAGCTGGCATCCGAGGACGAGCCGTTCGAGCTGCCGGATTGGGCCGGGGCAGAGGTGTCCGACGATCCGCGCTATTACAACTCAAACCTGGCGCGTCATCCGTTCTGCCGTTGGTGAAGAGGCTGCAGCGAGACGACGACATGTGGTGGCGCGCGAGACATCTCCTGATTGATATCGACCGCCAGACCCTCGGTCTCTACGAGGGTGAGCGGCGACTGGACGAGTATCGGGTTTCGACCGGGCTGAAGGGTGTCGGAGAGGAGCTCGGCAGCGGCTGCACGCCGCGGGGCCTGCATCGGGTGCGGATCCGGATCGGCGACGGATGCCCTCTCGGGACCGTCTTCCGGGGACGTCGGCCGACCGGCGAGATTTACAACAGCGCTTTCGCCGCGGAGCATGCCGGGCGCGATTGGATCTTGACTCGGATCCTCTGGTTGACCGGGTGCGAGTCGGGCCGCAACCGGGGCGGCTGTGTGGATACCCTGCGCCGGTTCATCTACATCCACGGCTGCCCGGAAACCGAGCCGATGGGCGTCGCGCGCTCACATGGCTGCATCCGCATGCACGCCCCCGAGTTGATCGATCTCTTCGATCGCACGCCTGTCGGAACGCCTGTGCTGCTGTTCGGTACGGGTGAGCCGGAACCGTCGGCAGTGAGCTCGGCGTTCGGTACATCCACGGCCATTCGCGGGGACGCGGTTTAAAATCATATATTTTTTATCTCTTAAACCGCGCCGGCTCCAGCGGTCGTCAACTCTGCCGGGGCCGATCCCATCCAAAAACATTGCATACCGCGTGGGGCGCGGTTTAACGGGGGGTGTCGGATCCCCGCCGTCTTCGGCGCGCTCGGTAGGCCGCGATTTGCTGCATGATCTGGGGAAAGGGCAGGTGCTCGAGGGCGCCGAAACGTGCGATGGCGGCGAGGATCAATTCGCGCACGTCGGCGATCTCGGCAGGGGCGGGTGCCTCGGGATCGAGTGCGACGGCGATGCCGCGTAGTCCGCCGATCTGCAGGCGCATCGCTTTCGCGTGGGGTAGCGCGCGCTGCTGGTCGTTGGTCTTGAGTGCGAACCTGGCCTGCCGACGCAGGAGGTCGAGCAGGGCGATGCAGGTCACCTGCGCCTCGTCTGAGCCGCAATGCACACCCTCGCGCTCGGCGATACAGAACTTCTTGGCCTCCGAGCAACTGCACTGATTGGTCAGGATGCCTTTTTCGTAGGCGCAGTAGCGCTCGTTCATGGCGCGATAGGTTCGACGAAAGGCATCGCTGTCCAAGTGGCTATCAACTCCCGGAATCGGTAGGAATCTTGAAACGCTGAATCAGGCGGCGATCGCGCTTGGTGGGGCGGCCGGATGTGTCTCCCGCACCGGCACCGGTATCGCGGCGCTCGCGCAAGATCTCTTGGCGTTTGAGTCGACTCGACTCGTCCTCGCTGTAGAGCAAGGCCGCTTCACTGGCCGAGCGGCGTTGCTTGCTTAGGCCGAGAACCTCGATGTCCCAGACGAGACCGCCTTTGTGGATCTCGATACGGGTTCCGATCGCGATTGCCCGCGCCGGCTTGGCGCGCAGAGCCTTGACCTTGATCTTGCCGCCGTTGATCGCCTCGACGGCGAGATGGCGGGTCTTGAAGAAGCGTGCCGCCCAGAGCCATTTATCCAAACGGACGCTATCCGGCGAGCCGTTGACCTCACTCATCGGTGGCACGCGGATCGGCATCGGCGCCATGCGAATCCACCCGTTGCGCATCCACAGGAACGAGCAGGGGATCGAGCTCGCCGCGTGCATCGAGCATGGCGAGATCGTCGTAACCGCCGATATGGCGATCGTCGATGAAGATCTGAGGCACCGTATGTCGGCGGCTGCGTCGGCGCATGATCGCCATCTGCTCGCGATCACGGTCAACCGAGATCTCCTCGAAGTCGACACCCTTGCGCTGGAGCAAGTGGCGTGCGCGGGAGCAGTAGGGGCAAATCATCGTGGTGTAGATGATGATATGAGGCATCGTGGTCTTCACCTTGCTGACGGTGGACGTTCAACGACGGTTTGGAGATGATGGCGAAGCTTCGCCGTCCGGGGTGCCGGCCGTCAACCCGACCTTGAACCTGGAACAGGATCATCATGTACCGCGACACGCCGCACCCGATACATCGCAGAGACTATCGTCCGCCCGAATTCCTGATCGACCATGTCGAGCTCAGGTTCGAGCTGGATCCGGATCACACCCGCGTCGAGGCTAGCCTGCAGGTGCGCCGTAACCCGGCGGCAACCCGCGGTGACGGCACGTTCAGGCTCGACGGCGAACAACTGGACCTGGAGGAGGTGGCGATCGACGGGCACAGACTCTTGCCTGCCGAGTACCGCGTGGAACCGGATTCGCTCACGCTGCAGCGGGTTCCGGACCGTTTCCGGCTCGCGACGCGTGTTCGTATCCATCCCAATCTCAACACCGCCCTCGAGGGCCTTTACCAATCCGGCCAGATGCTCTGTACTCAGTGCGAGGCGGAGGGTTTTAGGCGGATCACCTATTTCCTGGATCGCCCCGATGTCATGGCCCGCTATCGGACCACGCTGGTCGCCGATCGCGATCGCTTTCCGATGCTCCTGTCCAACGGCAATCGAATCGAGGAGCGCGTGCTCGAGAATGGCCGACATCTGGTCTCCTGGGATGACCCCTTTCCCAAGCCCAGCTACCTCTTCGCCTTGATCGCGGGCGACTTAAGTGCGATCGAGGATCGCTTCACGACGGCATCCGGCCGCGATGTCGTCCTGCAGATCTTCGTGGAGCCGCACAATCTGGATAAGTGCGACCACGCGATGCAGTCGCTGAAGAAGGCGATGCGATGGGACGAAGAGCGCTTCGGTCGGGAGTACGACCTTGATGTCTACATGATCGTGGCGGTGAGTCATTTCAACATGGGCGCCATGGAGAACAAGGGCCTCAACGTCTTCAACGACAAGTTCGTGCTGGCCCGCGCCGACACCGCCACCGATGTCGACTTTCAGGGCATCGAGGGCGTCATCGCGCATGAGTATTTCCACAACTGGAGCGGCAATCGCATCACCTGCCGCGACTGGTTTCAGCTCAGTCTCAAGGAAGGCTTCACCGTCTATCGCGATCAGGAATTCTCGGCCGATGTCGGCTCGCGAGGCGTGAAGCGTGTCGCCGACGTACGCCTGCTTCAAGCCCATCAGTTCCCCGAGGACAGCGGTCCGATGGCGCATCCGGTGCGGCCCGACTCCTACGTCGAGATCAATAATTTCTACACCGCGACCGTCTACAACAAGGGCGCCGAGCTGGTGCGGATGCAGGCGACCTTGCTCGGCCCGGAGCTGTTCCGCAAGGCCACCGATCTCTACTTCACGCGTCATGACGGCCAGGCCGTGACGACGGATGATTTCGTTGCCTGCATGGAGGACGCGAGCGGGCGCGATCTCATGCAGTTCCGTCGCTGGTACTCCCAAGCCGGGACTCCCGGTCTGCACTTCGAGGCCGCTTACGATGCCGAGCGCGCGACCTACAGCCTGCTGATTCGCCAAGAGATCGCACCGACACCGGGCGAGCCGGAGAAGGACCCGCTGCATCTTCCGCTGGCGATCGCACTGCTGGGTCCGGACGGACGGGAGCTAGCGCTTCGCCTCGAGGGCGAGCCGAACGCAGGGGATCCCGGGACACGCGTGCTGGAGCTGCGCGATTGGGAGACGCGGCTGTGCTTCGTGGACATTCCCGTTCGGCCGGTGCCCTCTCTGTTGCGAGGATTCTCCGCTCCGGTGCAGCCGAGGTTCGACTACGACAACGAGGACCTGCTCCTTCTCCTGCGTCACGACAGCGATGGTTACTCGCGCTGGAATGCCGCGCGGATCCTGATGCAGCGTGTTTTATCGGCGATGACGGCGGATCCTGCGGCCGAGGTTCCGGGGCGGTTCGTCGACGCCTTTCACGGCGCTCTGACGGACACCGAGAGCGATAAGGCGCTGCTGGCCGAGGTGTTGACGCTCCCATCCGAGTCGTCTCTTGGAGACCAGATGGAGACCGTCGATGTGGAGGGGATTCACCGGGCATGCACAGCGCTCGCTCGCATGCTCGGCGAGCGTCTCGCCGAGGAGCTCTCACGCATCTATCACGACAACGCCGACACCGAGTCCTATGCACCGACGCCCGATGCGATCGGCCGCCGGGCGCTCAAGAACCTCGCCTTGGGCTATCTGATGGCTGCAGGCAACGCGCAGGGTCTTGCGCTCTGTCGCGCACAGTTTGCCGATGCCGGAAACATGACGGACGCGATCGCCGCGCTGCGTCTGCTCGTGGATCACGGCGGCGCCCAAGGCCCGCCCGCACTCGATGCCTTTTACCGGCGCTGGTCCAAAGAGCCGCTGGTGATCGATAAATGGTTCAGTGTCCAGGCGACCAGCAGCCGCGAGGGGACCTTGGACGTCGTGACCGGCCTTTTGCAGCACCCGGATTTTTCGCTGCGCAATCCGAATCGGGTGCGCAGCCTCGTCGGCGCCTTCTGCACGGCCAATCCGGCACAATTCCATGCCGGCGACGGTAGCGGCTATCGATTCCTTGTCGACCGGGTGCTGGAGCTGGATCCGCTCAATCCGCAGATCGCGGCACGGCTACTCAAGGCGCTCATCCGTTGGCGCCGCTACGACACGGGCCGTCAGGCGCTGATGCGTGCCGAGATCGCGCGCATCCTTGCCGCCGATGAGCTCTCCAGCGATACCTTCGAGGTTGCCTCCAAGGCGGTGGAGGATGCCGAGCCTTCCGCGCGTCCGAGCGCGTCGTGACGGCGCCCGGGCGGGCGATCAGCCGGGCGGTCAGGCACCCCGGGGGATCGGTGCCCGTTTGGACTCCTCGGCGGCCTGGCATGCCGCGCAACGTCTCGCATTCGGCACATGTCGGCGCCGATTCGGCGGGATCTGATCGCCGCAATCGATGCAGAGCTCGCGGCCGTGCCCCGCGTGCGAATGGCGTTGGATTGCCGCGATTCTCAGCTCGGTTTCCCGTTCCATGTGGGCCTGCGCGCGATCGAGCACATCTGCAAATCTTTCCATCGGGACCTGCCCCCCTTGCTAGGAACGAAGCCCGAGTATCGTCCTGCCCGATGACCCCCTAATGACCTCTGGATGACGCCTTAGAGAATCCCATGCTCGGAATCGTCGATCGCTATCTGCTCTCGGAAGCGGCCAAGGTGTTCTCCGCCATCGTGGCGATCCTGGTGCTGGTCGTCGCGAGCATGCTTTTTTTGCGCACACTCGAGGAGGTCAACGTCGGGGCGTTGAGCGCGCATCTGGTGATCAACTTCTTGGCCTTTCAGATCGTCCGCGATATGCCGAACCTGCTGCCGCCGGCGTTTTTTCTGGCACTGCTGGTGACCTTGAGCCGGTTCTCGCGCGACAGCGAGTTGATTGCGATGAGCGCTTGCGGCATCGGCCCGCGACGGGTGTTTCGGGCGTTGCTGATCCTTGCGGTGCCGGTCGCCTTGGTCACCGCCTGGATCTCCTTGCTCCTGCAGCCTTGGGCGGCAGCCGGGATCCATCAGATCAGGATGCAGCAGAAGGAGCAGGCGGCACAGATCGCGGGGCTTCAACCGGGTCGGTTCTATCTCGAGCAAGGCGGGGAGCTGGTGCTCTATATCGGAGACATCGACCGCCAACAGTCGCTCGCCAATGTCTTTATCCTCGACCGTCGCGAGGATGTCGCCCGTCTGGTGGTGAGCCAGGCCGGGCGACATCGTATCGAGGAAGACACGGGCGACCATATTGTCACCCTGACGAGCGGGCACCGCTTCGACGGCGATCCGGGTTCGGCGGCCTTCATGATCGGGGAGTTCGAGGAGTATCGGATTCGCATCCGGGCGTCAGGCGCCGCGCAAGGCGTGATCTCCAAGCGCTCCACCACGCCGTCTCTCGACCTCTTGGCGTCGCCCGAGCTTCCCGACCGTGCCGAGCTCGAGCACCGGTTGGCCGCACCCTTGGCGATCCTCGTCCTCACCGTCGTTGCGATTCCGCTGGTGGCGCTCTCCCCGCGGCAGCGCAGCTCGGGCCGCCTCTCACTGGCTTTCTTGGCCTATTTCAGCTTCTTCAACCTGCAGCGACTGGCCGAGAATTGGCTCGCGACCGGCGTGACCCCGGTCTGGCTGACGAGCTTCTGGTACCAGGTCGTGATCCTCTGCGTCGTTTATCTGGTCTTGCTCCCCGAGAGCCTTTGGCTCAAGCGCCTGATCGCACGGGTGTCGGGCGGCCCGAACGGGAGGATCGGCGAGCAGCCGGGTTAGATCGGGAACCGGTCATGGATCGGTTGCCCTCGTCACCGCGGCCGCCCCGCCACCGCAAGGCCGTAGGTTGTACCGAGCCATGCGAGGCACAACCCACCATCGGCGCAAGTTGTTCTTCCTATCGTCAGCACAACCTACGACTCGCGGCCTCGGCGCATCGAGATTCCCGCGATCACGACGGCCAGGGTGACGACGGCAACGATAATGGTCGCAAGCGCGTTGATCTGGGGCGAGACGCCCATACGCACGCTTGAATAGATCACCATCGGCAGCGTCGTCGAGCCGGGGCCCGCGACGAAGCTGGCGATGACCAGGTCGTCGAGCGAGAGGGTGAAGGCGAGCAGCCAACCCGAGAGCAGGGCGGGCGCGATCAGCGGGAGCGTGATCGTCAGATAGACGCGCAGCGGCCGGGCACCCAGATCCATGGCCGCCTCCTCGAGCGAGCGGTCCATCTGGGAGAGGCGCGCGCGCACCACCACGGCCACATAGGCCATGCTGAAGGTGACATGGGCGATGGTGATGGTCGTGAAGCCGCGACCGTCGGGCCAGCCGATTGTCTGCTGCATCGCGACAAACAGCAGAAGCAGCGAAAGCCCGATGATCACATCCGGCATCACCAGCGGGGCGGTGAGCAGCAGCTCGAATCCGGTGCGACCGCGAAAGTGGCGATGGCGCACCAAGGCGTTGGCGGCCAGGGTCCCGAGCACGACCGCCAGGGTTGCGTTCACGGCGGCGATGCGCACGCTCAGCCAGGCGGCATCGAGCAACTGCTGGTTGCGGAAGAGCTCGACGTACCACTTGGTCGAGAATCCGGTCCAAACGGTCACCAAGCGCGACTCGTTGAATGAATAGATGATCAGCAGCAGGATCGGCACATACAAAAAGGCATAGCCGAAGGCGAGCACCGTCAGTAGGGGCCAGCGTCGACGCCTCATGGACGGCTACCCTCCATGCGCTGCTGCAAACGCTGCATCATGACGAAGGGCACGACCAGCAGCGCAAGCAGCACGATGGCGAGCGCCGAGGCGAGCGGCCAGTCCTTGTTGGAGAAGAACTCGGTCCAGAGCAGCTTGCCGATCATGAGGCTCTCGGGTCCGCCGAGCAGATCCGGGATCACGAACTCCCCGACGACCGGGATAAAGACCAGCATGCTGCCTGCGATGATCCCGGCCATCGAGAGCGGCAGCGTGACCTGCAGGAAGGCCCGCATGGGTCGGCAGCCCAGATCCGCCGCGGCCTCGAGCAGGCTCATGTCGAGCCGCGTGAGATTCGCGTAGAGCGGCAGGATCATGAAGGGCAGATAGGAGTAGACGACGCCGATGTAGATGGCCGTCTGGGTGTGGAGGATCGCCAAGGGCGTGTCGATCAGACCCAGCCAAATCAGAAAGTCGTTCAACAGACCGTTGGACTTGAGAATCCCGATCCAGGCATAGACGCGGATCAGGAAGGAAGTCCAGAACGGCAGGACGATCAGCATCAACAGGATGATCCGCCAACGCTCGGGTGTCGTCGCGATGGCGTAGGCCATCGGATAACCCAACAGCAGGCAGAGCAGGGTGCAGATGAAGGCGACTTGGAGCGAATTGAGCAAGGCGCTCAGATAGAGGTCGTCCTCCGCAACCATCATGAAGTTGCGCAGATTGATCTCGATGCGCAGCAGGCCCTCGTCGACCCAATGCCAGAGTGCGGTGTAGGGCGGCTGCGCGAGCGCCGGCTCGGCCAGACTGATCTGCAGCACGATGGCGAAGGGCAGCAGGAAGAAGAGCCCCAGCCACAGGTAGGGGATGCCGATGTTGACCAGTCGGCTTGTACGATGCTCGTGCGCGGAGCGATTCGGGGGCGGTGCGGGCATGGTGCTCGATGGGTCTGCGGACTACTCGGTCAGGACCACGCCGCTGGTCGGCGACCACTCGATGGCGACCTCTTGCTCCCAGGTCAGTGCCTGCTCGGTGCGCGGTTGGACGTTGGTCAGCGTCATTTCGACCAAGGCCCCGTCGCCGACGCGGATGCGATAGATGGACACGTCGCCGAGATAGGCGATGTCCTCGACCTGTCCCTTGAGCTGGTTGACCCCGTCGTCTCGGAAGTCCGTACAGAGCCGCATCTTTTCCGGTCGCACCGCGACCGTGACCGGGGTGCCGAGTACCAGGGGCTGGAAGGCGCGCATCCGCATGGGTCGGCCGACCCGGGTCTCGACCAGGACCTGATCGCCCTCGGTGGCCACCACCTTGCCTTCGAAGAGGTTGATCGAGCCAATGAACTCGGCCACCAGGCGACAGGTCGGGAACTCGTAGATCGCCGTCGGCGTGTCGACCTGCATGATCTGTCCGGCATCCATGACGGCGATGCGCGTGGACATGGTCATGGCCTCTTCCTGATCATGCGTGACGGTCACGAAGGTGATGCCGAGACGTTCCTGCAGGTTGACCAGCTCGAACTGGGTGTTTTCGCGTAGGCGCTTGTCGAGCGCACCGAGCGGCTCGTCGAGCAACAGGAGCTTCGGGTGCTTAGCCAGACTGCGGGCAAGTGCGACGCGCTGACGTTGTCCGCCCGAGAGCTGATCGGGCCGACGTTTGCGCAGATCGATGATCTTCAGCAGCTCCAACATCTCGCCGATACGCTCGCTGCGCTCGCGCCTCGACAGCCGATCCTGCTTGAGTCCGAACTCCACGTTCTGCTCCACGCTCATGTGCGGGAAGAGGGCATAGGACTGGAACATCATGTTCACCGGCCGCGAGTAAGCCGGCACATCCGTGACGTCCACACCGTCGATGTAGATCCGTCCGCTGCTCGGATACTCCAGCCCGGCGAGCAACCGCAGCAGGGTGGATTTGCCGCAGCCTGAGCTGCCGAGCAGCGAGAAGAACTCGCCCTGGAAGATCTCGAGACTCACGTCATCGACGGCATAGACGTCACCGAACTTCTTGGTGACACGGTCGATGCGCAGGTAGGGTACCGCCTTGGGATCCTGCCAAGGCTCGAGCGAACGGCGCTCGGCGTGCGTAGCCATCGGCGAGGTCCCCGATCCCGGTCAGCGATTCGCCTTGAGGCGCGTCCAAAGCCGGTTCAGCTCACGGATCTCCCGGTCGCTGCGCTCCGCGGGCACGAACAGACGCGCCTTGACCTCGGCAGGCGGATAGATCGCCGGGTCATCCCGCACCGCTTCGTCCAGGAGCGACGTGGCCGCGAGGTTGGGGTTGGCGTAGTAGACCTCGTTGGAGACCGCGGCGATGGCGGCGGGCTGCAGCATGTAGGCGATGAAGGCATGTGCTGCGTCCGGATTGGGGGCGTCCTTGGGGATCGCCATGACGTCGGTCCAAACCGACGCGCCTTCGCGCGGGATGACATAGTCGATGACCACGCCCTTGCCGGCCTCGTCGGCGCGCGACTCTGCCTGAAAGACATCGCCGGAGTAGCCCATGGCGAGACAAAGATCGCCGTTGGCCAGGTCGCTCATGTATTGCGAGGAGTGAAAGTAGCGTACATGCGGATGGATCGCCTTGATCAGTGCCGAGGCGGCGTCGAGGTCGGCCTTGTCGAGACTGTTCGGATCCTTGCCCAGGTAGGCGAGGGCGGCGGAGAAGACCTCGGTGGGGTCGTCCAACAGACTGATGCCGCAATCGCCGAGCTTGGCTGCCGTCTCCGGGTCGAAGATGAGCGACCAGGTGTCCAGGTCGGCGGACTCACCCAAGGCGGCCTGGACCTTGTCGCGATTGATTCCCAAGCCGGAGGTTCCCCACATGTAGGGCACCAGGTGGGCGTTGTCGGGATCGATGCTCGCCAGTTGGCTCATGATCGCCGGGTCGAGCCGGTCCAAACCCGGGAGCTTGGACTTATCTAGCGGGAGGTATAACTCGGCTTTGATGTGGCGAACGCCAAAAGGCCGCGCGGTCGGAAAGACCAGGTCGTAGCCGCTGCGCCCCGCGAAGAGCTTCGCCTCGAGGACCTCGTTGGAGTCGTAGACATCCAAGCGTGGCTTGATTCCGGTCTCGGCCGCGAAGCCGGAGAGCGTGTCTTCGGCGAGGTAATCGCTCCAGTTGTAGAGATGCAGGGTCTCGTCGGCGTGGATGACGGGCGCGAGCGTCGGCAAAGCGAGCGTTGCAGCAAGTGCGAGGGCGGTGGAGGTCCGTTGCATACAGTCCCCGAAGATCATGTCGTGGAGGTCGAGCCGCGAGTCGGCATCGACAGGGCTGCAATGCTACTTCAGATCGGAGCGAAAGGTGTCGATTTTCGGCATCCTCGGGCGGGGTTTCGGCAGCAGCCGAATCCCGCCCAAGGTTTGGTGCGGGCATGACTGGACGGATCTTCGTTGTCCGAACAAGTCGTACGGAATGAGTCGATCGCCGTCGTCTAGGCGTGCGCCGAAGCACCTTCGACCGACAGTCCCTTCAATTCGATTCGCAAACCGGATCCGTAGCGTTCGGTCGCCTCGCCCTTGGCCATCTGCACCGCGGTCACGATCGACAGCGCTTGAAGCACGTCGCCTTGCGCTATGCCACGAGCGTCTCGACGGTAGCTGTCGATGCTCCTCATGAAACGTTCGACCAGCGTCGCGACGTCCTCGCACGAGCAGGTATCCGGATGGAGCGGGATGTCCACGTCGAAGGTGTCGCGGAGGGCTCGGGTCTGCTGAAGCTGCATGGCATTTTCTCCTGGCTGTCGACACGGAAGTAGGGTATCGGGTCGTTCGGCTCGCCGGGTGTGGGCTGCCGATGTTGGTCTTTCGGATTCGGCGAGAATCGTATTAAGCCTGGACAAGACTTGGACGGCGGGGCTCGCACTCCCACTATGCACTTATGGACAGATTCGCTCCTTACAGGATCGATGGCTCCGTCGAGATTTCGCGTCCATCCTCTGTCCAAAGTTGAACGGATATTGACCAAGTGTTAGGGTCAAGATTAGCGGGGCTTCGGATTCTTGTCAAGGTAAATACCTAAACAAAACATGAACAGCTGATCACCATGAGGAGACCGCTTTGACCGACCAGGATGCTGCCTTACCGGGTCACACCTATCGCATCGGCGCCGTATCGCGGTTGACCGGGGTTCCCGCCGATACGTTGCGCGTCTGGGAGCGCCGCTACACTGTTGTCGCGCCGCATCGGTCGGAGTCGGGAACCCGTCTCTACGGGCCGGACGACGTGAGTCGATTGACCCTCATCAAGCGTTTGGTCGATCGGGGCGATGCGATCAGCAGTGTCGCGAACCTGAGCCTCGATCAACTGCGCGAGCGGATCCGCGGAACGGACCTACCCGAACCGACAGGAGCGCCGGAACGCCCATGCCGCGTGTTGGTGATCGGGTCTTCGCTCGCCGAGCGCTTCAGGCGCGAAAGTCCGATCTCGGGGGGAGGGGAGATTGAGATCGTCGGGCTCTTCGATTCGCGTCGAGCGTTTCTTGCTGCAGAGCCTGCGCCGATCACACCGGATGTCGCCGTGCTCGAGTACCCGACGATCCAAGGTGACCAAGTGCGCGAGATCGGCGAGCTGGTCGCCGCATGCGGCGCGGCCCGCGCGATCCTCGTCTACTGCTTCGCAACTCGGTCAACGATCGAGCGGCTCGATGCCCGTAGGCTGCTTTCGAAACGCGCGCCGGTCGATCTGCAGGAGCTGCGTCACTGGTGCAGGGGTCACTTCGCGCGGGCGCCCGCGCGGGTCGCCGAGGAGCCCGCCCTCGACCTCTCCTTGCCGGTCCCGCAGCGGCGTTTCGACGATGCGGATCTGCTGCGGATCGCCGCCGCCTCGCCGAGCGTGCGCTGCGAGTGCCCGCATCACCTGGTCGAGCTGGTGCTCTCGCTGAACGCCTTCGAGAGCTACAGCGCCGAATGCGAGGATCGCAGCGCGGAGGATGCGGCCCTGCACGCCTATCTCCACGCGGCGACTGCGCAGGCGCGCGCCATGATGGAGGTCGCGCTGGCGCGCGTGGTGGCGGCGGAGGGGATCGAGCTCCACACGCCGGACGGAGAAATCTGAATCCGAGCGCCCGATAGCGCTAAGATAGCCGTTTCGGCGGGTCCAGCGACCTGCGTTTCCGATATCAACACGACCGCCTCGGATTCAGACCCATGATCTCCCTGCTCGACTACGGCGCCGGCAATGTGCGAAGCCTCCGCAATGCCATTCATTCCCAGGGCTTCTCCTTGACCGAGATCGAGCGCCCCGCGGATATCCTCAAGGCGGAGCGGCTCATCTTTCCCGGCGTCGGTGCCTTCGGTGCAGCAATGCAGCGCCTGCATGCGCTGGGCTACGTGGAGCCCTTGCGTGAGTATCTCGCCGCAGGTCGGCCGTATCTCGGGATCTGTATCGGCTTGCAAGCGCTCTTCGAAGGGAGTGATGAGTCTCCCGACGTGCCCGGACTCGGGATCATCCCGGGCCGGATACGCCGCTTCGACGCAGGCGCGCTCGCCGTTCCGCACATGGGGTGGAACGACGTGCGCGTGGAGCGCGACTCCCCCTTGTTCGCCGACTACGCCGGGGAGAAGCTCTACTTCGTGCACTCCTACTTTGCCGAACCCACCGCCGAGAACCGGGACTGGCAGCTTGCCAAGACGGACTACGGTCGGTCGTTTTTGAGCGCCGTCGAGCTTGGACGGATCTCCGCGGTTCAGTTTCATCCCGAGAAGAGCGCAAACGCCGGGTTGCGGCTGCTGCGACGCTTCCTCGGCGGCGACGATCAGCCGCTACCCGCGACGACCCCCTCGACCGATCGCCGCCCGACGCATCTGGCCAAACGCATCATTGCCTGTCTGGACGTGCGCACCAACGACGCCGGCGATCTGGTCGTCACCAAAGGCGATCAGTACGACGTGCGCGAGGCCGGCGAGGTCCGCAATCTCGGCAAGCCGGTCGAGCTGGCTCGGCGCTATTACGAGGAGGGCGCCGACGAGATCACCTTCCTCAACATCACCGCCTTCCGTGATTTCCCGCTCGCCGACCAGCCGATGCTCGAGGTCCTCGAACGGACATCGGAGCGCGTCTTCGTGCCGCTCACCATCGGCGGAGGCATCCGTGCCTTTCGCGATGCCCGTGGGAATGACTACTCCGCATTGGACGTGGCCGACGCCTATTTCCGCTCCGGCGCCGACAAGATCTCGATCGGCTCGGATGCGGTCGAGGCCGTCGAAGGCTATCTGCAACGCGGAGCCAACGACGGCAGCACGGCTATCGAGCAGATCGCTCGGGTCTACGGCAACCAGGCCGTGGTCATCTCCATCGATCCGCGTCGCGTCTATGTCCGCTCCCCCGAGGAGACGCACCATCACACGGTCGAGACCGCCACGCCGGGACCCGATGGCGAGCGCTACTGTTGGTTTCAATGCACGGTCAAGGGAGGGCGCGAGGGTCGCGACGTCGACGCCGTGGAGCTTGCGCGGGTCTGCGAGATCCTGGGAGCCGGCGAGATCCTGCTCAACTCGATCGACCGCGACGGCACAGGTGCAGGCTTCGATCTCGAGCTGGTTCATGCCGTGAGGTCGGCCGTCAGTATTCCGGTCATCGCCTCGAGCGGCGCAGGCTGTGTCGAGCACTTCGCGGAGGTGTTCGCGGCGACGAATGTCGAGGCCGCGCTGGCTGCGGGGATCTTTCACCGGCGCGAGGTGCCGATTCAGGCCGTCAAGGCGTATCTCCTCGCCCGGGGGATCGAGATCCGGGCCTGATGGGAAGGGGGCGAGACAGCCCGATGGTCCGAACGATCGCGCATCTTCTTCTGGGCGTTTCGATCGCCGTCCTCGTTGGCTGCGCCGTTCCCGGCCGGATGACGGACGCGACGCCCGATCGCGGCTCCGGCGGGAGCGGCAACCTGATCTCCGGCTCGAGCCCTCCACCGCAAGGGATGAGCCGGGACGATTGGTTGAGTCGGGTCGCGGCATGTCATCTCCTGCGTGTCGGACAGAATCTCGACGTCGCCGTGACCGATTCGGCGGTGATTGCCGCCGCCGACAAGTATGGCTTCCGAGTCGATACGATCATCGAGCGATCCAATCGCTTGGTTATCGAGTACGAGGCGCGCGGACCGGCACTCCTCGCCTTCGCGACCGAGTCCTGTCGGCAAGTCTCCGACGCGACCGGAATGGCCTCGACCTTGGTTCGGTTCGAGCCGGACGGGACCTTGCGGATGCATTGGCTGCGTCTCGACGGCGCCGAGATCGCCGACGGATTCGCCGATAAGACCATCGGCGAGCTGCGCCGCGGGCGTGCTGTCGGTCTGGTGATCAATAGCCCGGGGGGCTCGGTCTTCGAGGCGCGCAAGCTCGGGCGCTACCTGCGCACCATGGGTCTGCGAACCGCGGTCGATCAGGCCTGTACCTCGGCCTGCATCGATGTGTTTGCGGGAGGCGCCGAACGCTACGTCACGCCCGATGCGAAGCTGGGGATCCATCAGAGCAAAGTCCCGAGGCGGTTCAGCAGTCACGAGGGCGGACAGCGTTACGTCGCCGACGCCTTCCTCTATCTGCGCGAGATGGGCATCGATCCGGATGTCGCAATCGCGGCCGCATCCGTGCCCAACAACAAGATTCTTCTGATCTCGCTATCCGACGCACTGCAGACCGGCTTGGTCACGGACGTGATCGAGCGCGTGGAGTAAAGCCGCGAGCGTTCGGAAGAGTTCGCAAATTCCATGCGCTGGATCAAAAAAAACATCTGGATCAAAGTCTTCTGTTGATATCCAATAGTGATGATTTACAGAATTATGAAAGTTAATAGATCATAATTCCGTAAGATTAGCAGTGTCTTTTTCGGGCGGAGCCGGTCCACGCTCGTAGACAGGCGGCGCGGCCGGGTTTGAGGCACGCGTCACGAGAATCACGACCTTGTGCGGTTCATCATGCGGCCTTCGTCCGCCCCGTCCGACCTTTGCCTGATTTGAGCTGTTTATGGCATCCATCCTTAGCGCTGTCGGTTTCATGGCCGCTCTTGGCCTGCTGCTCGCCCTGATCCTGATCCTGGCGAATCGCCGGCTGTACGTGTACGAAGACCCGCGCATCGATCAGGTCGAAGACCTGCTGCCGCGTGCGAACTGCGGTGCCTGCGGAACGGCGGGTTGTCGACCGTTCGCCGAGATGCTGGTCAAGGGCGAGATCGCGCCCGGCCGGTGCACCGTGAACTCACCCGCAATGAACAAGCTCATCGCCGGGTTTCTCGGCGTCGACCTCGGTGCCGTCGAGAAGCGCGTGGCACGGCTCGCGTGCGCCGGCGGGGCCCACGTCGCCTTCCTGCGGGCCTCCTACGGCGGTCTCGAATCCTGCCGCGCGGCCGCTCTGGTCTCCGGCGGCGGCAAGGGCTGCTCCTGGGGCTGTCTCGGGATGGGCGATTGCGCCGAGGTCTGCGACTTCGATGCAATCCGACTCGATCGTCACGGCCTGCCGATTGTCGACGCCTCCAAATGCACCGCCTGCGGCGATTGCGTTACCGTCTGTCCGAAGGATCTCTTCAGCCTGCATGCGATCAGCCATCGCCTGTGGGTCGCCTGCAAGAACCTGGATCCGGGCGACGAGGGAGAGCATGAATGCGATGTCGTCTGCACCGCCTGCGGACGCTGTGCGCAGGACTCACCCGAGGGTTTGATCGAGATTCGCGACAACCTGGCCCTCGTGGATTACACCAAGAACACGCTCGCCTCGAAGGTCGCGATCGAGCGCTGCCCGACCGGCGCCATCGTTTGGCTTGAGCCGGACGGTCGGATCATCAAAGGGAGGGACGCCAGAAAGGTGGTCCGCAAAGAGGCATTGCCGCTGGCTTGACGCCTTGGTCCGGGAGCGCCGTCCGCTGCAATCGGCACACCACGGAATCGGTCGTTCGAAGAATCGAAGCATCCACCCTGTCGCGCCCTCGAGCCCAGGCGTATCGCCTGCGGCCGGGCCGCCGGGTCAACCAAAGAGAAGCCCCATGTTCGGAAAGCCCATGTTCGGAAGTAAGGACGAGAAGCAGGTCAAGTATCCCGGTACACGGATGGCGATGGACGGCAACACTGCAGTCATCATGTGCGAGCGCGAAGCCTCCGACGCGGCCGGCGCCTACCCCATTACGCCCTCCACCCAGATGGGCGAGTATTGGTCGGAAGAGGTCGCGAACGGTCACCTCAACGTGTCGGGAAATCCGCTGATCTTCGTCGAGCCGGAATCCGAGCATGCCGCCGCGGCCGTCACGGCGGGGATGTCCATGACCGGGTTGCGCGCGACGAACTTCTCGTCTGCGCAGGGCATTGCCTTCATGCACGAGTCGCTCTATGCGGCGGTCGGCAAACGTCTGCCTTACGTCCTGAACATCGGTGCGCGCGCGATCACCAAATCGAGCCTGAACGTCCACTGCGCCCACGACGACTACCACTGCATCGACGACACCGGATTTACCCAGGTCTTCGGCAAGAGCGCCCAAGAGGCGGCGGATCTGAACCTGATCGCCCGCAAGGTCGCCGAGTTGACCTTGACGCCCGCCGCGGTCGGTCAGGACGGCTTTCTGACCACCCATTTGATCGAGCCGTTACTGGTCCCCGAGCGTGAATTGATCGCCGAGTTCTGCGGTCGTCCGGACGACATCATCGCCTGCCCGACCCCGGCCCAGAAGCTGGTCTACGGACCGACGCGCCGCCGCGTCCCCATGGTCTGGGACGTCGACAACCCGGTGACATCGGGCTCCGTGCAGAACCAAGACGCCTACATGCAGTCCGTCGCTGCCCAGCGCCCTTACTTCTTCGATCACATCGCGTCGATCGCCGAGCAGGCGATGGACGAGTTCTATGCGCTGACCGGGCGGCGCTACCAACGCGTCAACGGCTATCGCACGGAGGATGCCGACTACCTCATCCTCGGCCAAGGCAGCATGCTCACCCAGGCCGAGGCCGTGATCGATTACCTGCGCGAGACCCGCAAGCTCAAGGTCGGCGTCGTCAATCTCACCATGTATCGTCCTTTTCCGGGCGATCTCATCGGGCAGATACTCAAGGGCAGGAAGGGCGTCGCGGTGCTCGAGCGCACCGACCAGCCGTTGGCCGAGGATCTGCCCATCATTCGCGAGATCCGCGCGGCCCTCACCAAGTGTCTGGAGAACGGCAGTGTTGAGAAGGGCGAGCGCCTGCCCTATCCGGACTACGCCGTCTATCGTCAGGGCGACATGCCGCGGCTCTATTCGGGCTGCTATGGGCTAGGCTCGCGCGATCTGCAGCCCGAGGGGCTGATCGCCGCGATCGAGAACATGCTCCCCGGCGCCGCGCGCCGTAAATTCTTCTATCTGTCGGTCGACTTCATCCGCAAACCCTTTGACCCCAAGGACGAGATCCGCATCCAGGCCCTCAAGGACGCCTATCCGCACATCGGCGAGCTCGCCCTGCGCGGCAGCGAGAACCCGAACCTCCTGCCCAAGGGTGCCATCACCGTGCGCATGCACTCGGTCGGCGGTTGGGGCGCGGTCACGACGGGTAAGAACCTGGCGATGACCCTTTATGATCTGCTCGGCTTCGACATCCGCGCCAATCCCAAGTACGGCTCGGAGAAGAAGGGTCAGCCGACCACCTATTTCCTCTCCGCCGCACCCGAGCCGATTCGGCTCAACTGCGAATACACCTATGTCGACGTGGTCCTGAGCCCGGACCCGAACGTCTTCACCCACTCCAACCCGCTCGCCGGCCTGGATCGGGGAGGGCGCTTCATCATCCAGGCGAGCCTCGACAATCCCGAGCAGGTTTGGGCGAGCTTCCCGCCGGCCGCGCGCAGCTACATCGTCGAGCACGAGATCCGCGTCTACTACATCGACGGCTTCAAGATTGCCCGCGAAGAGGCGTCCGATCCGGAGCTGCAGTTCCGCATGCAGGGCAACGCCTTCCAGGGTGCCTTCTTTGCCGCCTCGCCCCTGCTGGAGCGCGCCGGGCTCGATGAGGCCGGTCTCTTCTCCGCCATGGAAGAGCAGATCCGTCACAAGTTCGGCGCCAAGGGTGAGCGCGTCGTGCAGGACAACCTGCGCATCGTGCGCCGCGGCTTCGACGAAATCGTCGAGATCACCGAGAAGCCGATCATCAGCGGCCAGCTCCTGCCCCGCAAGGAGACGGGTCTGCCGATCATGCTCAAGCAACTGCCCGAGGGCGACGGCGGCATCACCGACGTGCACCGCTTCTGGGAGCAGACCGGCGCCTTCTACGCCAGCGGTCGCGGCAATGACAACCTGGCCGATCCGCACATGGCCCTGTCGCTGATGCCGGCCTCGAGCGGCGTCTATCGCGACATGACCCAGATCCGCTTCACCTATCCCAAGTACGTGCCCGAGAACTGCACCGCCTGCGGCAACTGTTTTTCGGTCTGCCCGGACAGTGCCATCCCGGGTCTGGTCAACACGATTTCCGACATCTTTGCCGCCGCGATCGCCCGGGTTGAGCGCGGCATGCCGACACAGTATCTGCGTCGCGAGACCCGCAACGTCGAAAAACGTCTGCGCAAGCTGATCGATTCCGCTGGCGATTCGCCCGACATGCGGGCACTGATGGATCAGGCCGTGCTGGAGACCCTGGCCGCCTTCAAGGGCGAGCCCGAGCAGAAGGCCGTGTTGGAGCAGGAATTCGGTCTCATGATGCAGGCCCTCGGCGACTATCAATTCGCCGTCACCAAGCCCTATTGGAGCAACCGTGAGAAAAAGCAAAAGGGCACCGGCGGACTGTTCAGCATCACCATCAACCCCTACACCTGCAAAGGCTGCAATGAGTGTATCGAGGTCTGCGACGACGGCGCACTCGTCTCCGCGCCACAGACCACGCAGACGATCGAGGAGATGCGCGCCAAGTGGGACTTCTGGCTCGATCTGCCGACCACGGCTCCGGACTTCATCCGCATCGATGATCTGGACGACAAGATCGGCGCGCTTGAAACCCTGCTGCTCGACAAGTCGAACTACCGGTCGATGGTCTCGGGCGACGGCTCCTGCATGGGCTGCGGCGAGAAGACGGTCATCCATCTGTTCACGTCGACCGTCTCGGCACTCATGCAGGGACGTGTGAAGCGCCACCTCGCCGAGCTCGACGACCTGATCAACCGGCTTGAGACCCATGTCCGGTTGAAGTTGGCCTCCAAGATCGACCTGACCAACGTGGCCGCGATCAGCAAGGCCGTCGAGGCGCACAAGGACGCCGACCTGCGCCTGTCGGACCTGTCGGCCGAGCTGGATCAGGATCGCAGTGCCGAGCCGGTCGATCCCGAATGGCTGACCTGGGTCACGGGTCTGCTGAGCAAGCTGCGTCACCTCAAGGCTCAGTACACCGCCGTCCAGCCGCGCGCCTCCATGGGCATCGTCAACGCCACCGGCTGCTCCTCGGTCTGGGGTGCGACCTTCCCCTTCAACCCCTATCCCTTCCCTTGGTCGAATCACCTCTTTCAGGACTCGCCCTCGATTGCGCTCGGTCTCTTCGAAGGCCACATGCGCAAGATGGGCGAGGGCTTCAAGGCGATCCGCATGGCGCGCCTGGAGCTTCAGCGCGGCTACAACCCGGCTGAGCACGGCGAGGCCCTGACCTACTTCGGCTGGAAGGACTTCTCCGAGGAAGAGTGGCTGCTCTGTCCGCCGGTCGTCGCGGTCGGCGGCGACGGCGCCATGTACGACATCGGCTTCCAGAATCTCTCGCGTGCGCTCATGTCCGGCCACCCGGTGAAGATCATGGTGCTCGACACCCAGGTCTACTCCAACACGGGCGGTCAGTCCTGTACCTCCGGCTTCATCGGACAGGTCGCCGACATGGCCCCCTACGGCAAGGTCGGCAAAGGCAAGTCCGAGATCCGCAAGGAGATGGGCCTGATCGGTATGGCCCACCGCACCAGCTTCGTGCTCAACGGCGCGGCCGGTAATCTCACGCACCTGCTCGAAGGCTTCATCGACGGACTCAATGCCCGTCACCCGGCGCTCTTCAACATCTACACCAGTTGTCAGCCCGAGCACGGCATCGGCGACGAGATGTCCACGCATCAAAGCCGCATGGCGATCGAGTCGCGTGCCTATCCGTTGTTCCGTTTCGACCCGGATGCCGGCACCAGCTTCGAGGAATGCTGCTCCATCGAGGGCAACCCGAACATCGACCAGGACTGGATCAACTGGACGCTGAAGTACACCGACGAGACGGGAGAACCGGCCGAGATGACCGTCCCCTTCACCTTTGCGGACTTTGCGATGACCGAGGGCCGGTTCCGTAAACACTTCCGCAAGGCCCCGCCCGAGACCTGGAACGACTCCATGATCCCCATGGCCGAGTTCCTGGACATGGACGAGGACGCGCGCATCGGACACTTCCCCTACGTCTGGGGCGTGGACGCCAAGAACCGCTTGATGCGGGTGCTGGTCTCCCAAGAGCTGGTCAGCTCCTGCGAAGAGCGCCGCGCCTTCTGGACGCAATTGCGCGGCATCTGCGGGCACCTCAACAAAGTCGACGTCGAGGCGGTACGCAACCAGGCCAAGGCCGAGATGGCACAGAAGCTCACCAGCAGCCTGCTCGCGATGGCCGGCGGCGACGTGGGAGCGCTCGTGTCCTTAACGGGCGGCAACGGCCGCGGCGGCAACGGTGCCGCGGCAGCCGGCAGCAACGGTGCGGCGACCGACTGGGAACCTGTGTGGGTCGAGACCCCGGAATGCACCGCCTGCGACGAGTGCATCACCATCAACCCGAAGATCTTCAAGTACAACGGCGAGAAGAAGGTCGAGGTGATCGATGCCAAGGGCGGCTCCTATCAGGACGTCGTCAAGGCCGCCGAGAAGTGCACCGCCGGCTGCATCCACCCGGGGACGCCATGGAACCCGGCAGAGGCAGGCCTGGAGAAGCTGCTCAAGCGGGCTGCGAAGTATCAGTAATGGGCCTTTTCAGTCTCTTCCAACGCCACCGCACCTTCGACCACGGCATTTATCCGGTCGAGCACAAGGAGCTGACGGCGGACAAACCCATCCGGCGGCTTCCCTTTGCGCCCGAGCTGGTCATCCCGCTCGTCCAGCATAAGGGGGCGCCGGCCGTTCCATTGGTCAAGGTCGGCCAGGAGGTGGTGCGTGGCGAGCCGATCGCCCGCGCCGAGGGTTTCGTCTCCGTGCCCATGCATGCCCCGGCGACCGGGGTGATCCGGGCGATCGCACTGACACCCACCGCCGACGGCCCCAAGACTCGAGCGATCTTCCTCAAGGTCTACGAGGCCGCAAGCCAAGAGGTCCTCTACGACCTGGAGCGCGACCTCGACGCCATGACGCCAGAGGAGATCGTCGCAGCCGTACAGGATGCCGGACTGGTCGGCCTCGGCGGCGCGGCCTTCCCGAGCCACGTCAAGCTGAAGCCCCCGGCAGGCAAGGCCATCGAGACGGTCGTCGTCAACGGCTGTGAGTGCGAGCCTTATCTGACCTGCGACCATCGGATCATGCTCGAGCAGAGCGACGCACTGATTCGCGGCATCAAGCTCGCGCTCAAGGCGACCGGCGCCAAACGGGCCATCATCGGCGTGGAGGACAACAAGCTCGATGCGGTCGCGCATCTGCGGTCGGTCCTCCCGAAGGATCTGCCCATCACCGCGGAGGCGGTGGAGACCAAGTATCCGCAAGGCGCGGAGAAGATGCTCATCAAGAGCCTCCTGCGCAAAGAGGTTCCGGTCGGCGGCCTGCCGGCGGATATCGGTGTGGCGGTCTACAACGTCGGCACACTCGCCCAGATGGGTGACCTTCTACCCAAGGGCCGGGGGCTGATCGAGCGTGTCGTCACCGTGAGCGGTCCCGCGGTCGCCAACCCGGGCAACTTCATGGTGCCGATCGGCACACCCTTGCGGTTCCTGCTCGGACAGGTCGGGCTCGCGGCAGACCGGGTCGGCGAGGTCATCCTCGGCGGTCCCATGATGGGCATGGCGGTCGCCTCGCTCGATGTGCCGGTGACCAAGGCCGTCTCGGGCGTCGTCGCCCTGGAACGGGAAGATCCGGACCTGGACCGGCGCAAGGTCTATCCCTGTATCAAGTGCGCCGAATGTCTCAAGGCGTGCCCGGTCTCGCTCAATCCATCGATGCTCGGGGAGCTGGCACTTGCACGCCAATACGACCGCATGGCGGAGGAATTCAACCTGAATCAATGCTTCGAATGCGGCTGCTGCGCCTACGTGTGCCCGTCCAACATCCCGCTGACGCAGTATTTTCGAATCGCCAAGTCAATCAATCGGGATCGCAATGCCTAAACCCATCGAGATCAGAACCTCACCGCACCTGAAGCGGGCGCTCAGCGTCGACCGCATCATGCGCAATGTGGTCTTTGCGCTCTTGCCGATCTGTGCCTTCTCGGTCTTTCAATTCGGGTTGAGCGCGCTGCTCCTGATCCTCACCACCACCGGTGCGGCGATTGCGACCGAGTGGTTTTTCGCCCGCGCGAGCGGGCGGGGCAACACCGTCTCGGACTGGTCCGTCGTCATTACCGGCATTCTGCTTGCGCTGACCTTGCCCCCGGGCTTCCCGCTCTGGATGGCCGCGGTCGCCGCCTTCGTCGGCGTTGCCCTGGGCAAGGCGCTGTTCGGTGGGCTTGGGTACAACGTCATGAATCCGGCCCTCGTCGGGCGCGCCTTCGTGCAGGCGGCCTTCCCCGTGGCCATTACGACCTGGACGCCAGCGTTCGCGCCCGGTCGCTTCACCGAGGTGATTCCCTCGACCTTCACGCTGCCCTTCATGCAGCCGATTCCGGTTCAGGATTGGATCGCCGGTCTGCAGCTCGATGCCTGGACCGGAGCGACGCCGCTGGCGCTTCAAAAATTTCAGCAGATCGAGCCGCCCGTGACCGAGGTCTTTACCGGGATGATCGCGGGTTCCGCCGGAGAGACCTCCGCACTCCTGATCCTTGTCTGCGGGCTCTATCTGGCCTTCAAACGCATGCTGGACTGGCGCATCCCGGTTGCCGTGATGGCCGGTGCGGCGCTCACCGCGCTGCCGTTCTGGCTGATGGACAGCAGTCTGTATCCGAGCCCTTGGTTCGTGCTCTTCTCGGGCGGCCTCATGCTCGGGGCCTGGTTCATGGCCAGCGACATGGTCGCCTCGCCGGTGACCACCAGCGGCGTGATCATCTACGGGCTCTTCATCGGCATCCTGACCGTCGTGATCCGTCTCTTCGGGGGACTCGTGGAAGGCGTGATGTACGCGATCCTGCTCGCCAATGCGGCAGGACCCTTGATCTCGAGCTGGACGCAGCCGCGTGTCTACGGCGCGGTCAAGAAGGCGAGAGAGGCGAAGTAGGTCATGAGCATCAAGGTCGAGCTTCAATCCCAACCGCAGCCCCAGTCTCAAGGGGGCCCCGGCGCGCAGATCGCACCGAGCTGGCCGATGCTGCGCACCTTGGCCGGCATCGCGACCCTGTCGGGTCTCTTGGTCGTCCTGGTCTACCAGGCCACCAAACCCATCATCGCCGAGAACGAGCGAATCCTGACCGAAAAGGCGGTCTTCGAGGTCCTGCCGGGCGCCGTTTCCAAGGTCGACTTCGTGCTGACCGACCGCGGGTTGGCGCCGGCCGGCGCGGGCGTCGTCGGCGTCCCGGTCTTCGCCGGATTCGGGGCCGACGGAGAGCTGCGCGGCATGGCCTTCCCGGGTGCCGCGCGGGGCTATCAGGACGTGATCCAGTTTCTCTTCGGCTATGATCCCGCGTGCCAATGCATCGTCGGCAGCAAGGTCTTGCGATCGACCGAGACCCCCGGACTGGGCGACAAGATCGACAGCGATCCGGTCTTCCTCGACAACTTCGTGGCGCTCGACGCCAGCCTGAATCCCGAAGGCACCGGTCTGGCGAACCCGATCGCACTGGTGGCGCACGGCACCAAGACCGCTGCTTGGCAGATCGACGGCATCTCGGGCGCGACCATCTCCTGCAAAGCGATGGCGCGTGCGGCCAACGATGCCGCGGAGCGTTTCGTGCCGAGCATTCGCCGGGATCTCGCCAGGCTCATCGAGGCGGCGCCGTGATCGGCACCCTATTCGCGCAACGAGGCATAACCCATGGCTGAATTGCCCAATCCGCAAGAAAACCTGAGCATGGATACCTTCCTGCGTGGGCTCTGGAAAGAAAATCCGGTATTCGCAATGCTGCTCGGAATGTGTCCGGTCCTGGCCGTGACCAACTCTACGATGAACGCGATCGCCATGGGTTTGGCGACGACCTTCGTGCTGGTGTGCTCCAGCCTGCTGATCTCGCTGCTGCGCAACTGGATCCCCAAACAGGTCCGGATCGCCAGCTATATCATCATCATCGCGACCTTTGTCACCATTGTCGATTACGGGATTCAGGCGATCAGCCTGGAGCTCTATGCCGCGCTGGGTGCCTTCATTCAGTTGATCGTGGTCAACTGCGTCATCCTCGGGCGTGCCGAGGCATATGCCTCCAAGCAGCGCCTGCATACGACCTTGGTCAACAGCCTTGGGATGGGCGCGGGCTTTACCATTGCCCTACTCGCGCTGGGCACGGTTCGGGAGATCCTCGGCAGCGGAAGCATCCTCGGCGTCGCCCTGTTCGGAGACGGCTTTCAACCCTGGGTCGTGATGATTCTTCCGCCGGGCGGATTCTTTGTGCTCGGGGCTTGGCTGTTGCTCTTCAACTGGCTCCGTCTGCGTAAGGAGCGCAAGGTCATGGAACATTCCGAGGTCACCGCCAATGCAGGATGAATCGCTCTATTTCATCTTTCTGAATGCCGCCGTCGTCAATAATTTCGTCTTGGCGCTCTTTCTCGGCATTTGCCCCTTCCTCGGTGTCTCGGCGAAAAAAGACACCGCCTGGAACATGGGCCTGGCGGTTATCTTTGTGATGCTGGTGAGCTCGATGAGCGCCTACGGCATCAATTGGCTCCTGACCGAGTTGGACCTGCTCTTCCTGCGGCTGATCTGCTATATCGCGGTGATCGCCTCGGCGGTGCAGTTGGTTGAGATGTTCGTCAAGCGTTACAGCCCCGCGCTCTTTCGCTCGCTCGGCATCTTTCTACCCTTGATCACGACCAACTGCGCCATTCTGGGTCTCGCGCTCTTTCAAACCGCAAAGGAATACGACTTCGTGCAGAGCCTGGTCTATGCGCTCGGCGCGGGCGGCGGTTTCATGCTCGCCTTGATGCTGATGGCCGGGCTGCGCGAGAAGCTCGAGCTCGCCCGCGTGCCCAGCGTCAGCCAGGGCGCGGCCATGAGCCTGATGCTGGCGGGTCTTCTGTCGCTCGCCTTCATGGGCTTCGCGGGTCTGGGAGGATCACATGGTTAAAGTGCTCCTGGCCTCGCTGGTCATCTTCCTGGTGCTCGCGGCGTGGGTCCTGGTGGAGCGCATCTATGCCGCCTTCGCGGCCCGTCATCCGGAGCTCGGACCCTTCCGACGCAACGACGGAGGCTGCTCCTGCGGCAGCGGAAGCTGCGAGCGGCGCTGATCGGGTGCCGGCACGCCGATTCCGAAAGGGTCCGAAAGAGCGCGTTTTGCAGCTGCGTCGTCGCTCGTGCGACGCCGAATCATCACATCCATCTCGTCTCGGCTCCGATGGCGCCGACAAGATCAAAGGAGCACCTAAACCATGAATGAAGCCCCAGCCGATTTGGGTCCGACGACTCAGGCGTTCATCAAGGATTCCAAGCGAATCACACCCGAGAGATCCGAGGAGGTCCGTCACATCACCCTGCAGGTCACCGACCCGGCTTTTCAGTTCGTCGAAGGCCAAAGCATCGGCGTGGTGGTCCCCGGTCCGCATCCGTTCGGTAATCCGTATCATGTCCGGCGCTATTCGATCGCCAACGCGCGCAGCGTCCCGCTCGATACCGGGGTTGAGCTCGATCTTCTGGTGCGTCGCTGCTTCTATATCGACGAGGTCAGCGGAGAGCGCTATCCGGGCATCGCATCGAACTATCTGTGCGACGCGAAGCCGGGCGCCCCCTTGACCATCAGCGGTCCCTATCTCAGCCCGTTCAAGATGCCGTTGGACAATCGCGCCAACCTGCTCATGATCGGAACCGGGACCGGCATTGCCCCGTTCCGTGGCTTTGCACAGTTGATCTACGAGCGGCGCGGTGATTGGAAGGGGCAGGTCCGGCTATATTACGGAGGCCGCAGCGGCCTGGATCTCATGTACACCAACGATGAGACCACCGATCTCGCCAACTATTACGACGAGAAGACCTTCAAGGCGTTCAGGGCGCTCGGCACACGTCCCTTGATGTCGTCCTCGCAGGCATTGGCGCGTGGTCTGACCGACAACGCCGAAGAGGCATTACACCTCATCAACGAACCCAATACGCATGTCTTTCTCTCGGGACTGGGCAAGATTGCAGCGGTCTTCGACAAGGTGATGGCGGAGCAGGTGGGCTCGCCCGATGACTGGAAGGCGATCAAGTCGAAGATGGTCGACGAGGGACGTTGGTCGGAGCTGATCTATGGTTGATCCCGGGGATTCATACCGGGGATTGGCCGATCCGATCGGCGCGCTGGCGGGTTTGTGAGCGAGGCTGGACCGAGGCGCGGAGAGGCCGAGTGAACCGCGTTGCGGATCAGTCTGAACCCGGATCAGCGCGGCGGATCTCGAGGAGATTTCGCGCGACCTTGCGCGCGCGAGAAGGCGTCGAGGTCCAAGCTGACCCGAACCTGCGTTTGCGGTTTGGGACCCTCCGGCCGTGTTCCGATCCACAGCGCCACCAGGCCCAGAATGGCCGCAACGGACAGCGCCAGCACGGGACCCGGGGTGGCAAGCCCGTACCAGACCGACCAACTGATCGCCATGCTGCCGATGGCCGCGGTTTTGCCGGTTCGGCACATCTCGCCGCGCTCGAGAAAGCCTCGAATCGACGCGCCGAAGCGCGGGTGCTCGACCAGGAAGCGCACCCGCTTGGGTGAGCTGCGCAGCCACAGCCAGGTTGCGCAGATCCAGAACACCGTCGTGGGCATCAGCGGCAACACCATCCCCAGAAAGCCCAATCCAAAGCACAGCCAGCCCAACAGGTTGTAAACCCGTCGGCGGCTTTGGCTCATGCTTGCGACTAGAGGGTCTTGCTCGGGGATGTTGCCGTGCATCGGGTGCTCCAGGCTGAGGGTCGACTTCCGAAGGGACACCGAGGCTCGATTGCCTAAATCCGGGTTAGATTCACCTGCGGCTCCGCTCCATCCAGAAGGACCCCACAACGGCCCGACGGACTGAGAGGACAAAAGTATAGCGGCTCCTACCCGATACGCCCATCCGCCGGAAGGGGGTAGGGACAAGCGGCGGACGCGTCTCAAGGCGTGGGTGAGACGGTGATTCCACGCGCTGCGAGCCACTGAGTATCCAGCTCCCACTCCACGGTTTCGACCTGCGGTTGCGCCAGAATCAGACCTTGGGCACGTTTCTGGTGGTCGATCAGCCCCTGTTGGGCGGCGATCATCTCCGGATCATTGTCCGCCTTGTTGGTCAGATTCGGGTGGATAATGGCGAGGAAACGGTACGCCGGCACGTCGAAGGAGCGCGGTGTCGAGATCGTCGCGACCCCGTTCTCGAACGAGACCACCCTGAAGCGATACGGGTATTGGGAGATTTTCGGGTCGGTATCGAGCACTTGATCGAGCTCCCAAACCTGCGGTTTCCAGGCCGAGCCGATCCACACGGCCAGGACGCCGATCACGATGATGCCGATTGCGATACTGTAGTTGCGGGTAAAACGATCCATCCGGTGGGTCACTCCTGAGATTTCTGTGTGATTAGCCGGGGGTGCTTGAAGAGATCCCCCTAAGATGCTCACAGCTTGCCCGGATCGGCACGATACTCCCATGAAATACGTCAATCACTCCATTTTCTATCCCACCTTCGCCAAACCTGTGCCATTCTTGGTGGTAGGGATCTAAACCGCGTCCAGAGCGACATGCGTCATTTGCGTTTTGCGTTTGGCTTTGGAGATGCCCTCGATCTCGGTGAGACGCGGTTTAAAATTTAAGATTTTTTAATACTTTAAACCGCGCCAGCTCCGAAAGTCGTCGAAGCTGGCGCGGCCAATCCACTCCCGCAAACGATACATACCGCACCGGGCGCGGTTTAGAGGCAGTCTCGTCCAATGCAGCACAGAGATAGACAGTCGTTGGTTGCGGGCATCTCCGGCCTGGCGCGACAGGTCTACGACACCGAGCCACCGAACCGACGAGAAGAGGCGATGATCGAGCGGCTCAACCCGCTGCTCGATGCCTTTTTACTCGAATCTCGGCCGATCGAAGCGGTCGAGGCGACCATCTTGATCGCCGATATCCGAGGGTTCACGGCGCTAACCGAATCCCATCCGCCCCAAACCATCATTCGATTGCTCAATCGGTATTTCGCACGGATGGTGGAGCTGGTCCGCCGTCACGGCGGTGTCGTCGACAAGTTCATGGGCGATGCGGTGATGGCCCTCTTCGGCGCGCCGGTCCGTCGCGACGATCACCTCAAGTGCGCGCTCTCCTGTGCGGTCGAGATGCAGCAGGCGATGCTTGAGCTCAACCGCGAAAGCCAACTGATCGGAGAGCCCCGCATCTACGCCGGCATTGCCGTCAACAGCGGCAGCGTGATGGCGGGCAGCTTCGGCTCACGGATCTACAACGAGTACACCGTGATCGGCGACACGGTCAATCTGACTGCCCGGATGGAGGGCTACAGCCTGCGGGGGCAGGTTCTGCTCAGCGATTCGAGCTATGCGGCGGCACGCCACTATATCGACATCGGTAGTGCCAACTCGCTCTTCGTGAAGGGTAAGGCGCGCGAAATCACGCTCTACGAGTTGCTCGCCGTCAAAGGTCCGCGGCGACTGGTGGTTCCGCAGGTCGAGATCCGTCGCTCGCCGCGCGTCCTGGTTGACTTCCCGATCGCCTTCCGTCGGGTCGAGTCCAAATGCATCCTGGCGCAACGCTTCATGGGCAAGGCGAACGATCTCAGCTACTACGGGATGAATGCCGATCTACCCCTGATTCTGCCGCCCTATTCGGAGGTGATCCTGACCTTCGTACCCGAGTTCGGTGCCGATCCGGCGACCGAGGTCTATGCGCGGGTCCTGCGAACCCAGCCGAGCGATGGACTCCACCGCACCAACCTCGAGTTCACGACGATCGACACGCCCGGACATCGGCTCGTGAAACGCTACGTCGATCAGCTCCTTTGGCGGCGTTGAACGATCAGCACATCGGCGTCCGCCATGTGACCGCCCCGGTGCACCGCGCTCCCATGAACCCGAGCCTCGCCGCCGATGGCCTTGTCCTGCTGCACGCACTCTTCATTGCCTTCGTCGCGCTCGGGGGGCTCTTGGCGTTGCGTTGGCAGGCCGTGGCCTACCTGCATCTGCCATGTTTGTTCTGGGGCATCGCCATCGAGCTCGGCGGTTTCATCTGCCCGCTCACGCCGCTCGAGATCCAGTGGCGCCTTGCAGCAGGCGAGGGCGGCTACAACGGCGGCTTCATCGACCATTACATTATGCCTTTGATCTACCCCCCCGGCCTGACCCGCGGGACCCAAATCCTGCTCGGCCTCGCCCTCCTGATCGGCAACGCACTCCTCTACGGATACCTTTGGCGAAAACGCAAACGCCGCAGCCGACGTCCGTAGGGAAGGGTTCAAAAACATAAGTAAAACAACGCGACGAGAGAACATCTTCGCCGCTGTTGGTGTTGGCATTGTCGATCACGATTACGACAACGGCAACGACAACGGCAACGACGGTTCGGTGCTCAACTTGTTTCTTACCCGTTGGTCGGTGGCCGCAGCGAGCAGAACTCCCGCTCACTCCTCACTCCTCACTCCTCACTCCTCACTCCTCACTCCTCACTCCTCGCCCCCGCCCCCGCCGAGATGCGACAAGACCTGTCGCGTCATCGGTGCACTCTAGGTCCATCGCGCACGTCTCCCGAGCGATAACGTCTCGGGTCGCGGCGAGCGCGACATCCCCGAACAACGGACCGGAGTCCAAGGATCATGACTACTCGCCAGCCCTCCAGCACCTCTTTCCCGCATGACACTGCCTTCCCGCGCCACTACCTGCGTATCGGCATCCTGGACACGCCGCTGCCGATGTCGACCGGCGTCCAGCCCGCGGAGCCACTGCCGTACCAATGGTCTTGCCACGTCGAGACCGAAAGCGGCCTGATCGACCAGTTCGGCTTCCTCGATACCCGCGGATGCGATCCGCGACCCGAGCTGGTCGAGACATTGCTCGCCGTTATCGCGCGCAAGGGAGCGATTCTGGTGCCCTCTGCCCGCGAGACGGCACTTCTGCAGGGATTGCACCGCGATCTTGCCGATGCGTCGGGAGCACTCGCCCATGCTCTGACCCGATTGGTGGAGGTCGATCGACTCGCGAATCACCGACAAGATCCCGCCATGTTGCAGGCCGTTTCGGGCGATCGCCCCGGGGCATTGGTCCTGTGGTCGGACGATGCCCTCGACCCCTCGCCGGAGCTGCGCGATGACCGGGCGGCCCAGGCCGCGTACCTCGAGCTCATCGATGCGCGCACGCAGATCATCCGTCGGCGTCAGCTCACCCGCGCACTGGTTCGGTACGGGGACCGGCAGCTCTCGGATCTTGTGGAAGCCTTCGCCGAGCATACGGGCGGTGACCCGGCCTCGATCGCATCGGGTCCGATGCTCGATTGATCCTGCACCGAGCGCGTAGGGCTGGGGGCGACGCGTTGGCCCGTTCACGCCGGTCGGCCGCATTTGACATGCGGGCGCCCGTGCGGCCCAATGCGTCGCGCCCGGCAGCAGACCCGAGGAACCTTTGAAACCGACGGGTACTCTATGTTGCAGCGTTTCAACCCGTTATGACCTGAACCGTTTTAACCGGAAGGAGAATTTCCAGTGGATCACGACGAGCAGAACATGATCGGCAACCTCTTTGCCAAACTCAAACAGGCCGAGCAACAGGCCGGCCCCCGCGACCCGTCTGCGGAGCAGGAGATCGCCGCTGCCGTGAGCCGCCAGCCGGCCGCTCCCTACTACATGTCGCAGGTCATTCTGATTCAAGAGCAGACGGTACAGGCTCAGAACCAACGGATTCAGGAGTTGGAGCAGCAACTTGCCGAGCGTCCCGCGGCGGGCGGCGGATTTCTCGGCGGTCTTTTCGGGGGCGGGGCGGTCCCGGGTGCGAGCGTTGCGCGGCCAGCGGCCGAGCGCACGCCGGCCATGACTCCGGGCAGTACGCCCGGGACGGCTCCGGGCATGGAGTTCGGCAAATCCGCAGCTCCGAGTCGAGGCTGGTCGCAGCCGACACAGCCCGCCGGGGGTGGTTTCATGGCATCGGCCCTGACGACCGCCGCCGGCGTTGCGGGCGGCATCCTGATGGCCAACGCCCTGACCGGCATGTTCGGCGGGAATGAGGCAGAGGCGTCGGAAGCACCGGCGGAGCCCGAGGAGGCGCCCCCGGGGTCCGAGGAAGCCTTCCCGGACGAAGGCGGTGATTTCGAGTCCTTCGAGGAGTTCTGACCCGCGCCGGGCGCATCGCCGTTGCTGCTGCACGGGGCCGGTTTGGCCCCAAAGGTCGGCGATGCGCTTCCCCCGCCGGACGAGGATTGTCCTTGCTCCGAGCACTGACGGATGTGCACCTGAAGAATCGACGTTTCGGACGGCTCGCGACCGCGTTCTTCTGCGCACTGTCCGTCGCCGTGGTGGATGCGGCCTGTCTGGATATCGACGCCGCCTCCAGTCCTTGCCGATATCCAGCGGGCGATGCCTGGTGCGCCCGCAACGATGGCGACAATGGTTATGCCTACAAAGACGGTTGCGTGGATGAAGGTCGGCGCACGCAAGCCGAAAAGCCGGCACGCGCACCGGTCAAGTCCGCACCTGGAGATCCCGTTGCCGACTGGGACTGCGCCAATGCCAGAACCGCGGTCGAGCGCGTGATCTGCGCCAACCCCGACATCCGAGCCCAGGATGGGCGAATGGGCGTGGTGGGCACGTCCATTGTGCCCCGGCCTCCGGCTACTTGAGGTTCTTGTCCCGCAACCGCCACTGGAAATGGCTCAAGAGCTTGGAGCGCACCTTCTTCTCCTTGTGCTTGGCCGCGGCGGCGAGACGCTTCTCGGCGACACCGATCAGGGTCTCCTGAGCACCCTTGGCGTTCTCGTCTTCCGGGGTGCGTTGGGTGTAGATGCCGTCCGAATCCATGTCCCAAGCGGAGCGGGTGTCCGCGAACTGAACGTCCAGGATGAGGCGCAGCTCTTGGCGCAGCTCCGGGTTCTCGACCGGTGCGTGGACCTCGACGCGGCTGTCGAGGTTACGGCCCATCATGTCGGCCGAGCCGATGTAATACTCTTCCGCGCCGCCGTTTCTGAAATAGATGATGCGTGCGTGCTCGAGGAAGCGCCCGACGATGCTGACGACGCGACCGGTTTCGCTGATCCCGGGCAGTCCGGGTCGGTAGCGGCAGGTGTCGCGGATGATGAGATCGACCTTCACGCCGGCGCGGCTGGCCTTATAGAGCGCGTGCGTGATCTCGGCGTCTTCCAGTGCATTCATCTTCATCTGGATGAGTCCGCCGCCTTGGCGCTTGTGATGCTCGATCTCGCGGTTGATCTTCTCGATGATCCCGCGCTTGAGCGTATAGGGCGCGGCGAGGATCTTGCGATAGCTCGGGGGCGGCGAATAGCCCGTCAGATAGTTAAAAAGCTCGGTGAGATCCTGGCCGATATCCTCGTCGCAGCCGAGCATGCCGAGATCCGTGTAGAGCTTGGCCGTCCCGGAGTGATAGTTGCCGGTGCCGATGTGGTAATAGCGGCGCAGTTGCGAGTAGTCGCGCCGCACGACGAAGATGAGCTTGCTGTGGGTCTTCAGTCCCATGACGCCGTAGTTGACATGGATACCCTCGGCCTCCAGGCGCCGGGCCCAGACGATGTTGGCGGCCTCGTCGAAGCGGGCCTTGAGCTCGACGAGCACAGCGACCTGCTTGCCGTTGCGCGCGGCCTGCATCAGCGAGTCCAGGATCGGGCCGGCCGAAGTGCGGTACAGCGTCATCTTGATGGCGAGCACCTTGGGGTCTTCCGCGGCTGTCCGCAGGAAGCGCTCGACCGAGGTACTGAATGCCTGATAGGGGTGCTGGAGCAGGAGCGGTCCGTTCTCGCGGATGATGTGGAAGATGTTGCGCCGGTCGTTGGCGAGCAATGGATGATCGACCGCGCGGTGGGTCTTGTCGTGAAGCTCGGGTTTGTCGATGGCGGCAATCTCGAAGAGATCGCGCAGACCCATCATGCCCTCGACCTCGAAGACGTCCTCGTCCTCGTTCAGACCCAGCTCGGCGGCGAGCATGCCCCGATGGGTCCGTTCCATGCCGGGCTGGACCTCCAGGCGCACGATCGGCGCGAAGTGGCGCTCGCGCAGCTCGCTTTCGATCATCTCCAGCAGATCGTTCGCCGCCTCGGCCTCCGGCTCGACGATGGCGTTGCGGGTGATCCGGAAGAGGGCGCAGGAGTCGATCTCCATGCCCGGGAAGAGCATGTCGAGGTTCTTCACCATCAGGTCTTCGAGTGTGACGAAGGTGGTGGTGCCGTCGACGGGGATCAGACGACGCGACACGTCCTTGCTCACCGGCACCTTCACACGAGCCATGTAGGCCTCGCTGCCGCCCGGGAAGCGCAGGGTTACCAGTAGGTTCAGGGTCAGATTTGAGATGAAGGGGAAGGGATGAGCCGGATCCATGGCCAAGGGGGTGAGCATCGGGAAGATGTTGGCGCGGAAATAATCGCGCAGCCGCTCGCGTGCGTCCGCCGGCAGATCGTCGTAGAGGGCGATGCGGATATCGTGTTGTGCGATCTCCTGCCTCAAAATGCTGTCGATGCGTTGCATCTCGATCTGAAACTCGCGGACCGCGGCCTGGCATTCCTTGAGCTGCTGCAAGGGGGTGCGGCCGTCGACGCTCGGGGTATGCACCCCGGCGGCGATCTGCTGCTTGAGCCCCCCGATGCGTTTCATGAAGAATTCATCGAGGTTGTTGCTGACGATCGCCAGGAACTTCACCCGCTCCAGCAACGGGGTGCGGCTGTCGTTCGCCTCGTTGAGGACGCGGCGGTTGAACGCAAGCCAGGTCAGCTCGCGATTCAGATAGAGTGAGGGGTCGCCGAGGTCGATCTCGTCCGCGACACTCAGGGCGACGCCCGGGGGCGGGTCGACGTCCTGCGCGAAATCGGAGTCCTCGTCGATGGCTTGCTGGATCTCGTTCTTGTTCATCATGTTGCGTTCCCTTTGACGGCAGGTCGGCAGTGGTGTGGGCGGGGCGGTTATTGTATACCGAGCACGGGTCGACGATGGCGGTTACGTGACGTGACTCTGCCTTGCCTTGGGTGTTGCCGCAAGCCCATCTGGACGGTGATCGAGGATGCGAAATTTGAGGATGAACGAGCCCGATGACCTTTTCGATCGGCCGAGCGCGCCGATCAAGCCGTTCGAGTTCGATGCCGACGTCGCTCGGGTCTTCCCGGATATGGTGCGTCGTTCGGTCCCGGGATATGCCGAGCTGGTGGGCCTCACCGGACTCATCGCCCGGAGGGTGGTGCGGCCGGGAACGCGCTGTTACGACTTGGGGTGCTCATTGGGTGCGGTCACCCGCGAGCTGCTGCTGCAGACCCCGGCGGATGTGTCCGTGATCGCCGTCGATGCCTCCGAGGCGATGATCGATGGCATGGTGACGCGGCTCTCCGGTGTCCCCGGGATCGAGCGACTCGTGCCGCTGCGCGCGGATCTCGAAGCCGTCGAGGTCGGCGGCGCCGGACTGGTCGTTTTGAATCTGACGCTCCAGTTCATCCCGCCCGAGCGGCGCGACGCCCTGATGTCCCGTCTGCGCGCCGGTCTGGTCCCGGGCGGGATGTTGGTGCTGGCCGAGAAGGTCGAGATCCCCGACGCGCAGGGTGGGCGCCTGATGCGCAACCTCCACGAGGACTTCAAGCGTGCGAACGGCTACAGCGAGCTGGCGATCAGCCGCAAGCGTGCGGCGCTCGAGCGCGTGCTTGTCTCGGAAACCGTCGAGACCCATGAGCGGCGACTCCGCGATGCCGGGTTCGCCGGCCATCTGCGCTGGTTCCAGAACCTCAACTTCGTGGCCTGGGTCGCATGGACCTGACGCCGTTCGAGCCCTTTCTCGATCGGCTCGGGCGGACCGGTTTGGGTGCCTGGCGCGAAACGCTGGCCGAGGCCATCGCGCTTCGGTTGAGTGAACGGGCACATGGAGACCTGCCGAAATGGGAAGCGGCGTTGGCGCGGCTGCCGGACCTGCCGAGCGGTCGGTCTTGCCTGGATCGTCCCTGTGTCGGGATCGAAGGCGCCGGGCCGCTCGATGCGGATCTCGGGCGGTCTTTGACCGAGGCGCTGATGGACCTGCATCCCTGGCGCAAGGGTCCCTTCTGTATTCAGGGCGTGCACATCGACACCGAGTGGCGCTCGGATCTAAAGTGGGAACGCTTGGCCGGGGCCATCGCGCCGCTCGCCGATCGCCTGGTGCTCGACGTGGGTTGCGGCAACGGCTATCACGGCTGGCGCATGCTCGGGGCCGGCGCCCGGTTGGTGATGGGAATCGATCCGACGCCGGTGTTCGTGCTCCAGTGGATGGCGATCGACCGCTATTTGGCGCGGGACGATCTGTCGGTTCTGCCGCTCGGCATCGAGGATCTGCCCGGGGATCTCACCGGCTTCGATACGGTCTTCTCGATGGGCGTGCTCTATCACCGGCGCTCGCCGATCGATCACCTGATGGACCTGCATCGACTGCTGCGTCCCGGCGGAGAGCTGGTCCTGGAAACACTGGTGCTGGAAGGCGAGGGCGAGGGATTGCTGGTCCCGCCGGGACGCTATGCCGCCATGCGCAATGTCTGGTTCATCCCGACGGTCGATGCGCTGGCGCTCTGGCTCGGTCGCTGCGGATACATCGGGATCCGTGTCGTCGACGTCACTCGTACCGGCCCGGACGAGCAGCGCTCAACGGCGTGGATGCGCTTCCAGTCGTTGCCCGATCATCTGGATCCGATCGATCCGAGCCGCACTGTCGAGGAACACCCGGCGCCCGTACGCGCCGTCCTGATCGCGAACAGACCGGAGTCCAACCCATGACCGGCTTCGTCGATAAGCTCAAACTCAAGGAGAAGGCCGAGGAGGATCTCTATTTCGCCCGGCGGGATGCGGAGCTCTTGGCTGCACGTAGGTCCGTCGAGGGGGGTGATCTGCCGGCGCCTGCGTCGGGCATCCGGGTGGTCTCGGGAGGGCAAACCGGGGTCGATCGCGCGGCCTTGGATGCCGCACTCGCACTGGGTCTGTCGATCGGCGGTTGGTGCCCGCGCGGGCGTCGCGGCGAGGACGGTCCCATCCCGGAGCGCTATGCCTTGGGCGAGACCCCGAGCGCCGACTACGCGGAACGCACCGAGTGGAACGTCCGCGACAGCGACGCCACCCTGATCCTGCATCGCGGCCCCATGAGCGGCGGCACACGCCTGACCGCGGAGCTGGCGCGCCGACTCGGCAAACCCCTGCTGGTGCGCGACCTCGCGGCGGCGATCGATGTCCGGGCGATCGCCGACTGGCTGGTCGCGAACCACGTTGGGATCCTCAACTGTGCCGGACCTCGGGAATCCGGTGCAAAGGGGATCGGCGAGGAGTCGCAGCGAATCTTCGCGGCGGTCTTTCGCACTTGGTCTCCCCTCAGCGAGGCGTCGCGTCCCGCCGAAGCGTCAGGAGACGCGATAGCTTCAGGATGAGCAGGACCCAAGGCGTTGCATGCAGCAGCAGGTCGAAGATGTCGATCGGTTTCACCAAGGTCCCGTCGGCCAGCATCTTGAGCTTTTCCCAAAGATGCGGTTCCGGAACGAAGGGCGATAGACCCAGGGTCAGGGCGGCGATGATGAAGAGATAGAGCGGAAAGCGGTCGGTCCAGCTGAGCATCGGATCAGTCCTGTGTGTGCCCGGGGTCGGTCCGATCCCGGCGCAGTCAAGAGGGAAAAGGCGAGGACGGTTCAGTGGTGTCGGCCCCGATGGATCCCGGGCAGAACTGCGCAAGTTCACTCCGGCCTGCCCGGCAACTGCGGCGTACCGCATTTTCGAACAGTCACCGGATGCCTAAAGCGACTACCGGAAACCTCGATACCCGTAGGTTGTGCTGACGATAGGAAGCACAACTTCTGCCTAATGGTTGTCGTTGTCGTAATCGACAACGACAACGAGAATCGTGGCATGAGTATTCTCTCGTCGAGTTGTTTTCCTTGTTCTTGAATCGTTCCTATAGCGGTTTCCGGAGCTCAACTAAGGCGAGCCCTCGGCCCAAATCGGATGGTTCCATCCGAAGTAGCCCCCGAAGAGTCGATTCTCCTCGCGGCGCTCGTAGGGTTTGAGCTCCTCCGAATAGAGCACCTTCATGCGCGTGCGCAAAGGCGGCAGACTCAGTTCCGTGAGCTCGCGCGCCTGCGCCTCGCGGATCAGCGCGTAGCGGGCCAACTTCTCGGCATGGAAGGTCTGCAGGCGCGGGATGTCGCGGGCGATCTTGGGGACATTGGAGACTAGGAGCAGAGCGATCAGACTGCCGGCCGAGACCAGGCGGCGAATCGACATCCTGCTCGGATAAAGGCGATCCCCGAACGCTGATCGCAGCGCCGCCATGGTCGGAATCAGGACTAGCGTGCCGAGCAAGACGCTGATGCTCTGCACCCGTCCGGGCGCCTCCGCCCCTTTCGCCCAAGCGGCCGGGAAGAAGAGCAGGACGAGCAACCCGAGAAACGCCAGCGCGAGCAGGATCCGGTCCGCTGCGGATAGACGCCCGAGGATGCCGTCGAAGCGCGCGAGACCCTCGGCCAGGATCGTACGAACGAAGCCGATCTGAAGAAAGACCAGGGCAAACAAGACCAGCTTCAGCGCGGTCAAAAGCGCGTGGAAGACCGAGATCAGCAGGCTGCGACCCGGGGATTCGTTCCCGACCTCGCCGATGATCCCCATGCGCACCTCATGGCCGGGAGCGAATGCGGCGATCGCGCCCAGTACCATGATGACGATCAAAGGCGGCAGCCAGACGCCGATCCGCGGCCCTCGCAGACGCAGCACGACCACGGCCATCAATGCCGACAACCCCGCCGTCACCAACATGATCGTCTCGTTCATCCCGGCGATCAGCGCCGCGAGTGCGGCCAAGATCAGGCCGAAACGCAGATCGCGGGTCTGCGTCGCGGGACCGCCGAAATAATCGGCCCAGACCCCGACGAATAGGAGAAACAAGGCGTTGCCCGCTTGATAGGTCGCGGCCCCGGCCAGCCAGTAAAAGGCGGTGTCGAGTCTCGGGATGAACAGCACGTAAAACAGGAAGGCAAGATGGCCGAGCACGATCGGGCGGCCGATCCCGAGCAGCCGGCAGAGTGCGCGGAATGCGTAGAGAAAGGCCGCATAGAGGGTCAAGAGGCTCGCCGCGGTTACGATCCAATAGGACTGTGTGAGATCCACCCAGCGGCCGAACGCGAGCGTGACGGCGGCACTCGCATAGCGACCGCTCCAGTTCTGATAGAAATGGATGACCCCGCCGAGGATGCCATGCTCGCGGGCGACATAGGCATAATCGAAATCATCGCTTGTCGGATGGGCGTAGAGCCCCAAGGCAAGCAACAGGGAGAGCAGTGCGAGACAGACGAGGACGACGCCGAAGGCGATCCGTCGGGCCTGCATTGTGGTTTGCGCGGTCAAAGGTCGGCCCTTGGAAGGTCGCCGAGCCGGCGACGGCGGATCGGGATGACAGAGCGAACGCATTGCTCGGTGTCGCGGTTTCTCGTCGGACTAAGCAAGGCGGGGCACCGGCGTCTGAGTGTTCGTATGCTGCTCCGGCGAGGCGCCGGCACGACGCAGTATACTCGCCAGGTCGCGAAACACCCGACTCGGGCGTGCTTCCGGCCCGATCGGTATTCGTCTCTCCTTGGAGGTCACAGCCATCATGAGCAACCCAAAGATCATTGCCGTCTTCGGCGCCACGGGCGCACAGGGCGGCGGTTTAGCGCGCGCCATCCTCGACGACCCGAACGGCGGTTTTGCGGTGCGCGCCATCACGCGGGATGTCGACTCGGAGAAGGCCAAGGCGTTGGCCGAGCTTGGAGCGGAGGTCGTGGCGGCCGATGTCGACGACGAGGCCAGTTTGCGCCGAGTCCTGGACGGGGCCTACGGGGCTTATTTCGTCACCTTCTTCTGGGCGCATTTCTCGCCCGAGAAGGAGAAGACAGAGGTCATGAACATGGCGACCGCGGCAAAGGCGGTCGGACTGCGCCACGCCATCTGGTCGACCCTCGAAGACACGCGTCTGTGGGTGCCGCTCGAGGATGAGCGGATGCCGACCCTCATGGAGCACTACAAGGTTCCGCACTTCGATGCCAAGGGCGAATCCAACCTCATCTTCACCGAGATGGGCGTGCCGACGACCTTCTTGTTGACCTCCTTCTATTGGGAGAACCTCATCCACTTCGGCATGGGGCCTCGGCGCGAGTCCGACGGCCGACTCGTCTTCACGCTGCCGATGGACGACAAGAAGCTGCCGGGCATCGCCGCCGAGGATATCGGGCGCTGTGCCTACGGCATCTTCAAGCAGGGCGAGCAGTCTATTGGCCGGACGGTCGGTATCGCGGGCGAGCATCTGACGGGCGAGCAGATGGCCGCCGCACTGTCCGATGCGTTTGGCGAGGAGGTGCGCTACCGCGCCATCCCTGCCGAGGTCTTCCGTGGTTTGGGTTTCTCCGGAGCGGATGACCTGGGGAATATGTTCCAGTTCAAGCGCGACTTCGAGACCGACTTCTGCGGCGCGCGGGATCCGGCGGTCGCTCGCGCACTGAATCCATCCTTGAAGTCGTTTCGTAAGTGGTTGGAGATCAACAAGGATCGCATCCCGCGCGGCGGGTAAACCGACTCGCGCCGGGTCAATGACCGTCGCCTCCGGTGCGGTGCCGGTGGTGGGTGCCGAGGGTGTGTTGGGGGCCGGGTGGATGCCTTGTTGATATGGGGACACACGGCTTCGAGTGGAGAGAACGATGACGACCATCAGCTATGACGCAGACGTTGTCGCCTGGGCGAACGAGCAAGCGCGCCTAATCCGCGCGGGTCGGTTTGATCAGCTTGACCTAGAGCACATCGCCGAGGAAATCGAAGACGTGGGCAAGAGCGAACAACGCGAGCTGGCGAGCCGCATGGCCGTGCTGATTGCGCATCTCATCAAATGGCAGTATCAGCCTGAGCGCCAAAGCAACAGTTGGCGGCGAACGATCAAGGAGCAGCGCAAGGCCCTGGCGTTTCATCTCAAACAGGTACCGAGCTTGAAGCCGAGACTCGCCGACGCCGAATGGCAGGGCGCGATCTGGGCCGATGCGGTTACGCTCGCGATCGACGAAACGGGAATGGGTGCCTTCCCGGACGACTGCCCATGGACGATCGAGCAGATCCTCGCCGACGATTTCTTGCCGGCCTAGCCTCGCGCGGACGCGAGCTCGCATGTTCGGCTGCGTCGCTGAATCGTAACGGTAGGGTAGACGAGCGAGAGCGAGGTCCACCGAGCTCTGCACCGGCGCTGGTGGACTGCGCTACGCTTGTCTACCCTACGACGCTCGTCCACCCGTCCGATCTCGTGAAAAGGCATTCCTCGACACCGGCGCCCCTGATAACGTTGTCTGCCGAGCGTCGATCATCAACCACGGAAACTTTGCACTCCAATGACATCGAATCTGTCCACCGCCGAGCAGGCATTGCGTGACGCTGCCCGGGAGTATCACCGTAGCCCCACTCGCGGCAAGATCGCCGTCACGCCCTCCAAGCCGCTGTCGAACCAACGCGATCTCTCGCTGGCCTACTCGCCCGGCGTGGCCTATCCCTGTCTCGATATCCAGGCCGATCCGGCGCTCGCGGCGGAGTACACCTCGCGCGGCAATCTGGTGGGCGTGGTGACCAACGGCACGGCCGTGCTCGGCTTGGGCGACATCGGGCCGTTGGCTGCAAAACCCGTGATGGAGGGCAAGGGCTGCCTGTTCAAAAAATTCGCGGGCATCGATGTGTTCGACATCGAGCTGGCCGAGCGTGATCCGGACAAGCTGATTGAGATCATTGCCGCGCTCGAACCGACGCTGGGCGGCATCAATCTGGAGGACATCAAGGCGCCGGAATGCTTCTACATCGAGCGCGAGCTCAGCAAACGCATGAACATCCCGGTGTTCCATGATGATCAGCATGGCACGGCCATCATCTCAAGTGCCGCGCTCTTGAACGCTCTGGAACTGGTCGGCAAGGCCATCGATACCGTGAAGATGGCCGTCTCGGGTGCCGGTGCGGCGGCGATCGCCTGCGTCGAGGTGATGATCGGTCTGGGTATCCGGCGCGAGCTTGTCTTCATGGTCGATTCCAAGGGCGTGATCTACGAGGGCCGTCCGGGCGGGTTCGACCCATCCAAGGCCCGCTATGCGCAGCAGACCGACGCGCGCACCCTGGCCGACGTGGTCGACGGCGCCGATGTCTTTCTAGGGTGCTCCGCACCCGGCGTGTTGACGGTGGAGATGGTGAAGACCATGGCCGATCGGCCCATCATCCTGGCCCTGGCCAACCCGGAGCCGGAGATCCGCCCGGAGCTGGCCAAGCTCGCGCGGCCCGACTGCATCATCGCCACCGGCCGCTCGGACTACCCCAATCAGGTCAACAATGTCCTGTGCTTCCCCTATATCTTTCGGGGTGCGCTCGACAGCGGCGCCACCAAGATCACGGCGGAGATGAAGCTTGCCTGCGTTCGCGAGATCGCCGATCTGGCAAAGAGCGAGAGCAGTGCCGAAGTGGCGACGGCATACGCCGGGCAGGACCTGGTCTTCGGCCCCGATTATCTGATCCCCAAGCCCTTCGACACGCGCCTGATCCTGCACATTGCGCCCGCCGTGGCCCGGGCCGCCGCCGACTCGGGTGTGGCCACGCGCCCCATTACCGACATGCAGGCCTACCGAGAGAGCTTGATGCTCTTCGTTTACCAGACCGGCATCCTGATGCGCCCGGTCATCAATGCCGCCAGGGCCCTGCCCGACGCCAGGAAGCGCGTGGCCTTTGCCGACGGCGAGGACGAACGCGCCCTGCGGGCCGCTCAGATCGCGCTCGACGATCGCCTGGCTCGGCCCATCCTGATCGGACGTCCTGCCGTGATCCAGGCCCAGATCGAGAAGGCCGGTCTGCGCATGCGTCTCGGGGAGGATGTCGAGAACGTCAACCCCGAGCAGGACCCGCGCATCAACCTGTACCGTGATCATTACCACCGACTCATGGGCCGCAACGGCGTCACGCCCGAGGTGGCCGCGGCGGCGGTGCGTCGCTCCAACACCATCATCGGCTCGCTGATGGTCGCTCTGGGCCACGCCGACGCCATGATCTGCGGCCTGGCCGGCAGCTATGAGACCCATCTCGAGCGCATCCACAGCATCATCGGCCTGCGGCCGGGCGTGAGCAATTACGCTGCACTCAACGCGCTGATGACGGAGCGCGGCGGACCGCTTTTCATTGCCGATACCTACGTGAACGAAGACCCAGGCGCGGAACAACTGGCCGAGATCGCCTGGATGGCCGTGCAGGAGATTCAGCGCTTCGGCCTGCCGCCGAAGGTGGCCTTTCTGTCGCACTCGAGCTTCGGCTCGTCCAAGCGTGCTTCGGCGAAGAAGATGCGTCTGGCGCGTGACCTCTTCGTCGCCAGCCACCCCGAGGTCGAATGCGACGGCGAATTACACGGCGACGCCGCGCTGGAGGAAGACATCCGCAGCCGTTACCTGGCTGACACCACCCTCGGTGGCTCCGCGAACCTGCTGATCTGCCCCAACCTCGATGCCGCCAACATCCTCTACACCGTGCTCAAGACCACCACCAGCGGCGGTGTGACCGTGGGCCCGATCTTGATGGGGGCGGCCGCGACGGCCTGTATCCTCACCCCTGCCGCCACCGTGCGGCGCACCCTGAACATGACCACCTTGGCTGTGGCGAGCGCGGCGGCCGCGCGGCATGTATCGGACTCCTCTCAAGCGAAGCCGGCCGATGACCTGCCAGCAGCGCCGTAGGTTGTGCCGAGCCGTGCGAGGCACAACCAACCGTCGGCGCAAGTTGTGCTTACTATCGCCAGCACAACCTAAGGGGATCGAATCATCCGGGAATCGTCTAAGGGGTCACGCAATCTCGTCGATCGGCGCGGCCTCGGTCCCGCGGTCCAGCCCGCTCCAAGGCGTGATGTCTTTCCGATAGCGGCGCATCACCAGGTTGGCGAGTAATCCCGTCCAACCGGTTTGGTGGGAGGCGCCGAGACCCTCGCCGGTCTCGCCATGGAAATACTCGTGGAAGCTCAGCAGGTCGCGCCAGTGGACGTCCCCATGCAGATGACCCTCGCGCACGAGGGCCGGGGGCGGTGAGCCGTTCGGAGGGCGGTAGAGATCGACGAGGCGTTCGGCGATCAAGGTGGCGATCTCGGCGAGGTTGAGCCGTTGGCCGTCGTTGCAGGCGACCGGGACCTGAAAACCGGGCCCGAGGAAGCGGTGGTATTTCTCCAACGCCTGCACGAGCGAGTAGTTGGTCGGCAACCAGATCGGGCCGCGCCAGTTGGAGTTGCCGCCGAAGAGGGGCGAGTTGGACTCGCCGGGGACGTACTCCATCAGCGCATCGCCGATGCCGGGAATACGGCCCAGATGGGTCTGGGTGGCATGAATCCGGCTCACGCTGCGGATCCCGAAGGGCGACAGGAACTGCTCCTCGTCGAGCAGGCGCTCCAGGATCCGCGGCAGCATGGTGTGATCGACCAGCGCGAGCAGATGTTCGCCGCGATCGTTCTCCCAATCCGGACAGAGACAGACGGTGCTGCCTCGGAAGAGCCCGCCTTTGTGACCACTCAGCAGGTCGGCGAAGCCCGGGGCGTTCGCGAGGAGTCGCCGGTCGACGATCTCGGTGGCGAAGAGCGGGATGAGGCCGACCCAGGAGTAGACCTCGATGCGGTGACCGACCCCGGTCGGGGTGACCAGGAGATCCATGAAGAAGCCCTTCTCATCGTCCCAGAGCGACGGCATCCCGGTCTCCGGGTTGCCGGCGATCGCCTCGCCGATCGCGAGGAACTGCTTGTAGCAGTGGATCGCCATCGCCTCGTAGTTGCGGTCCTTGGCGCAGAGCTCGAGCGCGATCAGGGTCATGTCGAGACTGAACATGGCCATCCAGCCGGTCGCATCGGCCTGTTTGAGGCTGTAACCGGGCGGGAGCGGGTGCGAGCGGTCGTAGACGGAGATGTTGTCGAGCCCGAGAAAGCCACCCTCGAAGAGATTGTGTCCCTCGGCGTCCTTGCGGTTGATCCACCAGGCGAGGTTGAGCAGGAGCTTGTGGAAGACGCGCTCGAGAAAAGCCAGGTCGCCCGCACCGCGCTGGACCCGCTCGGCGCGGAACACCTTGAGCGCGCCCTGGGCATGAACCGGCGGGTTGGCGTCGTCGAAACCCCATTCGTAGGCCGGGATCTGGCCGTTCGGGTGCAGATAGCGATCCGAGAGCATCAGCTCGATCTGATGCTTGGCGAAGTCGACATCCAGCAGGGCCAGGGCCGGGCAGTGATAGGCCAGGTCCCAGGCGGCGAACCAGGGATATTCCCAGGCGTCGGGCATGGAGATGATGTCGTGCGCCTTGAGATGGCGCCAATGGCGGTTGCGTCCCTGCCGCCGGGATTCGGGTGGCGGGAGCTGATCGCCGCTGAGCCAGCGTTCGACGTCGTAGTGATAGAACTGCTGGGTCCAGACCATGCCGGCGAGGGCTTGGCGGAGGATGCGGTGGTCCGTCGCGCTTGCCTCGGGCAGGAGATCGTCGTAGAAGACGGTGGTCTCGGACTGGCGGATGGAGAGCGTGCGCTCGCTGCGCGCGAAGGGTTGGGCGAGCGGCTCGGCGCTGAGCACAAGATCGACCCTGGCGTGCTGTTGCGGGCCGACGGTCCAATGGCCCCAGGCCGCGCATTTGGTCCCGGTGAGCGCCGGGTTGACCGCTGCCGTGTCGCCCTGAACCACGCGACGATGGAAGGCGTCCTTGACGTAGGGAGACGGGTTGGGGTTGCCCCAGAGCAGCTCGGCGTTGGAGAGGTTCTCGGTGAAGAGCAGCTCCGCGGGATGGGTGCCGTAGAGGTGATAGGTGCCGAGCGTCGGGTGCTCTGCCTCGACCGCCCAAGCGGCGCCGTCCGGGGCGGTTGCCGCCCGCAGCACAGGAGGCTCCGAGCCGGCGTCCCATGACCAGGTGTTGCGGAACCAGAGGTTCGGCAAGAGATGGATCTCGGCGGCATCCGGACCGCGGTTCTTGAGATAGATCCGGATATGGATCTCGCGCGGCCCGGCCTTGGCGTAGAAGACGTCGACGTCCCAATAGCGTTGTGCGTCGAAGCAGCCGGTGTCGGTGAGCAGGTAGGGCGGATCCTCGCGGGAGCGCCGGGCGTTCTCCTCGATCAGCTCGCGGTAGGGGAAGGGCGCCTGCGGATACTTGTAGAGATAGCGCAGATAGCTCGCCGTGGGCAGCGCATCGCGATAGAACCAGCACTCCTTCACGTCCTCGCCGCGATTGCCCTGCGGTCCGGTGAGGCCGAAGGCGCGTTCCTTCAGAAAGGGGTCGCGTGCGTTCCAGAGGGCGAGCGCAAAGCAGAGTCGCTGCTCGCGATCGCAGATGCCGCCGAGCCCGTCCTCGTTCCACCGATAGACGCGCGAGCGGGCCTGCTCATGCGTGAAGTGATCCCAGGCGTTGCCGTCGGCGCTGTAATCCTCGCGCACCGTTCCCCAGGCGCGCTCGGCGAGATAGGGTCCCCAGAGGCGCCAGTCGGCGGTTCCGTTGTGCGCCTCTTCCAGGCGTTCGCGTTCGGCGTTGCTCGGTCCTTCGCTCACGTGAATCTCCTGCGGATGCGCTCCAGCTGGGTCCAGGCATTCAGAATACAGGCGACGGACCAGGCTTGCGCCGGACAGCCGCGCGGGTGGTGCGGCGGGTCGCCGTCGAAGATCTCGCTGACGCTGCCGAGTCCGGCGTCGCGAAGATGATCGGCGATCGGCTCAAGCCGCGCTTGGGCTGCCGCCGCATCGCCGGTCACCCGGTATTCCGCGAGGGCATAGTGACCCAGCAGCCAGGCCCAAACCGTGCCCTGATGGTAGGCCGCATCGCGACTCCAGACATCTCCTTCGTAACGACCCCGATAGTCGGGGTCTTCTTGCGCCAAGGTGCGCAGGCCGAAGGGACAGAGTAGATGACGCGTACAGACCTCGAGGACCGAGGCTTGGGCGGGTGCGTCGAGCGGGGAGTGCGTCAGGCTGACAGCGAAGATCTGATTCGGGCGAATCCGTGCGCCTTCGCCATCAGAACCGTCCGGGCCGTCGATGACATCGTAGAGACCCGCGCCGTCCGGGCGCACGAATCGGGCAAAACCGGCGCGCGTCCGCTCCGCTGCGCTCCGGTAGGGCAACGGATCGCGACCCAGTCGCTCGGCGAAATCGGCCATCACACGCAGCCCGTGATACCAAAGTGCATTGATCTCCACCGGCTTGCCGATCCTCGGCGTTACCACCCAGTCGCCGACCTTCGCATCCATCCAGGTGAGCTGCACGCCCGGCTCGCCGGCGCGGATCAGTCCATCCGCCGGGTCCATGCCGATCCCGTAGCGGGTGCCCTCGCGATAGTGCGAGACGATCGACGCCAGGATCGGAAAGACCCGGGAGAGTGCAGTGAGATCGTCCGATGCCTCGATATAGGCGCGCCAGGCGTCGATGTACCAGAGTGCGGCATCGACCGTGTTGTAGACGGGCGTCTCGCCGGCACCGGGGAAGCGGTTCGGCAGCATGCCGCGGTCGACGAATCCCCCAAAGGTCTCCAGGAGACGCTTGGCGATCTCGGGTCGACCGGTCGCGAGGGTGAGTCCGGGCAGCGCGATCATGGTGTCGCGACCCCAGTCGCCGAACCAGGGGTAGCCGGCGATGACGGATGCGCCTTTTACCTCTGGTTGCAGCCTGGAGAGGGCGCCAATCGGACGCTCGATCAGGAAGCTGTCGGCGGCGAGGATGAGCTGCTCGACCCAGATGGGGATGTCCGGAATCTGCTTGTGATGTGTCCGTGCGGTCTGAAGGAACGCGCGATCGTGCTGCCTGAAGCGCTCCAATGCCTGCTCGGGATCCGGCACGGGTCCGGTCTTGGCGTCGGGTGCGACCGTCGCCAACACTCCGCACCACCCGCTCATGCTCAGGGACAGCTCGGCGAAGCCGACCCGCAACAGGTCGTGCTGATCCGGCAGCCCGCGTTCGCGCTCGATCGGCAGGGCGAAGTGCTCGATCCATGCGCGGTCGATCCGTATGCGTCCGCCGACGGCGATCAGGGCGATGTCGTGTCCGTCGGCGCATCGGGCGGTCAAGCGCGTATCGCCGTCGAGGGTCAGGATCGGATCGAAGTCGCCCTTGTGACCGACGTGGTGATGGTCGTGATCGGCGAGCAGGAGAGCGATGCGCACGCGCGTCGCGGCGCCCGGACGACCTTTCACGAGCCGATAGACCGACCAGACGCTGTCCTCGCCCGGAGGCATCCAGATGCGCTGCTCGACCAAGAGATCGCCGCAGGCCCAGTGCCACGCCGGCATGCGCCCGTCCAGGCGGAAGGCGTCGATCAGCCCATGCCCGTCCGGCTCGACACAGCCGTCGGCCCAGCGGTTGGTGAAGAGGGGCCAGTGTCGCTCCCCGTCGATCAGGGTCGCGTCGAGCTTGGCGAGCTGCAGGCGGCGCCCGAGCGGCGAATTGATGGTTGCGGTCAGGAGGCCGTGATAGCCGCGGGTCAGGCTGCCGGCGACCGTGCCCGCGGCATAGCCTCCGCGGCCGTTGGCAATCCACCATTCGCGGCGCTCGGCGTGTTCGAGGTCAGATGAGGGTTCAGTCATGGGCGAGCGTTCGGTGTGGTCGATAGGGTTGTCTGGGGGTTGCAAATCGGGCGAGTCAGTCCACAATTGCACGCATGATTCCTCGCCGCCTTTCGACACCTCTCAAGCATCGACTCAACCGGTTTCCGGCTGTCGCCTTGCTTGGTCCTCGTCAGGTCGGAAAGACGACCTTGGCTATGTCGTGCCGCGCGGCCGACGGTGCGCTCTACCTGGATCTGGAGAATCCGGCCGATCTCGACAAGCTGTCGGATCCTCGCGGTTATCTGGAGGGGCGTCGCGGCCGTCTCACGATCATCGACGAGGTCCAGCGCGCCCCGGGGCTGTTTCAGGTCCTGCGTGGTCTGATCGACGAGCGTGTGCGGGACGGCGAGGCGGCCGGCCATTTTCTCCTCCTCGGCTCGGCATCGGTCGACCTGTTGCGCCAATCGAGTGAGAGTCTTGCGGGGCGGATCGCCTATCTCGAGCTGGCCCCGTTCGATGCCCTGGAGGTCGATCCGACGCGGATTCAGCAGCTCTGGACCCGCGGTGGATTTCCGCGGAGCTTTCTCGCGGACACGGATCCGGACAGCGTCGTGTGGCGCGAGAGCTTTATCCGCAGCTATCTCGAGCGCGATATCCCTCAGCTCGGGCCGCGGATCCCCGCCGAGACCTTGCGCCGTTTCTGGACCATGCTCGCGCATGCGCAGGGTGGTCTGCTCAATGCCGCCGAGCTGGCGCGTGCCCTCGCCGTCGACGGCAAGACGGTGGCCAGGTATCTGGACCTGATGGTCGATCTCCTCTTGGTGCGCCGCCTTCCCCCCTATCTTGCGAACGTCAAGAAGCGCCTCGTCAAATCCCCCAAGGTGTACGTGCGCGACAGCGGTCTCGTCCACACGCTGTTGCGATTGGACACGCTTGACGACCTGCTCGGACATCCGGTCGCCGGCATGAGCTGGGAGGGGTTCGTCATCGAAACCCTCTTGCGGGCCGCGCCCGAACGAGCTCAAGCCAGCTTCTACCGGACCGCGACCGGCGTGGAAATGGATCTGGTGCTCGAGCTTCCGGGCAACCGCCTCTGGACCGTCGAAATCAAACGCGGCCTCGCGCCCAGGACCGAGCCGGGCACCTACACGGCGCTCGACGACCTGAATCCCGACCGTGCCTTTCTGGTCTACTCCGGGGACGAGCGCTACCCGAAAGGTGGCGGAATCGAGGCCATCGGTTTAGGGCCCTTGGCGCAGGAGCTGGCAACGCTGGACGTGGCGTGAGGCGCAATGGTCAGTCGCCCGCCGATCGTGATCTGCCGAACGCTGCCGCCGGCCGGCAGCGGTGGTCCCTCATGCACCGCGACCCACTCGAAGACCGCGTCCGGGCAGGTGCAGCCGAGCGTCCCGCGAACGAAGCGCTCGAGCCCCGCACTTGCCGGACCCGCGCCATCAAGGCCGGATGTAGGCATAGCCCTTAGATTGCAGCTCGGCGATGCGTGTCACCCCGCCCTGACTCACCTCGACGAATCCCGGCAGCAGCTCGTCGAGCTCGAGATTGAAGACTTTGAGCGTGTTGCCGCACATCTCGAAGGCGACGCCCTGCTCGCGCAGCGACGCTACACCCGAGCTGACTTTCTCGGTTGCCTCGATCTCGTTCAGCGCGTTCACGGCGGGGCCGTGGACGACCAGCACCATATTGACGTTCTCGGGTCCGCCGACCCCGTCGATATGATTCTGCATGTTGTTCAACACGAAGGCCGCGCGATCCGGCTCCGAGAGGTGATAGACAACATCGAGCTTCTCCGCCGCAGTCGCGATGGACGATACACCGGCGACTACGGCAAGCAACGTCAAGAGCGGAGCAGTCTTCATTGGAAAGTCCTCGTTTGATGGTTGATCGGCGCCCGTTTCACGGAGCGCTCCACACACAGGCGAAGCCCTAAAGCAACGCAGCAAGAGGGCTGCAAGCGCGACGCCCGGTCACGCGACCAAGCCTGCCGAAACCTGCGCCGCATTCTTCTTATTCTCGTTCACCTCGATGGCGTCCACGCCGTCGCCTCGGAGATCTCGAAGCGTCCGGTTATCCACTCGACCGCATCGGAACCTCAGAGAGGCGATCGAGTTCCGGGCGATTTCCGTGAATGGGCATCCCGGCCGTGAATGCCTCCAATGCTTACCGGTCGACTAACGTCGGCCCTACATCCAAGCGGACCGCCCGCCGTGTAGGGGCGACTTCAGTCGCCCATAAACCCAGCCGCACAACCACCGGGCGACTCAAGTCGCCCCTACATGTCGGGCGATGCGTTTCCGGAAATCACCCTAAAGCTCCTGGGACGCGAAGTCCGCCAAACGCGAGCGCTCCCCGCGCAGCAGCGTAATGTGGCCGCTGTGCGGCCAGTGCTTGAAACGATCCACCACATAGGTCAGGCCCGAGGTGGTTTCGGTCAAGTAAGGCGTATCGATCTGGCTGATGTTGCCTAGACAGACGAACTTCGTTCCTGGGCCGGAGCGGGTGATGAGTGTTTTCATCTGCTTGGCGGTGAGGTTCTGCGCCTCGTCCAGGATGATGTATTTGTTCAGGAAGGTCCGCCCGCGCATGAAGTTGAGCGAGGAGATGCGGATGCGGTTGCGGATCAGATCATTGGTCGCTGCGCGTCCCCATTCGCCGCCCTCGGGTTTGGTGAGCACCTCGAGGTTGTCCATGAGCGCACCCATCCAGGGCGTCATCTTCTCTTCCTCCGTGCCGGGCAGGAAGCCGATGTCTTCACCGACCGGGACGGTCACCCGGGTCATGATGATCTCGCGATAGAGGTTGCGGTCCAGCACCTGTGCGAGACCTGCCGCCAGTGCAAGGAGTGTCTTGCCGGTCCCGGCGGCCCCGATCAGGGTGACGAAATCCAGGTCCGGATCCATCAGCATGTTGAGCGCGAAGTTCTGCTCGCGGTTGCGCGCCATGATGCCCCAGACGCCGTGGCGCGGAATGCGGTAATCGTCGACCAGCTCGATAACCGCTTCCGTCTCGGTGCGCTTTTCACGCACGATCGCCTCGAAGGCACCGTCCTCGCCCAGGTAAAGGCACTCGGCGGGATACCAGTCCGCGATGTCCGGCCCGGCGATCCGGTAGAGCGTGCGTCCCTCTTCCTTCCAGGCATCGAGCGACTTCTCGTGGTGCTCCCAAAAATCCTCCGGAAGCGCCTCCATGCCAGTGTAGAGCAGGTTGACGTCGTCGAGGACCTGATCGTTGGAGTAGTCCTCCGCCGGGATGCCGAGCACCGCCGCCTTGATGCGCAGGTTGATGTCTTTCGAGACGATAATGACCTGGCGATCGGTCCGCAATTTGCTCAGCGCCTGAGCGGTGCCAAGGATGTTGTTGTCCGCTCCGCTGCCCGGCAGCGACGCCGGCAGCTTCAGATCGAGCAGCTCGGTCTGAAAGAAAAGCCGTCCGGTGGACGGGTGCGCGATGCCGCCGCCGGCCGAGACCGGGCCGATCAGAAGGCCCGCGTCGATCTCGTCCTTGTCCGCGTCGGACATGAGCTGATCGAGAAATCGACTGACCTGGCGGACGTTGCGCGCCACCTCGGACAAGCCCTTCTTTCCGTGATCGAGCTCTTCGAGCACGATCATGGGCAGGAAGATGTCGTGCTCCTGAAACCGAAAGATCGCTGTGGGGTCGTGCATCAGCACGTTGGTGTCGAGGACGAACAGGCAGGCCTTGTCGTTTTCGCGTTTGATCATGGATGTCGGCTACCGGAGCGCCGCGCCGGAGCACTCGGCAGCGGCGATCGATCGGGTGGGGGAGGGGATCTACGCCTCTCGGCAAGGCAGCTCGGCATCGCCGGGCGACGCGCGGGCCGGCTTCGATCCTGTGTGGATACGGAGTGCCGCGGCCTCCGCGCGCGGGTGGGCGAGGCACCGCGCGGCGCGACCTAGCCAGCGTTGAGTCGTTGCGCCGCGGCGAGCACGGCGGCGACGTGGTCCTTCACCTTGACCCCGCGCCATTCCTCGCGCAGCACGCCCTCGGCATCAATCAGGAAGCTACTGCGCTCGACCCCGAGGCTCTCTTTGCCGTACATCTTCTTCATCTTGATGACATCGAATGCCTTGCAGAGCGTCTCGTCCTTGTCCGAGAGCAGATCGAAGGGGAAGGATTGCTTGGCCTTGAAGTTTTCCTGGGCCTTGATGCCGTCGCGCGAGGCACCGAGGATCTGCGTGTCGGCCGCCGCGAAGGTGTCCGCCGCATCGCGAAAGTCCTGGCCTTCCTGCGTGCAGCCGGGTGTGCTGGCCTTGGGGTAGAAATAGAGGACGAGATTCTTGCCGCGGTAGTCCGAGAGCTTGACGCTTTTCTCGCCCGTGGCGGGCAACTCGATATCCGGGATGGTTTCGCCGATCGCGACGCTCATGCTGGGTACCTCCATTCTCGTGATGATCAGGTCACGCGGACTTGGTGGCGGCCGGAGGTGTTTTATAGACATTGCCCGGCACGCCAGCAGGGCGGCTCGGGCTCAGCCCTTGATCGGCTCGAGCACCGCGTCGAGGTTCAGCCCGTCGCAGTAATCCATGAACTCCTCGCGCAGACCGGCGATGTGCATATCGGACGGGATCCCGACCGTCATGTGCACCGCGAACATGGTGGTTCCGGTGTGGGCGGCCGCATAGGTGGAGGTTGACATGTCCTCGATGTTGATCTTGCGCTCGGCGAAGAAGCCGGCGAGGTTGTTGACGATCCCCGGATGGTCCATCGAGACCACGTCGACCGCGTACGGGAGCAGATTCCGGCCCGTTGCACGCTCGCCGGTGCGCTTGGAGATGATCGTCATCCCGAGCTGGCGCTCGAGCTCAGGGAGGGCATTCTCGATCTTGGCCAGCGTGTTCCATTTGCCTTCGACCAAGAGGATCGCCGCAAACTCGCCGCCGAGGACCGTCATGCGGCTGTCCTCGATATTGCAACCGTGCTCAAGCACGGTCTTTGATATCTGGTTGACGATACCCGGGTGGTCTTCGCCGAGTGCCGAGATCACGAGGTAGGTCTTCTGCTTGGTCATATCCTTGCCGAGGTTCGCGGGTTACAGGTACCGTTCGGAGTGTAGCATGGGCCATCGGACCCCTGCACAGGGCCCGCCCGGGCTCTCAGGAAGGCGACTCACGCCGCGGCTCGTCCGGCCCCTGCAGCGGATACCAGGTATCGTCGCGCGCGGCCGGCAACAGATCGCGTCTCAGCTGCTTGAGGGCCTCCGAGGTCCGCGCGGCCCCGCCTGCGCCGAAGGGATCCTCGGAGTCGAGCACGTCGCCGAGCTCCGCGTCGATCTGATCCGGATCTTCGCCCGCCTCCATGCGGCGGATCGCCTCCGCCATCCCGTCGCCGAGCTTCAGACCCGTCGCCTCGAACAGCTTGCGCATGGTCTGCGCCGCTTGCTTCGGGTCGTCCTGATCGAGATTCTCCAACTCGCCGGCCATCGAGGCGAAGGCGTTCATCAACTTCGCCTCGTCCAGACCCGCAGGCAGATCGTCGTCTCCCGCGTCCTCGCCACCTTGCGCGCGCCCGCGGCTGATCGCGAACAGGCTCGCCTGCCGACCCAGCTCAGGTCGCCCGCAGCGCGGACACGCGGGACGCGTCTCGGTATCGACCCGACGCGAGAAGAAGTTGAAGATGGCATGGCAGTCGGGGCAGTAGAACTCATAGACCGGCATGGTGTTGTCTCCGTCGAAAGGCTCGGCGCATTCTACACGCGATGTCCGCCTCGCGGATCGCGCTTCGACAGGGTGCTCGCGACGCTGCGCCGCCCCTCGTCGTCGCGTCCCGACGCGACAAACGCTATCCCGACGCATCGGGACCTTACCGAGAGAATCGAAGCTCCGATGTCTATCCTCGACAAGAGTAACGGTCTGTATTCACTGCTCGTTGCGCTAATCCTGTTCGTATCGGCCGCCCCTACTGCATCGGCGCCCGACGGTCCAGACGATGTGCCTCGCGGCGAGCGCAGTATCTTCGATTACCCCGGAGTGCCTCAACACCATCGACACATGCGGCGGCTGCTGAACAACGCCTTCAGCTACGTCGATCCGGCGCACCGCATCATCGACCCGGTGTCCGGTTATCCGGTCGAGGGCTGGAATCAGGAGCCGGCCAACGGGCTTTTTCTGCGCGACTTCACGCAGCTCACCGCGATCGGCGCCTGGATCGAGCTGCTGGCCAGCATCGCCGCAGGCCAGGCCGACAATCCCTATCTCTCCCGCGACGCGGCCCTGGACGGACTCGCGCTCGCGGTCGCGACACTCCGCGCCGATCAGCGCGATCCGAACCTCGCCGCGAAGGGATTGCTCTCGAATTTCATGGGTTTCGACGGCGGGGAGCGCCGCGGCCCGCTCCTGGAATCCATCGAGCGACGCCGCTTTATCGACACCTTCGGCGAGCGCGACGGGCAGGCGATCTGGCTCGCTCTCCTGGAGAAGGGGTGGCTGCAGGAGGAGGACAACGGCCGCAAGGGCAAGATTCTCCGTCGCGCAGGCTACGGGGCGCTCCATTTCGACGGGGCGCTTGCACCCTATGCCGATCCGTCTCGGCAAGCCGCCATCATGGGGCTGCTCGATCAACGCGTGGTCACCATCATCTTCGGCGACAACGCCAACCTGACGGCCGCCTTGGCGAGGGCGATCGGCGCACTCCTGCAGCCCGAGATCCGTGACGTCCCGCAGGCCGTCGCCCTGCGGGACGCGATGGAGCGCTTCATCGAGGCCCAACGAGAGGGCTACGCCCATCTGTTCGATCCACGGACCGGCACCTTCGTGTTCGGCTGGGACGCGACGTCGGATCGTTTCGTCGGCTGGGACGACGGTCGGGGCAACTGGGTGACCGGGCAGATGAACTACTTCATCAACGAGTTCCGCGGACCTCTGATGTTCACCGTGCTGCGCTACGGACTGCCGGTCGCGGCGATCCGCAACGCCGGATTCAAGATCAAGCCCTATCGACAGGCCGACGGCAGCGACACCTATGCACTGGCCGCCTGGGACGGCTCGGCCTTTCAGCTGCTCGGGCTGTCGCTGTTCATGCAGGAGTCCCGCAACCCGGCGTGGCGGAGCGCGCTGGAAACACTCGTCGACATCGAGCTCGATTTCTCGACCCGGCATCGGCTGCCCGGACTCCTCTCGGAGGCCTACAGCGGCAAAGGCACCGAATACACCGGCCTGATCGGGATCGCCGACATCGCGGTCACCGATTCTCCGCTCGACACCCAGGCCCCCTCGCTCTACAGCCTAGGCGTTGCCTACGGGATTGCACCCGAGCAGGTAGACGGGTTTCTGCGGTCCGAGTGGGCGCGCATCTCGAGCCTCTTCACCGAACACGGTCCTTGGGAAGGTTGGAATACGGCCACCGACGCGGTGATCCCCTACCAGACGACCGCCCACACCCTGTCGCTGATCCTCGGGGGAATCAATACCGCCCACGAAAACATGCGGCGCTATCTCGACGCGACGAACCTCTCCGGCCAGCTCGAAGCGCTCTATACGCCGGGGCAGCGGATCGACTTCCTCGCCGCCGAGAACCGGATCCTCCCCTGGACCGCGCACGAGGATCCGATCGCCTTCTCGCGTGACGAGGGCACGCCTCGTTTCGCGTCGAGCATCACCGGCAGCGGAGGGCTCGCGTTCGTTCTCCCGCAAGGCCGGGCGGCGAGCCTGTCGAACGGCACCCTGTCGATCCGGTTCCGCTCCGAGACCGAGATCGAGGATGCCGTCGTCGCCTTCAAGCGCGCGACCGATGACTCGCTTCCGTCGCCCGCGATCCCCATCGAAATCTTCGCACGCTTCCCGAAGACCGAAGATGGCACGATCGAGGTCGTCCTCCCGGCAACGCCGGCCCTGCAGGGAATCGCGGAGGTCTCGCTGACCTTCCGCAGCAACGAGCAATCGGCACCGGTCGATCTTGCGATCCGAACGTTCGACTTTGTGCCTTTCGAGGTTGCGCTGGAGCCCTGATCGCGAATGCGGCGTTTCCGCTAGACTTCCCCCAGGCGCAGATTCATCGACCTCCCGCCACAAGCGTTGGTCCTGCTCGCCATCGTCATCGCCGCAGTGCTCGGCTGGGCAATGCGATCCTGGTTGGTCGGGATCTTCCTCGGCGTCCTCGGCGCGGTGCTCGCGGCCATCGTCGGCGGGATGCTCACATGCGCCCTGGTCGACACCGGCCGCCCCGTCAAACGCGGCGGTAAGCCTTGAGGTGATTCTCGGGCCTAAGCGTCTCGGCCCCGCATTCCTGCAAGACATGTAGGGGCTGTAGCGGCGACTTTAGTCGCCCCGTGATCTCGGTAGTTCCATCCCGAAAGTCACCTAAGCCTTCGCAATTCCTGCGCATCCAGATCATCCGGCGGCGCCTGCAGGCGCACGGCATCACCGAGCGCTGGTCCAGCCTGCGCGCGATCCTCGCCGGCCAATGCCGGGTGACCGCCACCTTCCGCCGTCCCGACGGGCGTGCCCTGCATGAAGGCTACCCAACCCGCACCGGCGCAGTTGGCCGTCATCCGGGCCCTCGGCAGCGACCCCACCCCGGGAGGAGTGCACAAAATGATTGTCTGAACCCGCATCCCGAAGAATGGCATGGTTGTAGTGCCACTCAGCCACTTCGCTAGGCGTAACCCAATGAAAGTAAAGGTGGATTTGGATGGGGTGTTCAACTTGGGCTAAGAATCACGCGTAACCGCGCTGCACGCGGTGCAGAGGACAGAAGATCATAGATTCAGTGAACAACGAATCAGTGGTCAGCGGATGGGGGACGCGCACACCACACGGAAACCGATCTGGTAGTCGCGGCTGGCCGGGGGCCTGTTGTCGCCGCCGGCCGCGCGCGCGAGACCCGGATGGTCGTGCCAGGAGCCGCCGCGCACCACGCGAGGCCCAGGGCCCTCGGGCCCGACACGCACCGGGTTGGCGTATTCATTGAGCTCGATGTCGGTCAGGCGCGGCAGCCAGGCGTCGTGCAGGTCCCTGTACAGCGCGTCACGGTCCGCAAGGGCGGCGCCGCTCTCCAGGATGCATTGGGCCGCGACCTCGGGCTGGTGGTCTTTCAGCCACCGGATGACCGGGGTGCAATCGTCCGAATTGAGTCCAGCCAGTAGCACCGCCGCCTCTTCCCAACCGCTGCGCCGCCACCAATGCTCGGTAGGCCAGAGCTGGTCGGCCGAGAGCTGGTCCGCAGCGATCCGCTGCCGCATCGCGTTGGCAGTGAAGTACTCCTGCAGGAGCTGGTCTCGTGCTGCGAGAAGAGGCGGCCACAGCTCCGGGATGCGCCAGTGGTCGATCAAGGCACGGATGAAGGTGTCGGCCAGCGTGCGCAACGACTTGTCGGAGACGTCGGGCACGACTTCCTCGAAGTGGTCCGAGACAAATCGCATCAGCGTCCCCTCGGTCTGGAACCGCGCGACGAGGAAGTCTCGGAGCTGAGCCCGGGGTGACGACAAGCGTTAGTCCTCGTGCTCTGGCAGGGCGTCGGCCACCTTAGGTTGCGCTGCAATTAGCGCAATAGGTATTGCCTCGTTGTAATCGGGCTTAATCGTCTTGGGGTCGCCGGAGTGGTGCAAGGCGACGACCCGCCAATCGCTGTCGAGCAATGGAGATCCGAACGAGCCGGGCTGCGTCGGCACCGTGTGCCGAATGCGGTTGCCGGCCTCGTTGGTCTTGATCCGCTGCGCGAACCCCAGGGCGAGCTTGAGGGGGAGGGTCTCGGGGTGCTGGAGGATTGCGACAACCGATTGGTTCCCGAAGTCCACCGCGTCGCGACGCAGAGGGATCCATCCCCGTGGCTCGGCGCCCCCGGCGCCTCGGGGAGGATGCTCGCCCACGGTTGACGCAAGCCGAAGCAGGGCGTAGTCGAGCTCGCCGTCGCCGGGGTCTCGGGGCTTTGGATCCGGCAGCCTGCGCGACCATAAGATTGATCGCATCGAGGGCCGAACCCTCAGCAACCAGCCTGCGAACAGACGTACCGCTCCCGAACCTTAGCAGATCCAGAAACACGTCATGCTCCGTGAATCTGCCAGGTTGGTGGGTCGTTAGCGCGAGGCCGTGCATCGTTGTGCTGACGCAGTACGAGGCACCCAGTACCCCGTCGAATGGATCGGGTAGGGCCCCGGTCCGGTCCGGTTCGAAGTGGCGAAAAACCTGTTGTTGTTGTGCTCTGTCCCTACGTTCGCTTGCGACATGCACGCTTTGCCCACACGCAGTCCGCCTCTACCCAGGGCCCGAGGCGGCCGCAGACCACTGCTGGCGGCTAGCGACGCGGCGTGAGCCGGGCCAAAAGTCCTGACCCCTTGCCTACACCAAACGTATGAGAGAACTTATCCTCAAGCAGCCTGCGCGACTCCGAATTGAGCTCCGATCCAGCCGCCGATCGGGCGCCCACATCACATGTTCCGCCGTCCTTGTGCCGCTTCGAGAGGACCAGAGCCACCGATCCGGTCACATGCGGGGCTGCCATGCTCGTGCCCGTCATGGCCATGGTCGCCTGATGATCGCCGGTGTTCGCCCGCGCGGCGACGACGGCCGTTCCCGGGGCCACCAGGTCCGGTTTAGGCCGGTGGTCGCGCGTCAGCCCCCAGGATGACGAGCTCGTGAGCATCAGCGGCACGGCGGAGCCACAGGCGGCGACCGTGATGACATGATTCGCGGTCCCCGGGACGCTGAGGGTCATCTCGTCGTTGTCTCCGGAGTTGAACGCCACCGCGCGGCTTTGGTGCCGCTCGACCCAGGCGTGGACCACGCCGGCACCCGGACTCAGGATGGTCTTGCCCAAGAGCCTCAAGGTCCAGATCCCACCCTGGATCGAGCTGCCGTCGGGCTCGATGGTGATGACGAGCAGGTTGTCTCCGTTGTCCCGATGGTTGAGGGTGAGCCTCAATCGGCAGAAAGCGCCCTTCTCGTCGATAGGCGGCTGATGCACGGTGGTGGCGTGCACGAACGCCTTGGAGGTGGCCAGCTCGAGGATGCCCCCCTCGCGGCTCAAGTCGATGGACACGATGCCCTGATCTGAGCGGAGCTCTTCAAGGATCTTGAGCGGTGCTGAGGCGGACACGATGTTGCCGAGCCGGGACTGGACCCGGACCCCGCGTGGTGCCTTCCAGGCGGGGTCCCGAACGCGCAGCAACACCGGTACCATCGCCATCGAGCCCAGCTTGGAGCGGCGCGGAGCACGCTCTAATCCCGCGGCGCCCCCCGCTCCAGGCCGAAGGCATCGGCGCGGGTTTCCGAGATCGCCCGGGCGATGGCCTCGTCGACCTCCACCGGCCGCTCGATCTGACGGCGGATTTGCGCGATATAGCGCTCGATGCCGTGGTCGCGCACGCCCGGCACGAGCCCCTCGACACTCGCGTCGAAGACGGCCTGACGGTGGGCAGCGAGTCCCTCCGGACTCTCTTGGGCCTCTGTCCCCGCCCGTCCAGTCGCGAGATCTATATCGGTGGCGTTCTTCAGGTCACCAATGCGCGCCTGCAGTTCCTCGAGCTCGCTCGCGCTCAGCTCGTTCGGTTGGTTGCTCGCCTCCAGGGACTCCGTGTCCGCATCGAAGGCCTGCAACCCGCCTTGCGCATCGAACCAGAAGAGACGTCCCACATGTCGGTATCCCGGGGGCGCACCCGGGACGATGTCGTCGTCGTTGACGAAGCGGTGGAAGCGCTCTTGGTACCTCTGGCGGAGCAGGCGTGCCGGGCGGGCGCCCACCGCTTTCGGCTGACCGAACGTGTAGATGCCTGTGACGGGGTGCTGATCCACCCACTCTGCGGCGGTGATGGTCGCGAGTGCTCCGCCGAGACTGTGACCGGTCAGCCAGAGGCGCTTTCCGCCCACCCCGGCTTGTTGCACCGCGTCATCCACCAGGGTCCGTACCGCCTCGAAACCCGCCGAGAACCCCCGTGCACCCTGCCGTACGGCTGTTCCGTGGGAACCAAACTGGCATTCAGCAGCCAATCCCCGGTACTGTCGGTTCCGCGGAAGCTCACCAGCACGCAAGCCTCGTCCCAGGCGACGAACCCCTGGGTATCACCGGCGGCAAAAAGACGGCATCCCGTGTATCCCCAGTTGTCCTTAGCGACCTGGATCACGCCTTGGCTGCCGCGGACGTAGGCGAGCTGGCTGGCCAGCGCCAGCGAAAGCGCGCTCTTCCAGGAAAAACCCTCCGACTTTAATGCGTTTCGATCGAACATGTTTCCCTCTCTCCGTCATCTGCCCGAACCCGACTCACCAGACCCATCCGATTCCCGCTCGGAATGTCCGAAACTTTCGCGAATGGATGGCCACCAGAGCCTGTAGCTGAGACATTCCGGCGGCGAGAACGCCACCGACGAGGGTGCCGCTCCCAGCACGCACCGGGTCAGCGGCGAACGCTGACCGTGCACCCCGCGTCATGAGGTGTGCCGCTGCCGTAGGCCCGTACGCAGCGCAAGCTCGCCGCCAAGGACCGTATCGTATTGATCGGCGTTTTGGGTCGCGGGATCAAACACAAGGCCAGTCATTTTCGCGATGTCGGAGATCGGATACATGGCCGGCACGAAGCCAGCCGGGACCATGAGCTCCCAATCGACCGCTTCGAGGTCTTGCTCCAAAACGAAGCCGTAGGTGGCGAGGCATCTATCGGTGCGGGCGGCGATCAGCTTCCAGAAGCGTTTAGGAACCTTGGCCCGGAGCACCGCACCCCCCCTCTCCAGTGCCGACGAAAACCTCGTCCGCTGGGTCCAGGACGGGACCCGCAAAGACGCACAATCGCTCACTGGCGGCGTTGGCGAGTACCTGATTCTCAAGATCCCCCCAGTTGTCTTCCCCCCGCTGAGACTGGTTAAAGTCGGCCACCTGCGGGGAACAGTTGGTGACGTGGAACGTATCGCCATTGGCGCGGCGGACAACGTCGTAGCTGTCGCCCCAGGCTACGTCTTCCCGGCGCACGATGTGCCCCTTGTCGAACGCTTTTCGGTCCTTTGTGAAGAAGACATCCGGCAGCTGATACTTGGACTCCAGGCGCGGATCTAGGAACCAGCGCTCTTGGTCGTTCTCCCGGAGGTTACCGAGACCCTTGCGCGAGTAGTCTCGCCCGGGCTCCGGTTCCTTCAGGTCAGGCTCGGCGGTCACGTTGCTGGCGCAGACCAAGGCCAACCGGCGCTCGCGGTGCATCAAGATGGTGAAGTGCCGGTAGAGGAGCTCGGTGCGGCCGTCGCGCGTTTGCGCCACCACACCTTGGTCCTTCGGCTGCGGCAAGGGGGTCGACGCCGCCAGGAGGATGGTTGTGCCTCGCACGGCTCGGCACAACCTACGCCCTTGGCATGAAGGTTTCCGTAATTCGCCTTAACCTCGACACTGCCTAGGCGCCGGCGCGGGCTGGCTTCTACAAGTGTTCCCCGCGTCTGCGGGAATGAACCGCGTGGTGCGTAGGCGCGAAGCGCCCGTGTTCCCCGAAGGCAAACAGCGCCAACCCGACCCCTCGCGCGGTCGATGTCCTTTCCTCGCCCCGGTGGCAGGTCGTCCGGCCTCCCCGACCTCGGAGCTTTGAGCCATGTTTCTCGATCCTTTCCACGCGGCCGAAGACGGCACGCTCCGCATCTCCGCGCCGCAAGGCAGCGCCTTCGCCAAGGAGGTCGCGGGTGACTTCAATCCGATCCACGATGCGACGAATCCGCGCTTCTGTGTCCCCGGCGATCTCCTCTTTGCGCTTGTCCTCGCCCGATGTGGACATTGCTCTGGAATCGACCGAGCTGGAGGTGACGGGCAAGCGCGGCGAGGCCCGACTCGGGTTCCGCATGACGGCTGCCGGGGAGCCGGTCGGACAGGGCGCGAAGACCCTCATCCTGAGCGGCTTGCGGGCCTATGAGCCCGAGGCGTTAAGGGGGTTGGTGGAGCGCTATGCCGGGTGGAAGGCAACCGGTCGCGCCGGCGTCTGACCGCCTGATGGATGCTGGCTCGGGGGCTGCTCGGTCGGAGCTGGACATGCCCCCAGCTCGTAGACGACGGCAGGCCTCAGGCTGCAATCCATGTCGGGCAGGGCGATGCAGTCTTCCAAAGTGGGGTTTTTGTGCGGTTTGGGCTAGAAACCCCATGGTTCGGCCGCGACGGCTCGCCAACAGGATTGAAGAGTCACCGTCTTTCGGGTGCTGGGTGACCGGTCACGGCTGAACCTCGACGCCCTGCCGACCCGGATCGGATCGTCACGCCCGACGGCGTCATCGCCCATGAGACGTCCCGCTGGCTACGGATCACAACCGGGTCGAGCCGGTTACGCTGCACGCGCGGGGATCATCGGCGCCGATGGCTCGCACCTGCTTGGCGCGGCCGCGCGCGCTACCCGCCCGTCCCATCACCCGGAGAACCTCGATGCGCTGGAAGACCGCCTACCGCTCCTTCTACTACGCGCAGGCCCCCGAGCCCGAGGACCTGGTGCTGGACCCGGCCGAGACGGCGCTGCTGTGCATCGACGTGCAGAACCTCTATCTGGAGATCCCGGCCGATCCGCAGGAGGCCGCGCGCTGGTTCCCCTTCCGCCGGCGCATGCGCGAGATCGTGATCCCGACATGATCGACTGCCAGGTGCTCGGCAGCGTGGAGCTGCGGGACATCATGGGGCTTTGAGGGCGCGCGGTCATGCGCTCGCGCGGGCCTCGTCATCTCATTGCAGCGAGGACACGAGGATGAACCCGACACGCGACCGGATCGGCTACGGCCTGATCCTGATCCTGCTGGGGTGCTGCATGGCGAGTCACGCGGCGGCGGCCACGCGCGAGACGATCGCCACGCCGCCGCCCGGCAGCCGGGAGCGGGGCGCGATCCTAGATGCCTTGCGCGCGGAGCTGACGCACCTGACGGGGCCGGATCTGGTCTTCGTCGTCGCGGTGCTGCGGGTGCGCGAGGGCTGGGCCTGGATCGAGGCCGCCCCGCAATCGCGCGACGGGGCGCGCCGCTACGAGGAGGTCACCGCGCTCCTGCAGCGCCGGGACGGGCGCTGGACGGTGCAGGTCCTCGGCCCCTGTGACGAAGAAGACGACCCGGCGGCCTGCGCCGCGGACACCGACCCCGAGCGGCTCGCGAAGCGCTTCCCGACGCTGCCGCCGGGCCTGGTGCCGCGCGAGGCCGGGTCCGGCGCGAACGCGGTGCGCGAGGGTGCGTCCGAGACGACGGCCGACGGCTGCGCACCGCCGCGTTTCGTGCGCTCCTCGCTGGACTGGGGTGCCGTGTTCGCCGAGCTCGACTGGACCCCTCCGCACGAGTCGTCTCGAGGGTGGAGCACACTCTCGGGCGACCTGCGCATCCAGGGCACGGTGATCCTGGAGAGCGGGCAGATCCCGCGCGACCCGACCTGTCGCGCTGCGAACGGCGCGCGGCCGGAGCGCGCCGCGTGCCGTTTTATGGTGTCGCGCGATCGCCTGCTGGAGGGCCGATGTCGGCATGGGCCGTGTCGCTCACCGGGTGCCGACGACGGTATAGGCGGTGAGACTGCACAGGAAGCCGCCGGTGCGGCCGAGCAACGCCTGCTCGGCGCGCCATGCCTCGGCCGCCGCCGCCGAGAGGGCGCCGTCGCGCACCGCGCGGTCGAGGGTGTCCGACACGTTGTAGACGCGGTCGGCCAGGTCGACCTCCCGGATCAGCGAGACGCTCGGCTCGACGTGCACGGCGTGAAAGCCGGCCGCGAGCAGCATGCGCGGCAGGTCCCGTCCGATCCAGGGGTTGGTGAAGGCATGGGCCCAGCGGCTTTGGACGAGCGCTGTCGTCTCGCGCAGGCGGCTGCTCAGGGCGAAGGTGCCCCAGTCGTTGTCGTAGGCGAGCAGGCACCCGCCGGGGCGCAGCACGCGCGCCGCCTCGTCGATCGCCCGTTGCGGGTCGCGGATGTGCTGCAGGACGCGATCGATCCGGCAGCGATCCACGCTCGCCGTCGCGAAGGGCAGGGCGCGGGCATCGGCCTGCACGAACGCGAGCCCGTTTGCCGCGGCGGTGCGCGCCCGCGCCTCCGCCAGCAGGCGCCGGCTGCGGTCGATGCCGAAGACGCGCCCGCGGGGTGCGACCCGCTCGGCCAGGCGGCGGGCGTCGTCGCCGAGTCCGCAGCCGATCTCGAGGATCGTCTGACCGGCGTGCAGATCGAGCAGGACAGCGCTGCGCGCCTTGTAGGCCCGGAAGTAAGGCAGTGAATCGAGCAGCTCCAGGCAGCGGGTGTAGTCCGCCGTGCGCGTGCTCGCATCGACATCGGGGAAGCCGGCGGCAAGATACTCGGCGGGCATCGGCGTGAGGCGCAGGGCCGGGGGCAGGAGAGAAAGTCGCCATCATCCCGCAAACGGCGGCGATCGTCGCCGGGTCGTTACGACCCCGGTCACGCGCCACGCCGGATCCCGAGCCGCTCATCGCTCGACGACGGACGCGTCCTCGGGCGAGGGGATGACCCGGCGCGGCCTTGCCCTTGCCTTGACAGGTCTTTCGGACGGTCCCTAGCCTGCCGCGGCGCTCATCGTCGGCGTCGCGATGCGGGATCGGCCGGGCGCGATGGCCCGTGCGTGCTCGCCGCGGCGCACCTCCCGTGCCGTCCGGCGCGACCCGTGACGCCGAGGGACGCGCATCCGAGCGGGTCACGAGCCCTCGCGGGACGGGCAACCGACACCCACAACCACCCGACCCGGTACCCGCGATGAATCCTCGCCCGTGGCTGCTCGTACTTTTCCTCCTGCTCCCGATGCTGTTGGCGGCCGGTTGTACCGGCGTGCCGGAGGGCATCGCGCCGGTGCGGGGTTTCGACGCCGAGCGCTACCTCGGCACCTGGCACGAGATCGCCCGTCTGGACCACCGCTTCGAGCGCGGTCTGGAGCAGGTGACCGCCACTTACAGTCGGCGCGAGGACGGAGGTCTAGCCGTGCTCAACCGGGGTTACGACCCCGCCGCGGGTGTCTGGAAGAGCGCCGAGGGACGGGCCTACTTCCAGTCCACGCCGGACGTCGCCAGCCTGAAGGTCAGTTTCTTCGGCCCCTTCTACGGCGGCTATCACGTTTTCGAGTTGGATCCCGAATACCGCTGGGCGATGATCTCGGGGCCGACGCGGGAGTATTTGTGGATCCTGGCCCGGCAACCGCAACTGCCGGCCGAGATCCTGGAGGATCTGATCGCCAAGGCACGGGCGGCCGGTTTCGAGACCGGCGCGCTGATCTTCCCCCTGCCCAGCGTGGCACCGGTCGTAACTTCAGCAGTGCCGGATGAGGATCGGTGAGGGGCTTACTCGGACGACGGTAAGGTGCGAATCGGAATATCCATCGCACGCTGGGCCAGTCTCCGGCGTGTCGTGTCCCCAAACCGCCGTGCGAACGAGGGCAGCTCCCCTGCCCCCCTGCCGGACCGCTTGGGATCAGGCGCAGGCCGTCCGGGTCGCGGCGATCGAGCATCGTCTCATGGGGCCTCCACGGCCTTCTCTTGCGGTGTCTTGGCCTTGATCGTCAAGGCATGCAGCGCGCCGGACTTCAAGTCGTCCTTGAACAGCGCCAAGACGCTCTTTTGGCGTTGCAGCAGCCCTTGTCCGGCAAAACTTTCGCTGACGATGTGGAGCTCGAAATTGCAGTCGGCCCCGGCGATGTCTACGACCGCGTCCGGGTGTTCGGCACGAACGCGTTTGACGATTTCATTCTGGTCCATGTGTGATCCTCGGTCTCGTGTCAGGCGGCCGCGTCTTTCAGCATCGGCAGCAGTTCGCCGCTCGCAAGCATGGCCTCGATGATGTCGCTGCCGCCGATGATCTCGCCCTTGATGAAGAGTTGCGGGAAGGTGGGAAAATCCGAGACCTCGGGCAGCGCCTGCATGAACAGGGGTGCGGCCAAGACATCGACATAGGCGAACTCCACCCCGGTCGATTGCAGCGCGGCCGCGGCCTTGGCGGAGAACCCGCAGCGTGGCTCGCGCGGGGTGCCCTTCATAGACAGGACGACTGGGTTTTCCTCGAGTTGTTGACGGATCTTGTCGGTGGTTTTCATCGGGATTGCTCGCTGTGGGAGTTCAGTGGTCGGTTGGCGGTTGTTTGCCCGGCGCATGCAGTCACCGGCGAGATGTAAACGCGCCCAAGTCAGGGCAGGCCCGTCACGCGTTTGTCGACGAGGTAGATCTGACCGTCGATCTCCATGGACCGCAACGACTCGAGTCGCTCGCCGGAGCACAAGACACTCAAGGATTCACCCGTCGTCGGGTCATAGACGATGCCGTGCATGGAGCAGCGCAGGTGCTCGTGCTCTGCATCGAAGACCGCGTCGTGCATGCAGTCCAGACGCCGCACCATGTGCACGCACTGATTCAAGTAGGCGTAGACCTGGCCGCCGTGTCGCAGCACGATGGCGCTCTGCGGCTCGTGCTTGAACAGCACGGGGATGATGCGATGCTGACGATCCGTCAAATCAGCGCTGGCACAGACCGGCAGCTTGCGTTTGCCGCGCGCCGAAGCGCGTTGGGTTGGTGTCGTGCCCACCGGTCAGGAACCCGGGTTCGCATTCAGATGTGCGGCCAGGGCGCTGTCCATGGCCACGGCATGCACTGCGAACCAAGTCGGCAAGTAGTCGCGCACATAGGCTCGGCCCATGGTCAGTTTGCCCCGGGTCGAGCGTTGACCGATGGCTCTGAGATCGCTCAGCACACGCCGATGATCGCCGCGATGTTCCTGCAGCGCCGGAAACCGAGTCTCGATCATCCACCGCTCTTCCTGGTCGAAATGCGCCGCGGTGTGGTCGACGAGGCGCTCGAACATCTCGAGGAAGCGGGCTTGATCGGCCTCGGCCATGGCGTTGATCAAGGCGATGAACTCGCCATGAACATGATCCATCGCCTGCGCACCGAGGCGGAAGCGGCTGTCGTCGGGATCGATCAGGAGCCCGCTCATTTCGGCTGTTCCCGGCGATAGGCGATGGTCTTGAACAGCTTGCGAGCGACGTAGGTGGCGTACTCTTCGCTGTTGTCGTAGTCACGTTCCATCGCCAGGTTGGCCAGCTCGTCGACGCATGCCCGGAGCCTTGCGATCTCGCTCGATTCTCGGCCACACGTCAGACAGCGCTCGCCATTGTCGCGGCAGGCGTTCTTGCCATGACAGGGTTCGAAGCGGGCCATGGCTCAGCTCCCTCCGGGTCGTGTGGCGAAGGTCTGCCGGACAGCGTTGCGGCGGCGGGCGTCCGCGCACCGGAGTGCGTCGTCTCGAGCAAGGCAGACAGCCGCGCTCAATTTGCGTGAAAGCGGTACGGCCTCTGCCTGCGCTCTCGGTTTGCGTAGAGGGTTTGATCGCATGGGATCGCTCTGCCCTGCTGTTGTGCTTTGGCTGTCCCTAGCAAACGACGGACCAATGATAGCGAACGGCTTTTCAGCGACGTACCAGTTACAACGGCCCGTTGCGACAGCAAGGTGTCGCATTCGCGACATCGGCAGGCCAGCTTAAAGCCGCTGCGAACGGGAATGGTTAGATCCGCTTGTGGGGGCAGCACAGACGGTTCGACGCGAGCGCGGCCCGTCGCCGGCTGTCGTGGCGCGTGAAGACGTCGCCACATCCGGACCGGCGGCGCTTACGTTCTACGATGGCCCCCTGTGCCGGGGACGTGGTGCCCTCTCAGCCGGGATCGCCTTGCCTGATCGCTGCAACGCTCGACGCAACCACCGATGAGAATCCCCCGGTCGTGCCCGCCCGGTTGCTGGCGCCGGGTGCCAAGAGCCGGTTGGCCACGCTCTTCAGCTGCCGAGGGTGCGTCGAAGTGAGGAGTCCCGGACCGGAGCTCCGGCCGCTGCCGGCGTCGATTGCCGGGGGCGGACCGGTGCGGAGGTGCGGGGCGGGGTGGCCCGGCAACGGATCTGTCCGGGCTCTGTCGTGCTCGGCTTTCGCGATGGCGTGCCGACCGGGCGGAGAGATCGGCGTCAGCTCAAGCGACACCGGTCGGTGATCGCTGGTCTGCCGGTTCTTCGCCGCTCCGGCGTTGGCTCGCTCGAACGCTTCATGCTCTACCTGGCCGGCGTAGGCGTTTGCCCCCAGGGTTATGGCGCCACTGCACATGGCTTGGCTCATCATGATGTGATCGAGGATGTTGGTGGAACAGGTGGCCGAGTGGCGTGGCATGCGCAGCGTAGGCGGGATCGGGCTTGCCGGGGCAGCCCCACGGAGGAGCCGTAGGTGCGCATTGCGCCCGCACGACCCCTCGCCGCGTCATCCGTACTCGCGCTCCGGCTTGGGCGGCAGCTGAGCGGGACATCGAGACTCTTACGCGGCTACGGAGGCATACTCCGCCCAAAAAGAAAATCAGGCCGAGCGGCGGATGTCTGCGATGGGGATCGTCAGGGTGACTTGGCGGTGGAGCAGCTCGATGAGGAGTTGGGCTCGGCGCTCGCCCTGGTGGATCTTGAAGATGGCATCGAGCCCGCGGAAGGGGCCTTCGATGATCTCGACCTTTTGGCCGGGACTGAAGCTGGGCTGGGCCGGTCTGGCTTCGATTCGACGCCGAATCTCTTCGATCATGGCATCGTCGACCGGCAATGGCTCGCGGCCGAAGGACACCAGGCGTGCGACACCCCGGGTGGAGCGCAACGGATACCAGTTGTCGACCCAACGGCGCAGGGAGATGAACAGATAGTTGGGGAAAAGCGATTCCTCGACCGTCACGCGTCGCCCGCGACGGATCCGCTCGATCATCAACTGCGGGTGGAAGATGCTATAGCCCTGCTGGACGAGATTCACCTCGGCGCGCTCGGCTTGCCGCGGCTTGGCCTGCACCAGATACCATTGGGGCGCGGCTTCCAAGCCGGTCTCGCAATTCATCGTGCACGGCCTCGCTCAGGTTACTTCACCGACGATCTGTCGACTCTGTTGCTCCAATGCCTGCGACAGACTGTGCATGTAACGTGCGACCAGCAGGTAGGCAACGAAGATCGCCAAGGCCAGGTAGAACATGACCACTTCGCCGATTTGATTCAAAAAACCGAAGACACCGATTCCCGTCAACAAGATCGCGGCGGCCAACATGAGGATCAGTGCCTTGCGTGTGCTGTGGAAAACGCGGGACAGGAAGTGGTGGAGGTGGCCGGCATCGGCGCTGAAGGGAGAGACGCCTTGCAGGATCCGCCGACCCATGACGCGCAGCGTGTCCATCAGCGGTATGGCGACGAGCCAGAGTGCCGTCACCGGGTCGATGCTCCCGGCCGGCCCTGCGGCATCGACCAAGGCCCAGACCAGGATGTAGCCCAGCAGGAGGCTGCCCGCGTCGCCGAGGAAGATCTTGCGCCCGGTCACGCCGAAAAGCTCCAGATTGCAGACCAAATAGGGAATCAGCGCCGCGATCGTGGTGAGCAACAGGATTTGGATCGGGCCGATCTCGGGTGCGAGGAGCAGCAGCGTTCCGAGCGCGATCAGGATCAGACCGCCCGCCAATCCATCGATGCCGTCGATCATGTTGACGGCGTTGATCACGCCGACCATCGCAAACACGGTGAAAGGTACCGAAAACAACCCGAGATCGATCGGTCCGAAGCCCAGGAGATTACCGAGCGAGGTGAGCGTGACACCGCCCCCGAGGGTCAGCAACAGTGCTGCTGCGACTTGGGCCACGAGGCGCACCCTCGGGCCGAGACCGAAGCGGTCGTCAAAGGCACCGACCACTACCAGGAGCGCGGCACCGGCCATCCCGTAGAGTTGCGGCGCAGTGAACGGCAAAGCGAGCAGGCTGCTCGCGGCGAGACCCGAGAAGATCGCGATTCCGCCGATCGGCGGAACGGAATGGCGGTGGACCTTGCGCCGGTCGCCCGGGTGATCCATCAGGCCGATCATGGGGGCTACGGGAAAGAGCACAGCGAGGACGACGCTGCTGATGAGAAACGCGACAGCCATGTCCAAAATCGCCGTCACCGGATGCATCCCGGCATAAATCCGGGAACCCTCTTCAGCTCGTACGCGACCATATCCGTCTCCTTGCTAAATCAGTCAACACAATGCGAAAAAAACCGACGACCAATCGCCTCGAATACTCCGTTTCGATCCCGTCCTCGCGGCGACGGGGACCCGGCCCCCGGAACACATTGTCAATATTTAACCGTGCTCAGGGAAAAACCACAAGTCGTAAATTGTTGTTGCGAATACGCAATGATCGACCCGCCGGGAGGGTCTTGTCGACACTGCGCCTGCATTCAAGCTGATTTCCGGAACAGGATCTACCCGCAGAGCCGGAACCAGGAAAAGTGGGTCGAAGGCTCTGTTCGTTGTCGTTGTCGTCATCGGATTCCGGACGACAACGACAACGACAAATTCTGCGTCAATACGAGATCCGTACAATCCGAGCGTCCTCCCCGCGGCCGTCGAACAGGATGGCGATGGTGCCTGTGCGTTCGACACTGCGTCCCTGGCTATCGCGATAGCTCACGTTGAACCCCGCCCGCGCGCCGCAACGCTTCTTTCCTTCCGGAACGATGCGGATGCCGGAAAAAGTGATTCGGCGATCGCTGGTTTGATCGAACCAACGAAGGTAGAGTCGGCGGATCCCCGACCAGCCGCGCGTCTCGTTCTCTTGCGCATCCGCGCTGTAGAGGGCCATCAGGAGCCCGAGTGAGCCTTGACTGTAAGCCAAGCGGAAGCGATCGAGTGCACCGGCTATCGGTTCGCAGCCCACCGCCTCGGAGGACTCGGGTGCCGGGGAGAACGATCGGCCCGGTGGCGATGGTGCGCCCTTGAAGGTGTCCGCGGGGGGAGCCGTCTTGGAGGCCGCCTTGCTCGATGTCTCGTCGACCGCAGGGGGGCGATTGCGAGCCGGCTGGACGGGCGCGTCGGCGGAGGAATCCGAGGAGCGGGCCAGCGCGGGCGAGCGCTCGATCGCCTGCACCGGGCGAATCGGCGCGATCCCGACCGGAGGGGCCGGTACATCGGGGAGGATTACCGTTTCGGATCGGGATTGACCGAGCAGCGACGGGGGCGGTACAGCGTCCAGGCGGGGCTGCGTCTGTACCGGGGCGATCGCCGTCGGCCGCGCAACGAGGCGTAGCTCCGCAGCATCCGACGGGGCTTGCGCACGCTCGACGCCGTCGAAACCTGCCTCGGACGCAAGCAACGCAGGCACATCGAGCCTCTCCAAAAGCCTTTGCGGAGCCGGCTCGGGATAGAGCAGCGATGCCAGAAGCAAGGTGCAGAGCAGGATCAGACCGACGAAAAAACGTGCTTGGAAGGACTCGGCACCGCCCAGCCATCGGCGCAGCCGCGCCCCGAGCAATTGGCGCGACGGTGCCGCACCCAAGGGGTAGGGATCGACCTGTTTCGAGGGTCGACGCCGACGAGCGCGGGGCTTTATTCGCGTCGAACCGGGGTCGGACGCCGCGGCGCCGCGCGACGCCGATTCGCGCACGCCACGCTCGAAGGCGGCATAGGCGATGTTGATCTGCTCGGTGCGCTCGTTGTGCACGAGGACCCGCGCGGGATGACGATCCGGGTGGTAGGCCTGGATCAGACACCGGTAGCGCTGTTTCGCGGCAGCAAGGTCGGCCGTGTCGCGCAGGGCGAGGATGTGTTCGGGAGACCCGTTCGGCACGGCGAAGAGAAAACGATCCAGGATGTCGTAGGCACGGCCCGCGGCATCCAAACGCGTGAGCCCCGTGCGTGCGATCGCATCGTCGAGGACAGCGACGTTCGGGTTGTCCGGGTTGCCCAGCCAGATGAGAAGCGCATCGAGCTGTTGCTCGAGCGTGGCAGTGGCCCTACCGGACACCAGGGTCCGCGCCAGATGTCGTGGCCAGTCCTCGATCATCCCGGAATCATGGTTGCATGGGCTGAAATTCCAGCGTATCGAGCCGGAGTGTTCCGCTCAAGATGCGGTCCAGGGCGGTGGTCGCGGCGCGCCGAACCCGAACGGCGACGAGCAGGCCGTCCTCCGGAACCTGGATCTCGAGCTCGAAGGGCTCCCGGGCCCAGCTTCCCCAACGTGGCGGGGTCTGTACCCGGACCACCGGCCGGGTCTCGACGGTGTAAAGCTCCACGAAGACCCCCGAGCGCGTCGTGATGTCCTCGCCCGACCAGTAGCCGTGGAGGCGGTAGGAGGTGCCCGGCCGCACGCGCATGATCTGGCTGGGTTGAGCGAGGTCGACATTCGCGGTGCCGAGAAAGTCGATACGCAAACTGCTGGATCCGGCATCGCCCTGCGGCCCTTCGACGCCGATCCTGAAACCGTCGCCGCTCGCGTGATAGCGCCAGCCGGGCGTAGCCCAACCGGGCCTGAAGTCGGGACCGAGCTGGACAAGCGGCTCCTCGAAGCGGCCGTCGACGAGCCCCGGCGGCTCACCGAGCGCATCCTCCCAAACCGCATCCGCCTGCGCGTGTCGCCCTTGGGCCGCGAGCATTCGGATATAGGGAAACAAGAGGTCATCCAGGGCGCGGCTCCTGTCGTCGAGCCGGGTCCAGAGCGCCTGTGCCAATGGCAGATCGCCGGCCCGGCGAGCAAGATCGAGCAGACCACGCTGATACACCAAGGCGTCGTGCGGCCCGCTCGACCAGACCTGCGCCGCAGCATCGACCAATGCCTCGGGCGCCGGCTCGAAACGGCGTGCAAGCCCCAATGTCCGCAGCCCGTCCTGCGGGGCAATCGCCCAGTAGTCCATAAGTGCGGCGAGTGCCGCGTCCGGGGGTCCCAAGGCGACCTGCATCCAGGCTGCGCGCTGCTGCAAGGTCGCGCGCTCGGGCCACAATGCGCGGGCGACGCGGATGTTCCGTGCGGCGCCCTCCCGATCGCCCGACGAGGCGAGCAGCTCACCCAGGTCGAGCCAGGTCGGGGCGTAGAGTGGGCGTTCGCGCAGGCTCACCTCCAACAGCTTGCGAGGCTCGGACGCGTCTCCGGACAGGGGCAGAAGACGGCGCGCCCACTCGCGTGCGGCGTCGCCGCCGCTCCAGGGCAGACGCGGCGGGATCGGCAGCATCGCAGGGTCGACGAGTGCATCGCCGGGGAGCGTGCCATGCGTCGACCCGCCCGCCAGGCGACCCACCCACCAACCCTGAAGGGCGGCCGTCGCCCAGAGCAGGCAAAAGACGGTCAAGACGACGAGGGCGAGAGCGCGAGACACAGGTTACGGAAGCCTTGTCGAAGGGGATGGATTCAGAAAGACTCGATAGCCGTCGTGCCGACACTAAACCGCATCTCAGCGAGGCGGTTTAACGTGATTTCCGCAAACTTCCATACCCGTAGGTTGTGCTGACGATAGGAAGCACAACTTGCGCCGACGGTTGGTTGTGCCTCGCGCGGCTCGGCACAACCTACGCCGTTGGTATGAGGGTTTCCGGTATTCGCCTAAGGGGTCAAGCCGCCTCGCGGTGCAGGGCCGTTTCCTCGGACGAACCGTAATTGTAGTAGTAGCGGTTGTAGTAGCTGTACTCGCTGCTGTGCGGCTCGACCATGTTGAGCACCGAGCCGACCAAAGGCGCATCCACCGCCCGCAAGCGTTTGACGGCCTCGCGCAGAGCGCCGCGGCTTACCGCCCCTGCAGCCGAGACCAAAAGTACACCATTGACCTTGGTCGCAAGCACGATGGGGTCAGCGAGACCCATGACCGGGCTGCTGTCGAGGATCACGTAGTCGTATCGGCGCGACATCTCCTCGAGCATGCGATCGGTCGCGCCGGAGCTGAGGAGCTCGGCGGGATTCGGAGGCGGCGTTCCGGCGACCATCAGGGTCAGATTTTCGACGGGTGTCGAGTAAAAGGCGTCGGAATCGCCCTGCACCAGATACTCCGTCAGCCCGGGGCCGCGCGGCACGTTGAAAATCTTGTGGAGACGCGGTTTGCGCAGATCGCCATCGATCAGGAGGACGGATGCACCGGTTTGCGCCAAGACGATGCTCAGACTGGTCGATGCGGTGGTCTTGCCTTCGCCGGGGACGGCACTGGTGACCATCAGCACCTTCGGGGCACCGCCGGGTGTGGCGAACATGAGACTGGTGCGGATAGACCGGAACGCCTCGGAGAGACCCTGCTCGCGTTGCAGATGGGCCATCAGCTCGATCCGTACCGCAGGCGCCATGGTCTTGGAATCCACGCGCGGCAACAAGCCGAGACTGGCCAGATGCACCAAACGCTCGACCTCCTCGGGGTCTCGGACACTGTTGTCGAGAAGATTCAGGAGCAACGCGAGACCGATCCCGCCCATCAGGCCGAGCACGGTCGCGATCGCAAGGTTTCGACTGAGGCTGGGTGCGAACGGGCCGCCGGGCACGAGCGCACGGTCGATCACCGAGGCCGTGTCGCGCTCCATGCCGGCCGCGACACCGACCTCCTTCATGCGTTCGAGCAGACCGCTGTAGAGCTGACTGTTGGTTTCCCACTCGCGCTTGAGGATGTTGTATTGCACCGCGCGATCCTGGAGCTCCAGGAGATCCTGTTTCTGTTGCTCGACCGCCTGGGTGAGCCGCTCCTCGCGATCGGCGAGCTGGCGGTAATTCACCTCGAGACTCTCCACGAGATTGCCGAGCTCCTTTTCCAGGGTCGCGCGAATGTCGTCCATCTGGCGTCGCAGCTCCTGCATGCGCGGATACTCGGAGGTGTAGGTCTGACCCAAGCGCGCGTACTCGGCGCGCAGGCTGGAGAGTTGCCCCCTGAGGTCGGTCATACGGCCGTCCTGCAGGACGGTCGGCAGACTGTCGACGTTCGCCTGCGTTAACTGCCGGTAGAGCGACTCGGCCGCGATTCGCTCGCCTTTGACCTTGGAGAGGTTGATGTTGAGCTCGGTCAGACGGGTCGAGATGATGTTGTTGCGATCCTCCAGATCCACGACTTGATTACGGCGCGCGAAGGCGTAAAGGTCTTTTTCGGAGGTCTCGAGCTTGCCCTGCAGGTCCTCGATTTCGCTCTTCAGATAGGACTCGGCACCGCTCGACAACTCGAATCGTTTGCGGGCACTAAGCGCGAGATAGGCGTCGGCAACCGCGTTGGTCACGGTCGCCGCGAGTTGACGATCGAGGCTTTCGAAACTGACTTCGATCAGATTGGAGGCGCGGATCGGGTTCACCGTGAGCCCACCTTGGACCCGGCCGACGAGGGCACGCAATTCGGCGTCCTCGGGCGGGGTCGCATTACTCCCGAGCCCATCGGCGTCCGCGGCCTGCCCCCCTGCCCCGCCGAAGAGCGCGGATATGCCGTCTTTCAGCGGATGAAGCAGCATCGCGGAGATCTCGCGGAGCCCGGCCGCGAGATCGCGTTGCCGAAGCTCGCCGTTGAAGGCCGGGTGCTCGCCGAGATTCAACCGCTTCACCACGGCCTCGGCGACGACTCGACTCTTGATGATCTCGATCTGGGTGCGCTGGAAGGTGGCCGAGTCTTGCTGGGTGCTCTGAACGTTCTGGAATTGAACGATCCCCTGGCTCTGCGGGGAGACCTCGAGCACCGTCGTGGCCCGATACATCGGGCGCATGATGAGGGTCGCAGAGACCACGGTCACGATGACGATGGCGGCGAACAGCAGGATGGTGCGCCGATACTTGAGCGCGATCCGCCAGAGCTCGCGCAGATCGAGGCCGTCGTCGTCGACCGCCTCAGGGTAATGCGGCGGCTCGTAGGTCGCCAACCGATCCGGCTGGCGCAACTGTGGGACCCGCGCCGAGGCGGATGGACTGGGCGGCGGCAATGGATTCACGCGATCATCCTGTTTAGGCTGGCCTACTGATAAAGAATGCCCAACGAGAGCACCCTAAGGGCCTGATTCCACATCACAACAGCGCCCTTCTTGGCATAGTTGGTGTCGACCACCACCACGTCGCCGTCCTGGAGACGCATATCCTCCTGCCCGAGGTCGCGGATCGCCACGAGATCGACCGGAATCTCCCGCGGCGATCCGCTCCCGTCGTGCCGGATCACCCGGATATTCTTCTCGACCGAGGTCCAATCCGTTCCCCCCGCCACGACGATCGCCTTGAGAACAGTCATGTCCGGGCGCAGCGGATACGACCCTGATTTGCCGACTGCGCCTTCGACGAAGAAGACGCCGGCCTCGGGGACATAGACACTGTCGCCGCCGCGCAGCGCCAACGCCTGTGCGCTCGGATCCTTCACCAGGTCGCGCAGGTCGACAATGAGATTGTGAGTCGCGACCTGGCCGGTTTCCGGATCGGGCACACCGGTACGCAGACTCACCGTCGACCCCGCATTCGGCGACAAGCCGCCGGCCATGGAGAGCACCTCGAAGAGGGTTCGCGGACGCTGCATGGGATAGACACCGGGTCTCGCGACCGCTCCCGTCACCTCCTGGGAGGCATATTCGTTGATGAAGATCGCAACCTGGGGCGAGTGGATGTACTTGCTCAGGTGCTGCATCAGTGACTGCTCGGCTTGGGCGGTGGTGAGACCGCCCAAACGAATCTCCCCGACCAGGGGCAGGTTCACGGTGCCCGGACCCGTGATGCGCACGCTGAGACTGTTGATCTCCGGCGCCTGGGGGGCCTCGATCTTGATGACGTCGCCCGGCCCCAGACGATAGTCGTGGCTGGAGAGGTTCGAGGATTGCGACGTGGCGGCCAGTGTGAGCTGGCGATTGAGATCCATGACCCGCGCCTGATCCGCTCGGGCCTGTGCCTCCGCGGCGATCGACCCGGCCGCGGCGGCATCCGATCCATCGCTCCGGGGGCTCGCGCAGCCCACGAGCGCAATCACGAACACCGGAAACAACATAAAGCACCGGGCGAAAAGCGTACGACTCATTATTCAAACACCGTCATGGCGACGCCCTCGCAAGCCGGAACTCTCGGAAAGGATGCGTCGTCGAGGAAAGGCGCACGTATATCGATACGAGCGTCGCCCCCGGAGATCGATTGTCAATGGCATCGAAGGGCAGGTGCGGCGGCGCGCCCGCGCGCGATCGTTTCGAATCGCGCGGACGCAGTCTCGACGCGGGGATGCCGCCGGTCAGGATGTCACTCGTCCCATGACATCTCATGATGCCTTGTGGTCAGGCCACGGCGTTACATGGCGCCACCCATCAGGTCAAAGCGGCTAATTATTTGGTGTTACGGGGCTCGCCGGGGTGGCCTCGTCCCTGCGAAAAACGGTCGTATTCGCGTCGATGACTGCGAATGCCGTAACGGTGGCGGCCACGACCAAGGGCAGGCCGGCTGTCCCCGCCGCTCCAAGACCCGCAAAGACGCCTGCACCTCCGAAACCGCCGGTACCGGCGCCGCCGACACCGAGTAGTGGAGCCGGAGCCTGGCCGAATTGAGCTTGGATCAACTCCGCCTTCGGCTGTCCTTCGTAGACCAATGCACTCGTCTGCAGATGCACGATCCGGACGTCGCCGGATGCATCGACCAAGACCAGGTAACCCTCCGCGCCGTCGGTGGAGACGGCCACGGCACCCTTGCCCGTACCCTGCCCAAGGTCGATGAGCTCGTCACCGTTCACGAGAAAGACCTTCGCGCCCGGGACGAGGTCGAATCCGACTTCTCCGCGCGCGATCGTGAGCAGATAACGGGCGTCCGAGCGCTCGACGGCGGCCGCGGAGTCCGCAGAGAGCTTGATGATCCCGGTCTCCGGGATGGTCAGAACGGACGACCCCTCACCCGCACCGGATCGAATTGTGTCACCGGAGAACACCACGTAATCCTGACCGGGTCGCACCTGGACCTCGAGACCCTGCCCCGTCACCGTTGCCGCCTGATCGGTCGACAGGTTGCCGATGATCTCCGCAGCCCCGATATTGACGGACAAGCCGAGGGATACGAGAAGCGCGACGACTGACAGACCGCGGGATTGATGCATCGACATCTCAAATCTCCTTTACGTGTAATTTATCTCGCAAGCATACGTGATGAACCGCTGCGTTCCAAGTATAGCCGACAAAGCGTCTGGTCTGCGTGCATTGCGAACCGGCGCGCAGCCTCTTCGCTCCTCGAGCCCTGTCGCGCACCGTCTGACCGACGAGCGGTCGGGGCGATACGCGACGATCGCGACCGCCGAGTCCGATCGATCCGCACATCGGGCGCTTGCCCACAACACATTCGACTGGAATCGAGACCGATGACCGATTGTCACTGCCACATCCTCCCGGGCATCGACGACGGCGCGCATACGCTCGAGGTCGCCCTCGACATGGCCCGCGCCGCGTCCGCGAGCGGGATCGAGGAGCTCGTATGCACCCCGCATCACCTGAACGGGGTCTACAGCAACTCCGCCGACGAGATTCGGCAAGCGTCGGCAGACCTGCAGGAACGTCTTCTCGAAGCCGGGATCCCGCTTCGGCTCTATCCCGGCGCAGAGCTGCATCTGGTGCCCGAGTTGCCGAGCCGGCTTTCGGACGGCACCGCGCTGACCTACAACGGCCTGGGCAAGGCCGCACTGGTCGAGCTCCCCAAAGCATCCATCCCGATGGGTGCGGAGACCATCCTCGAGCAGCTCCTCTATCGCGGGGTGACGCCCGTGATCGCCCACCCCGAGCGCAATCAGACGCTCGCGCGCCGACCGGAGCAACTGGCGGAATGGATCGCCCGGGGATGCAAGGCGCAGCTTACGGCACAGAGTTGCAGCGGCGATTTCGGCGAGCGCATGCAGCGCCTGTGCCGTCGCTGGCTGGAGTCGGGATGGGTCCACCTGATCGCCTCGGATGCACATCGCCCCGCGGGGCGCAGCCCGGACACCCTGGCCGTCGGGCGTGCAAGCGTCGCCGAATGGCTGGGCGAGGACGCAGCGACCCTGCTGACCCGCGACGCTTGCTCACCGGCGAGGATCTCGTGAGCCTCGCGCCCTGCGCTGCCCCCGGAAAGGCGCCGGCCCGACGCCGCTGGCTCGGCTTACTGCGTCCGCGCCCCTGAGCGCGACCTCTTCACGCTCGAGTGCGCGGTTGCACAACACCCCCACGACCACCCAGAACGCGAAGGCGGTGCCCGGGATCTGCAGGTTGAAGTCGCCCCAGCTGTGCAGTGCGATGGCGAGGATCCCGCCGGCCGCACCGGCGCGCAGCCGATTGAGCCGACTCGGTCCCGCTCGGTGCCACCAAACTACCAACGCCGCCATGATCAGGACGGTCCCGAGCACGCCGAATTCAAGCACGAACTGCACCCAGTCGTTGTGCAGATAATCGAAGGTCGGGGCGAGCGAAGCCGGCTGAACCAGCTTGAAGATGTCCTCGAACCCGCCGGCGCCGACGCCGGCGATCCAGCTCTTCGCCGGCAGATGCGCGAGTGGAAGCAACGCCTCCAAACGCCCCGTATCGGTCACGACCGCCGAGTACCTCAGCAACAGGGGTGCAAGCCCGAAGGCGATCGCCGATCCCAAGGCCACCAGGCCCGCCAAGGACAGCCACAATCGCTCCAATCCGGCCACCCGCCCGACCCGATTCGCCCGCGCCAGCAGCACGAAGACGAGCAGCCCGAAGAGCGCCGAGGCCGTCCCCAACCGCGACAAGGAATTGAACAGGGCCAAGGCCATGACCAGACTGAAAACGAGGACAAGCAGGTAACGCACCTCATGGACGCGCACCGGGCGGATCCGGGTGCCGAACAAGAGATACGCGATCCCGAGGGACCATCCGAGCGCCAGGAGTCCCGCAAGGTGATTGCGGTTCCAAAAGGTGCCGCCCACGACAGCGTGATCGCCAGGCGCCGGCCAAAGCCCAAGGACCGTCTCGAACCTCCCCAGGTGGGCGATGAAGCCGTAGAGGGCCTCGGCGAAGACCAGCCCGATCAGAATCCCGACCAATACCGCCAGGTGTCGCCGCGGAAGCTCCGCCGTCAAGGCGGCCGCCGCCCAATAGGTTGTAAACATCCCCCAGTATCCGAGGGTGGCGGCGATATTGGGCGAAAGCCGGGTAATCGGCAGCTCGGGATACTGCGCAAGCAGATCGGGCGGATAAGCGCCGATCCAATCGAAGAACCCCCGCGGCAGGGGCAGAAGCTGCAATCCGATCCACCCCGAGACCGCCAGCCAGACCCACAACCAAGCGCGATCCCGAGCATCCGGCCCCGAGCCGCGAGCGAGACGCCAAGTCCAGGTCAAAAAGAACAGACCGGCGATCGCCGCCCCGGCCAAAGCGCGCGGCCCCGGGTGCACACCGCCCATCATGACCATCAAGACCGCCGCAACCGAGCCGATGACCCAGACCTGCAGCCAGGCCAAAGCATTCGGAACAGGACCCGAATCAATCGGCATTGCGGTTCCAACGGGTTGGCCCTTTATGCATTCCAAAAACTTCCCGACAGAGTCGAGGCGGGCATCCGTGGAGAGCACTGGATTCGGCGCGAAGCGGGTCGTGGGAGTAACTTATTGTCCCTTTTGAAGTGGTCAGGCAGCGCGCCCCATGTTGAACATCCAGAATCTCGTCGAAGACGCCAAATGTTTCGAGACCGTCCGTGCCCTGCGTTGGCCTAAGGGACTGCGCTGCGTGCATTGCGCCTCGGCCGCGATCAGCAAGCGGGGCCGAGATCCGATGCACTCCGAGCGGCAGAAGTACCGCGGCAAAGGCTGCGGGTGCTGGTTCGATGATTTGATCGGGACGATTCTGGCCGGCCATCATCAGCCCCCCGCGAACCCGGGTGTTATGCCTGTATTTCATGGGCGTGAACCTGTCCAACCGGCGGATCGCCCAAGAACCGGGCCTTCACAAGGATGACGCCCAGCGCATGACGCAACAGTTGCGCGAGGGCATCGAGTGCAAACAGCCCCTGCCCGCCGCTCGACTTTGGCCATTTTGGCAGTTCCCAAGGGAGCTGACGCCTGAGTCATCGTGGGGGTAGACAATAAGCGGGAATCGGGATGCCACCGCGTCGGAGCGTAAACCCTCGCCAATCTTTTCGAGTATCATAAGGCATTGATCTAAGAAAATTTGTCGGCCAGGAAAAATGGCCAAAGTCGAACTCCCGATGTATCCGAGCTTTTTTCATTTCGTCCACAACAGTCGTGCTCGCGGGATGGGGCTCCCCCCGGCGCTTTTGGCAGCGCTGTTAGTCTAGCTTTCTGGGATGTAGATTGAACCATCACCTTCATGCTACTCCACCACATCGGCCAGCTTCATCGACACCCCGCGGTTGAGGATGAGCTCCGCCCCGCGTCCGGCATCGACCTCGATCACCGGCAGCAGCTGCTCGGCCATGTCCAGATAGTAGTTCGCCAGACGATCCATCGCCCCGCCGACGCCTTGTGCCGAGGCGGCACTCAGGGCTTGGGGCGTGAGCATGGACTGGAACTGCAGGTCCGTACCCGAGCCGGTGTTGACCGGGATGGTCGGTATGCGGTTGAAGATCTGCGAGAAGGATTGCAGGAACCCCGCCTGCAGCGCCTTGGCGAGCAGGACACCTTGTTTGGAGACCACCCGCCCGCGTACCCCGACCTTGCCGTCCTCGCCGACCGCGTAGCCGTCGATGGGGATCTCGATCACGCCGCCGTCGTTGCGGATGCAGCTGAAGGTCTCCCCGCGCAGATAGGCCCGCTCGGAGGCCAGATCGCCGAAGCCGCCGACCAGCAGGAAGCACTCGCGCAGATCCGCTCGGACTCGGTTGGGCAGGATCGCCTGATGTTTGACCCGGATCAGGGCCGGCACGGGATCCTTGCGGGCGTTCTGCCCGGTCGGCATGTCGATGCCGTTGAGCAGCACCCCCTTGAGGATGGCGCCGGCGGGGATATAGACGGAGCCGGGCTCGGGGGTGCCGGGGGAGGGTGTCGTGTCTGGGGCCGTCGAGGCCGGCGCGGCGACCGTGCGGATCTGCAAGGTGCGTCCCTGTGCTTGGGCGGGGACGGCGGAGGAGGGTGCGGCTCCCGGCATGGCCGGCGGTGTCGTCGGCGGTTCGAACAGCGCCTCCATCGGCGCCGGTCGGTGCGGTTCCGCGGTGGTTTCCGTCGGCGCTGCCCGATCCACATCGCCGGGCCGCTCCGGCTGCGGCAGTTCCGGCGGGCTTGCCGTCTGCCGCGCCTGCGCGGCGAGTGCCTCCGGGAGCTGATCGATTTCCCCGCGCAGCACCTCGAGCTCGCGTGCGTTGCCGGTGTGATGCGCCAGCGGGCTGGCGTAGACGAACCCGTATTGCCGGATGCGACGGCGCAGCCAGCCGTCGCCGATCGCCGCCGCCAGCACGATCGCCATGAACCTAAACCCGGCATTTGGAAACGCAAAGGCGCAGAGGACGCAAAGGAGGGCAAGAAACTGCAATGCGAACGACGTTCACCCTCTGGGTGAATAGCCTCATTGAAGCAAGGCACTGAACGCCTTTGCGTTCTTTGCGCCTTTGCGTTTTAACTGCTCTTTTTAGGCTCCACGCTTCGGCGCCGCGCGAGGCGCTGTGGAGAACGGCGATGTGCGGGATCCTCGCGGAGACGTCGCAGGCTTGCGCGGCGACATCGAGACGCACGGGCATTCGGTCGAGACCCAGTATCGGCCCAATGCGGCCGACAACTTCCACGCCGCCAACCGCGAGTCGGCAGCCGAGCGCCTTGCCGCCAGACAGGATCAGGTGCGCAAGCAGGTGCGCGAACGCATCGGGGCGGAGATCGACCGGCGTGCGATCTTGCCGCGCCCGGCAGCGCAGGCCGTCCACAACGAAGTCGGGGCACCTTCGTGAAGTTTGCGGACACCGGGGCACTGGCGAGCGCCGGGGTCACGGCTGCTCTGGGGCAGACCGTCGCGGCGGCGAAGGCCTTCGGCTCCACCTTGGCGAGCGGAGGCGATGTCTCGGCGGCGGTCGCCGCCGGACGGGAGGCCGCAGGAGGCGAGGCCGGCTGGACGCAGGCACGGGGCGCCATGATCGACGCCCGCCTGCAGCAGGTTGCCGGCCACGGTCTGACGGATTCCCCGCAGACCCTGTTCCGGGAAGCCACGAACTCCGTGTTTGCCTTCGCGCCGAGCGCTGCGCAACAGGCGGCTCGTCAAGCGGTCATCGACGAGGCAGGAGGCGGCGCGAGGGGGCAACATGTGGCCGACCTCGTCGAACGCTCGGCGGTGTCGCGCGACGACAGCGATCTGCGCCTGATCGGCACCTACAATACGCAAGGCATCGGCTCAAAAAAAAGACTGATGGACCGAGCGGCGCTTCCCTTTCAAGCGGAACCCCGGTCACGGAACCCAGCGTGACGCCGGGTCCTCGCGGCGAGGTGCTGGATCTGCTGGCCCAACCCGAATCACGCGGCAACTACAACGCGTGGTTCGGCAATGCCGACCAGAGTGCGATCGACCTGACCCGGATGACGGTGTCCGAGGCGAACTCCGGAAACCTTTATGCCAAGGGCGTAGGTTGTGCCGAGCCGTGCGAGGCACAACCAACCGTAGGCGCAAGTTGTGCCTCCTATCGTCAGCACAACCTACGGGTATGGAAGTTTGCGGAAATCGCCCGAGCTTCTATCAAAAAGACGGTGTCAACAAAGCCCACATCGATTACGGTGTCGTAATCGCGACGCTCGGTGAGATTCGCGAGCGATCGGGGTCCTGAAGCATCGGCACGTCGAGGTTGAAGGGCCTCTTCACTTCGGCCCAACGGCACTGTCCCGATGATGTTTCAAGAGCGGATCGGAGGTCGGGGATGAACAGGAGCAAGCGCGTGTAGCGCGCATTGAATCTGGATCAACCCATCCACCGGAATGCCGATGGACTCTCCGAATGGCGTCGATGCAACCGGTTATTCCTACGGCGAGGACGCGTTTTGAAACTGAGTTTCGGGGTTCCGCGTCCCGCCGAGGTGACGGTCGCGGCGTTTCGGGACCTGGAGATCAGCAACCAGACCGAACACTTCATCATCGACGCGCTCCGCGCCGCCGAGGTCCTTGCACTCTCGCTCGTCGCGGTGCTCGATGGCCGTGTCGTCGGCCACATCGCGTTCTCGCCCGTGACCTTGTCGGACGGTACGGGGGATTGGTACGGACTCGGCCCGGTGTCGGTCTTGCCGCAGGTTCAGCGCCGAGGGATCGGCCAAGCCTTGGTGCGTGAAGGCTTGTCGCGGCTCGAGCGCATGCATGCGCGCGGCTGCTGCCTGGTGGGGCATCCGGAATACTACCGAAGGTTCGGATTCGAGAACTGCCCGCAGCTCGTCCTTGAGGGCGTTCCGCCGGAGGTTTTCTTCGCCGTGTCCTTCGACGGGAGGATGCCGCGGGGCACTGTCGCGTTCCACGAGGCATTCGCAGCCGTTGGCCCGGCGTCGCGCGCAAACGAGGTGTGACGGGGCGGGCGAGGGTAAGCGCGTGCGAGACGCGCGCGCACCGATCGAAGCGGACCCGCCAGGGATGGAAACGGCTATTCATCGCGACTGGAAAGGTGGTCGATGTCCAACGGATCGCTCTCCACGTAGTCGCGGGCCGTCAGGTCATCGAGTGGGGGCAGAGGTTTCCGGTCGGCCTGAGCTGCGGCAGTCAGCTCTGCGAGCGCAGGTCTTGATCGAGCAGTGCCAACGCTCAGAATCGCACGGGCCTCTTCAGAATTGCTCCGCGCTCAACAAGGCGAACGCGGTCGTTCCCTCTTTCACCTCGAAGAGCGCTGCGCGGGTTGACCGCGCGTCGCTGCGGTCTGTTGTCCGAATAACGTCCAGCACCTGCATCAGCCGCTGCTCGTTGTGGGCGTTTAGAGGCTTACCGCTCGCCCAGAAGTGCATGCTTCGCCGCGATACATCGAAGATCTCACCGAGCTGTTCCCAGGTCAGACCCGAGATCCGACGCGGAGGCGCACGCTCTCGAATGCCGCCAAAGCCGGTCGCGTCCGGACGCGGACGCATTTGTGCCGTCTCGAAAGCAGGGGGCTGTGAAGTCATGGTTGACCTCCGTAGCGCCTTAGGAACGTATCGTTTACTACCCAGCGAAAGACGCTGTAGATGCGCTCTGCGAATCCTCGTGCCAGCCGCACGGTCGCGTGCGCGGACTGCCTCCTGGAATGGCGCCATAAAGTCGCGCTTCTCCACGGACGCCACCAGCGGGAACCGCACTTGAGCGATCACGCGCACCAGAGGGGCGTCCCTAAGCGCCACCTCGGCTGGCGGTGGGCCCGTCAGTGGGGTCTCATTGGCAGTCACGGCGGGGCGTCTCCTCTATCGGTTCCAACCTCCGAGAGTCTCTGGTTCGAAGGTAGCGCACACTGGCTAACGTGTGAAATTTAATGTGAAGTGAGGGCGAACAGAGTTCGGGCTGCCGACCGTGTTCTGACAGAATGCGGCCGAAGTGCGGTCCGATGCCCTTGACCATCCCGGAGCCGAGATAGCGCTCGATCCCCTCCAGGCTGCGCGGCGGGACGATCCGCAGGTTCGTCGCCTTGTATTGCAACCCGTGCTGGCGATCGTTGCCCAATGCCCCTCGGCTTCGAGATGCTCGCCGGGGGAGACGCTGGCCGCGGGAGCCGATCAAGGAGGATGCCGGAGGTTGCTACGGTTTACGATAGATTTGGCGCCGATGTCCTATGGTGACCACGAGAACGATCAGCTCGTCGTCGCAGAGCTCGCACAGGATCCGATAGTCCCCACCAGCTAGGGCTCGACCCTTCTTGTCGCGGAATCTCTGATATAGGATGCGCCTGCCTTCCGGTCGACGCCGAAAGACAATGCAATTTCGCCATGCTTCTGATTTTAATGCCTATTCATGACAGGGTAGGGCGTTAGCGTGCCCGAAGACGACGTTTGCGGGTCGCGCGGTTAGGCTCCAGACGCCGGATTGGGCGGCAAAAAGCACCCGGTCTAACCCCGAGCTCCGCCTGTTGTTGCTCTCACACGCCCCTCGAGTGTTTCGCCGCTCCGCAACGCGCCGGAAGATCTCGCCGACGACGCATGAACACCGCAAACCTGTCCGACGATCTCGTTCTGAACGCCATCCGGCTCCTGCAAGACAACCCCGAGGCACAACAGCGCAACCTCGCCAAAGCGCTGGGGGTCAGTCTGAACAATGTGAACAATTGCTTACGCACCCTGATCCAGCGGGGTTGGGTTGAGATGCAGGTCAACCCCGACAGCACAGGGCACCACCGCTACTGCTATCCCCTGACCCCTTTGGGACTAGAGGAGAAAGCGAAGCTCACGGCCCGCGTGCTCGAGAACAAGGAAGCGGACTCTGTCGCGTTGCAGGCCGAGATCGAGCGCCTGCGCGCCGAGGTGCTGCAGCAGGACGAGCATCGCGCAAGGTCTCGGTTGGTGGCAGCAAGCCGACAATGACCGGCCCGATTCCGCACCCGATCGGCAAGAGCTGACGCACACCCCGCATGCCCTCCGGCGCTTCGAGCCGCTCGAAAGCAGCCAACCGGGAAATCCGGACCCCCTCAACCCGACGCGCCGCCCGAGGCCAATCGGACCCGAGCATGCGACCGGGCGGTTCGTGCGACCTTGGAGCCACTTCGCCCGGACCTGGCCCGTGCTGAAGTGGCTCCAATACCTCACCCAACGGACACGTCGCAACGAGATGGGCTTGATGGCCGGCCGGGTCAAAGCGCCCCGGCATGTGAGCCTGGTCGCACGCTTCTTCATCCACAGCGATCCCGTGGACCCGTTCAGCATCACCCGATTATCGATCAAGCTGTGTGATCCCGACCCGAGAAGCCTTCTCGACGATCCCGAAGACATCCATTCCATCGATCGGGACGAAGGTGATTCCCGTAAGAGCACCGATCGACACTTAGGCGATTTCCGGGAATGAGCATCCCGGCCGTGCATGCCTCCAATGGTTACCGGGCGACTAAAGCCGCCCCTACACACTCCCGACACACCCGCGCCGAGGTCGAACAGGGGTAGCGGCGACTTCAGTCGCCCCGAGATGCCCGCGCCGAGGCTTATGGGCGACTAAAGTCGCCCCTACACACTCCCGACATACCCGCGCCGAGGTCGAACAGGGTAGCGGCGACTTCAGTCGCCCCGAGATGCCCGCGCCGAGGCTTATGGGCGACTAAAGTCGCCCCAACAACCATCCCCATCACGGCACCCCTTAGGCGGTACACCGCATGCCGTTTCGCCTCCATCGCTGTGATCCAGTCAATCGCGGTGCAACCGCGCAAACGACCCGGAATGCCAACAGCCAACCCCCGGCTCGGAACCTCATGACTCGTTTCGACAGCGTCCAACGCGCCCTCCGCGAGAGCCCCCGCACCTGGCTCATCACCGGCGTGGCCGGTTTCATCGGCTCGAACCTGCTGGAGACGCTCCTTGAACTCGACCAAACCGTCGTCGGCCTCGACAACTTCGCCACCGGCCATCAGCACAACCTCGACGACGTCAAAACCCTGGTGACCCCCGCCCAATGGGACCGGTACCACTGCATCGAAGGCGACCTCCGCAACCTCGCCGACTGCCGCCAAGCCTGTGCCCGCGTCGACGACGTCCTGCACCAAGCCGCTCTCGCCCTACGCCGTCACCAAGGTCGTCAACGAGCTGTACGCCGACGTCTTCGCGCGCGCCTACGGTCTGGACAGCATCGGTCTGCGAGGTGATTTCCGGGAAAGCATCGACCAACGTGTAGGGGCGACTTGAGTCGCCCGGTAACCATTGGCAGCCTACACGGCCGGGATGCTCATTCCCGGAAATCGCCCGATACTTCAAGGTCTTCGGCCCACGGTAAGACCCCGAAGGCGCCTATGCTGCGGTCATCCCCAAATGGACCGCCGCGCTCGTCGCCGGCCAAGAGGTCTTCATCAACGGCGACGGCGAGACCAGCCGCGACTTCTGCTACATCGACAACGCCGTGCAAGCCAATCTCCTGGCCGCCACCGCGCCCGCCCCGGCAGCCGCCAACCAGGTCTACAACGTCGCCGTCGGCGAGCGCATCAACCCCGGCGACCGCGAGCACCGCCTGACCACCATCAAAAAGGTCACCAGCGGCTCCACGCCGGAGATCGCCGCCATCTTCGATGCCCTCTACCGCGAGATCATCACCGCCGGCACCCACCCGGCCAGCAGCATCCGCGTCGCCGAGGCCGCCAAGGTTATCGAGAACACCCAGCGCGATCTCAACATCGCCCTCATGAACGAGCTGGCGTTGATCTTCGACAAGCTCGGCATCGACACCCTGGAGGTTTTGGAAGCCGCCGGGAGCAAATGGAACTTCCTCCCCTTCCGCCCCGGCCTGGTCGGCGGACACTGCATCGGTGTGGACCCCTATTTTCTGACCCACAAGGCCGTCGCCATCGGCTACCACCTCGAGGTCATCCTCGCCGGGCGACGCATCAACGACCGCATGGGCGCGCATGTCGCCGAGACCGTGGCCAAACTCATGCTCCAAAACGGCATCGGTGTGTGCAACAGCCGCATCCTCGTCCTCGGCCTCGCCTTCAAGGAAAACTGCCCGGACCTGCGCAACCCCCGCGTCATCGACATCATCCTGCTGCCTCACTGTGCGTGGCGTTGTACAAGAGACTGCCGGAAAAGCCACAGGCGATGGCCGCGAAACAGCAACACCCGGGATCGACGAGGTGCAGTCGTCGTCCTCCGCTGCCCTGACGGCCGGCGGGGTCGAGATCAACTCCACGATCCCGGGAACCCCGCTGAACGTGCCTGGGCCGGACGAAACGAACAAGGCCGGCTCAAGCTCACGCCCACGCGGACCGAATAGCCTCGCGGTGTTCCCCTGGGCGTGAATCCGACCATCGGACGACCCGATCGATGACCGACGCCTCGCGCGACGACTACGACAGCCCCTGGAAAGAAGCGCTGGAGCGCTACTTCCCGGACTTTCTCGCGCTCCTGTTCCCGCGGATCCATCCCGCGCTTGGTGCGGCTGCTCTACGAACGCGGCTACGGCCGCGAGGACATCCTGGAGCTGTTTCGCGTCCTGGATTAGCTGCTGCGGTTGCCGGAGGGTTTGGAGCAGGAGTTCAAGAGCGAGCTGATCGCTTTCGAGGAGCAAGCGGCCCTCGGCCCGACTCGGAGCACTGAGCCGGGGTGTCGACCCGGGCACCGATCGCGTCGTCGGGTGAGGCTGCGCGAATCCGATCTACGGCGAGTATCTGCACACTCTCGGGAGCGTCGGAGCGAGTTGGCGGACCGAGCATCGAGCGCGAAGTCTGGATGAGGTGTTGCATCGATGTGCACACGCAGGCAAGCCGAAGGGGACGTCGCCCACTTCTGGTCCGATGTCGCATATCAAGACCTGACCCTTAGTCCTCGGCTTGGCCGATACGATGCCCTGCATATCGCCTCTGCGATAGCGGGCTGTGCGGACTGAGGTTCTGAGATTCTGGGGCAGGTGCTGGCGTTTTGGTTTTTCGAGCGATATGGCAAGAGCCAAGACGCGACATGCCAATGCCTCCTGATTCAGGATGGCCGGGTCGCTAGCGTCCCCCGGCGAAGCGCAGGCTTGATACAGTTCAGGCATGCATCTGCATCGGAGATCAATGCTATGGCTCTCACCATTGTCAACGAAGAAGTCGAGCGCCTGGCACGAGAGTTGGCGAGAGCGCGCTTTCCGTCTTGGAGACGTCGATCGTGCTCTATCGGCGCAAGGGCTCGGAGGCTGTCGCCGAGCTGGATGGGTTGCTGGCGGATCTCGGTATCGAGATCGTGGCCTTCGACGTGATTCAGATGCGCGCGGCACGCATGGCCTACGCGCGTTTCGGCAAGGGATCGCACCCTGCCTCGCTCAACCTCGGAGACTGCTGCTCGTACGCCCTGGCGAGCACTCGCAAACAACCCTTGCTCTACAAAGGCGACGACTTCCCTCGGACCGATCTCAGGGCTGTGGCAGATGTGTCCGCGCCTGATTGAGCTCGCGCAGGGCCGCACCGACGCTGCTTGATGAGCCTACACATGCGTCGCAACGTCTTGCGGGTCAGCCCCCACGAGTCCGATCCATAGCATCAACGGCAGTGCGCCCCGACGCTCAGCGTCACGAGCCAGAAGCCAGGGGAGAATCCGGGGCCAAGCCGAAAGTCTCAAGCGTCTGCTCGCGCATCGCTTCGGCCCATTGTCCGCAGGCGCGGAGCAGCGCATCGACACGGCGCCGGTCGCACAACCGGACGCTTGGCTCGACGGCATCTTCGATGTCGCCAGCCTCGATGACCTGATCTGAGACGACGTGGTGGGCCAGCAAGGTCTGGAGGGGAAGGGAGCGCGCTCCGGCACATCTACAGCGACCAGCCCGCCGAGCGGCTGCGTGAGCTGCTCGGGCTGATCGCCAAGGTCAGCCGCGACCCCACCGCGCTCGACATTCTGGAATCCCTGCTGCGCTACTATGTCCAAGGTACCGGCCGGCTCACTGAGCGACAGGTACGCACACTCCTCGAACAAACCCTCTCCGGAGAGCCCCTGATGGAGACCTTCATCGACAGGTACATTGCCCAAGGCGAGCAGCGGGGCGAGCAGCATGGCCGTGCCACCATTCTGCTGCGCCTGATCGAGCGCAAGTTCGGCCCACCGAGCGAGACGGTGCGCGAGCGGGTCACGCAGGCCAATCCCGAAGTACTCCTGGAATGGTCGGACCGGATCCTCGAGGCACAGACCTTGGACGAGTTACTGCATTGATGCGGTCACTCGGCCCGCCGAACAGGATGGCCGAGGGGCTGCTGACGGATGTTGCTGTTCCGGAGCCGATGTCCTGCTCGAATCCCCAAGAAAGATGTGCCGATGGATCAGGTGTTACAAGGGCGACCTGACCCCATGCCTCCCATTCTGCCGGTCGATACGGTCGACGGCCGGCTCTAGGCATCCGAATGCGATTGAGTCTGGTCGTCTACGCTGGACTTCGAGAACGCGAACAACCCCTACGATGAACATCGCCTGGCTATCCAGCAATGGCGGTCGTTGGCCTGCGCCATCGTGATCGCGGACTCGGCAATCCTCGCGAAAGCACAGGAGCTGTCATGACGCGGGTTTGGCCGATACGATGCCCTGCATGTCGCCTCTGCGATGGCGGGCGGTGCGGACCTGTTCGTCACGACGGACGACCGGCTCCTGAAGAAGATGTCGCCATCGGAGGCCCTAAAGGTAATCCCGCCCGGAGAGGCTCTCGCCATGTTGGAGCACTGGTATGACAACGGAAACTGAAATCCGCCTGCGGGGCATGCGAGCTCTCATTGACGCGCTCGGTTTGGTCGAAGCCGAGCGATTTGTGGTCTCCATCAACCGAGAAAGGTTCGATGACACGACGTGGCGCCAAACAGGCTTGCCCGATTTGAGCATCGAGCACATCGCTGCCCGCGCGAATCAACTGTCGGCTGAGCTCGACACGACATCAAGGGCCTGACGATCATCCTCGCCGGGCGACGCATCAACGACCGCATGAGCGCCCATGCGGCCGAAACCGTGGTCAAGCTCACGCGGGCAACCGGAAGGGGCCGTCGCCTCCTTGGTGCCTGATCTAGAAGCGGTTATCCAATGCTTAAGACCAACGAGAGTCACGCATGAAAGGTGAATTCACAGCGATTATCGAGTCTGCCCCGGAAGGCAGGGCAATCGCATCAGAGAATTAAGATATACTTTTAGACGTAGAATCATATTCCCGCCACAATACGCAGATTTTTATGCCGTATGTGGCTGCGACGATGGCGACACCGGAAACCGATTCTTCTCTACTTGGGCCACTTCAGCGCTCTGGAAGACCCGCGCGATACGCTGCGACGCCGGCACAACCTCCTCGACATGGTGATCATCGCGATCGCGGCGACGCTCGGCGGCGCCGACGGTTGGGTGGCCATCGCCCAGTTCGGCCGCTCGAAGGAAGCGTGGTTTCGACAATTCCTGGAGCTGCCCAACGGCATTCCGGCACACGACACCTTCGGGCGGGTGTTCGCACTGCTGGCGCCCGAGGCGTTCGAGGCGTGTTTCCGCGCCTGGGTCGCCTCGATCCGGACGGTCATCCCGGGGGAAATCATTGCCGTGGACGGCAAGACGCTGCGCCGTTCGCACAACCGGGCGAAGGGTTTGGCGGCATTGCATCTGGTCAGCGCGTGGGCGACCGCCAACCGGGTGGTGCTCGGGCAGATCGCCATCGAGGCCAAATCCAACGAGATCACCGCCATTCCTCAGTTGCTCGCGCTGCTGATGCTCAGGGGCGCCATCGTCACCATTGATGCAATGGGATGTCAGACGAAGATCGCCGAGCAGATCGTCGACCAAGGCGGGGACGATGTGCTGGCTTTGAAAGGCAACCCTGCCGCGTGCGCGAGACGCAGGCCCGCGAGAACCTCGCGGTGTTGCGCCATATCGCCATGTCGCGGCTGAAGAACGACAGCACCAAGCTTGGCATCCAGAACAAACGTCTGAAGGCGGGCCGGGACGAGCGATACTTGGAAAAGCTCCTTTTTGAGCGGCCACGGACTGCCGGGCAGAACGCTCAATCAGGTACTCCTAATATTAGCCGCGGTTGATGCGATTGCCCTGCCCCGTTACCGCCTGCTTTTGCGCGCAAGCGCTGAGCAGACACCGAAGGGATCGAAATCACGCCGGAGCGTTTCCGCCCACGACAGCGGCGACAAATTGCTCTACGGTCACGCCGTCCTGCAGCGCGAGCGACTACTTGCACAATCTCTCCGCGTGGGAGTGTCGCCGGGACGCTCCGCGTCCCTGCCGCCATGCCCACGCCCAACTCCGGCGGTGCCTGCAGGGCGGTGGGGTGTGGTGCTCTGCACGCATGCGGCGCAGACTTATCAGATCGATGCCTCGATCAAAGAGTAACCGGATATGCCTCGAATCGCGTTTTTTTCGGAATATCGATCTACATGTATATGGACGATCATGGCGTTCCTCACTGCCACGCCGTGTATGGAGACTACGCCGGATCATTCAGCCTCGATGATGGTGAGCGACTTGCAGGCCAGATGCCTCCGGCGCAGGCGAAAAAGATCAAAGCCTTCATTCTCGAGAACCATGCCGAGCTGCGGGAGAAGTGGGATGAGCTCACAGGTTGAAGCGCCTTTACCGCGCGCCAAGCAGGTTGCTCCGTTGCCGGGGTATCGTTTGCGTGTCTTGATGGGCGACGGTCGCGAGTGGACACTTGACCTCGATCCGCTGATCCAGCGCCGCGAGGCATACTGGCGTCTTCGCCAGGACCGCTATTTTCGGCAAGTCGGTCTCGATCCGCTCGGTGGCATCTGCTGGCCCGAGGGCGAGGATCTTGCCCCCGACGGCCTTGAACGCTATCGCTGCGATTGAAGCGCCATCCGGTCCCGCTCACCATCGCTGATGGGAGCGTTCGTGGACTTCGCGCTACTCGCTCCCACGCTCCGAGACTGTGCAAGTATTCCTGCGATGGGCCGAAAGACAGCATGGCGTAGGCCGGGGTGAGCTTGCGAACCCCGGCATTTCAACCGGTTGCAAATCCGCGGATGCCGGGGTTCGTTCCTCACCCCGGCCTACGGCGAATTCTTTCACAATCTCGGAAGGGTAGGGGCGACTTCAGTCGCCCCGGGAGGCCCGCGCCGAGGACGAATAGGGTAAGGCGACTTCAGTCGCCCCGAGGCGCCCGCGCCGAGGTCGAAAGAGAGGTAGGGGCGACTTCAGTCGCCACGACATGCCCGCGCCGAGGCTTATGGGCGACTGAAGTCGCCCCTACACGTGCCCACCGTCGCACCGCGAGCTCCGAATCTGGACCCACAACCCGAACCCCGACCGCCCATGGCCCAACGCCTCGCCCATCTCACCGACCCCGACACCCCCATCGCCATCATCGGTCTGGGCTACGTCGGTCTGCCGCTCGCCGTGGAGTTCGCCAAACACCGCCCGGTGATCGGTTTCGACATCAACCAAGCCCGCATCGCCGAGCTCACAGCCGGTCGCGACAGCACCCGCGAGATCAGTCCCGAAGACCTCGCCGCCGCCCGCCAGCTCACCTACACCGGCGACCTTGATGCCCTGCGCCCTTGCCGCACCTTCATCGTCACCGTGCCCACCCCGGTCGACGACTACAAGCGGCCCGATCTGACGCCCCTGATCAAGGCCTCCGAGACCGTCGGCAAGGTTCTCAAACCCGGCGACCTGGTCATCTACGAATCCACCGTCTATCCCGGCTGCACTGAGGACGACTGCGCGCCCGTGTTGGAGCGGCATTCCGGGTTTCGGTATCTCATGAACGAGCTCGCCCTCATCTTTAACAAGCTCGGCATCGACACCCTGGAGGTGCTGGAAGCCCGTAGGGTGCGGTGACGCAGGAACCGCGCCTGGTCTGACGCCAACGGTGGATCACGGTGCGGTTCGTCCCTCACCGCACCCTACGCCCTCACCCACAAAGCCGTCGCCATCGGCTACCACCCCGAGGTCATCCTCGCCGGGCGCCGCATCAACGACCGCTTGGGCGCCCATGTCGCCGAGACCGTGGTCAAGCGCATGCTCCAAAACGGCATCGGTGTCTGCAACAGCCGCATCCTCGTCCTCGGCCTCGCCTTCAAGGAAAACTGCCCGGACGTGCGCAACACCCGCGTCATCGACATCATCGAGGCATTGCGCGAATACACCATCGCCGTGGACTGCTACGACCCCTGGATCGACCGCGCGGAGGCCAAGCACGACTACGGCCTCGACTGCCTCGCCGAGCCCCCGGCCGACGGCACCTACGATGCCGTCATCCTCGCGGTTGTCCACCGGTGGTCGTGAACTGGTCGGTCCTTACCGGTTCGGTTCCCTGACGATCAAAGGGCTGGAGCGGCGTTTGGACGGCATTTTCGAGCCCGACGGGCACGATGGGCCGGTCTATGTGGTCGAATTTCAAGGTCAGCACTCGGACAAGGCTTGGTACAATCTGCTCACCAAGATCGGACTGTACGGCGAGGCGCATCCGCACCGGGATGTGATCGGCGTGGGGATCTTTCTGCGCGAGCAGGACCGTCCGCGCTTTCCGCGCTGGGCGAATCAGTCTCAAGCGCCGTTGCCGCAAGTCGCGCTCCGGCGCGTCCTGCCGGACTGGCTGGCGCGCGAGCCGGACAACCCCTATGTGGCGGTGTTCGCGCCGCTGCTGATCGCGGACGACGACGACTTGCGTGCGCGCGCACAGGGCTTGTGGCGCACCGTTCAAGAGGCGTCGCTGGCCCCGGAAATCCGTGAGATTCTGGGACAAGTGCTGGAGTTCTGGTTTTTCGAGCGATTTCGCGGCCTGACCGCGAAGGAGATCTGGGCGATGCTGAACTTGGTGACCCCGATTCAGGAGACGAAGGCGTGTCAATCGATCTATGCCGAGGGCAAGACCGAGGGCAAAGCCGAAACGCTCAAGCGTCTACTCACGCGTCGCTTCGGCCCATTGCCCGCAGGGGCGGAGCAGCGGATCGACACGGCGCCGGTCGCGCAACTGGACGCCTGGCTCGACGGGATCTTCGATGCCGCGAACCTGCAAGACCTGATCGGTCCGGCGTCCGGCTGAGGTGGGGGCCGGCGAGCAAGCCGGAGTGGCGACAACGCGGATGCAATAAGCTCAGTCCTCTCCATAGCCTGGAGCATGATTTCGTGGTACGTCCCCTATTTCCTATCCCCTATTTCCTACGACGAGCTGGCCATCCCGCTGCCTGAGGGCAGCGCCGAGGCTACTCAGGCTCAAATCGACCCGTACGTTACCAACACCGAACGACGAGCGAGGCCCCACGATGCGAGCATTGCGACAAATCTATGACAGCCTGCCGCCAACGATTGAAATCCCGGAGGATTTCGCGCCGTCGGCACGTTGAGGTGGTCTTTTTGGAGCTCGATGCAAGCGAAGGCTCGGGCGTTGCCGAGAGTGATGACTGGCCGGCGGGCCTGTATGAGCGCACGGCCGGCGCTTGGCAGGGCGAGTTGTTCCGTGAGTCTCAGGGCGAGTACGAGCAACGCCTGGAGATGGAGTGATGTGGCTCCCGGACACGAATGTCTGGATTGCTTATTTGAATCCGAAACCGTCAGCGGTCAAGCAGGCGATGCGGGCGCATCCGGCATCGGCGATCTATCTCTGCGATATCGTGAAGGCCGAACTCTTCTTCGGCGTCTACAAGAGTCAGCGCATGGCGGCGAATCTGGCTGTGCTGGAAGATTTGTTTCAGCATTTTAATTCCGTTCCGTTCGATGGCATGGCGGCGCGTGAGTCTGGCCAAATTCGCGCTGAGCTTCAGCGAGCTGGTACGCCAATCGGCCCTTATGATCTTCAGATCGCCGCGATTGCCCTCGCCCATCGTTTCACCCTCATGACACACAATATCGATGAATTTAAGCGCGTTAGGGGATTGCGATACGAGGACTGGGAAGCGGGCATTGTTTGATCTGCAATCCTTGCCTCCCGCATGATGGTCACAAAGAAGAAGGCACTTCGCCGCCTGCTGCCCAAGAACACCTTCGCTCGCGGCGTGAGTGTGCTGGTCGGCGGCACGGCCGGCGCCCAGGTGCTTGCATCTTAGCCGCGCCGCTGCTGACGCGCCTTTACAGTCCGGAAGACTTCGGCCTGATGGCGGTCTATGGCAGCCCTGGCCAACCACCGAGCCCGCAGCGTGTCTTTCCGTGGCAAAAAACCCCGAAAGAGCTCAGCCACGGAAGCACACGGAAAGACACGGAAAAGAGATAAAACGTTAAGCTAGAGCTAGGGAACTAGGGAAAAGCGAGGGAAATCGTTCGGCCACATGAAGACACCCAAGACATCCAAGGCACAGCGGCGCGACCCCACGCACGACAGCGGCTACAAACTGCTCTACGGTCACGCCGCCATGGTGCGCGACCTGCTGCGCGGCTTCGTGCCCGGCCCCTGGGTGCAAGCGCTCGACCTGGGGACCCTGGAGCGCTGCAGCGGAAGCTATGTGACCGACGACCTACGCGACCGCGCCGACGACATCGTCTGGCGCCTGCGCTGGGGCCCCGACTGGCTCTACGTCTACCTGCTGCTGGAATTCCAATCCACCGTCGATTCCTGGATGGCGGTGCGGATTCAGACCTACCTCGGGCTGCTCTACCAGGATCTCATACGCGCCGGGACCCTGAGTGCCGCAGGACGTCTGCCGCCCGTTCTGCCCGTGGTGCTCTACAATGGTGTCACGCCTTGGCGTGCTGCCGACACACTCGAGCCGCTCATCGAACCGGCGCCGCCGGTGCTCGCGCGCTATCGCCCGCGACAGGCTTACCTGCTGCTCGACGAGCAGCGCATCGCCAACGCCGGACCCCTGCCCGAGCGCAACCTCAGTGCGGCCCTGTTTCGGCTCGAGGCCAGCCGCGGGGCGGACGAGGCGATGGGCATCGTGCACGCCTTGCTCGACTGGCTCAAGGCGCCGGAACAGACCGGTCTGCGCCGTGACTTCGCGGTCTGGTTCGGTCGCGTCTTCCTGCCCAAGCGGCTGCCCGGCGTGCACCTGCCACCCCTTGGCGAACTCAGCGAGGTGTATCACATGCTGGCGGAGAATCTGGAAACCTGGACCGATCAGTGGAAACGAGAAGGCTTGGAACAAGGCTTGGAACAAGGCTTGGAACAAGGTCGGGAGGCAACCCGCCACCTCCTGATCCGTCAGGTGCGACGCCGATTTGGTCCAACGGTCGCCGAGCAGACACAACCGTTGCTTGCGCGCATCGTCGACCTCCGGATGTTGGAAGACCTCGGCGACCAACTGCTCATCAGTCCGGACGGAAACCATTGGTTGCAGGCCGTGCGGAGCATGAGTGCCGGAGACGAACACTAGGGCGAATACCGGAAACCCTCATACCAACGGCGTAGGTTGTGCCGAGCCGCGCGAGGCACAACCAACCGTCGGCGCAAGTTGTGCATCCTATCGTCAGCACAACCTACGGGTATGGAAGTTTGCGGAAATCACCTAGGTTGATGAACTGGTTCCCAAGCTCCGAGACAGTGCAAGTATTCCCCAACCGTGTCGACCGAGGCGCCGGGATGTCGGGTTACGCTGCGCTAACCCGACCTACGGCGAATACCTGCACAGTCTCAGAGCCCGGGAGCGAGTGGAACGAGGGAGCCTTCCCCCGCGATGCCCTGAGCCTTTCAGACATCCATCAGATCCTCTTCAACGCAGGCAGCAAGATCGGACAGCCCGACCGATGACCGACGCCTCGCGCGACGACTATGACAGCCCCTGGAAAGAAGCGCTGGAGCGCTACTTCCCGGACTTTCTCGCGCTCCTGTTCCCGCGGATCCATACTGCGATCGACTGGTCGAAAGGCCATGAATTTCTCGACAAGGAGCTGCAGCAGGTCGTCCGCGATGCCGAGTCGGGCCGGCGCCATGCCGACAAGCTGGCCAGAGTCTATACGCACGAGGGCGCCGAGACCTGGGTGTTGGTCCATGTCGAGGTCCAGGGCGATCCCGAGGCCGGTTTTGCCGAGCGGATGTACGTCTACAATGACCGCATCTTCGACTTCGAGGAGGTCTTCGGCGCCGGCCCTCGGCCCGACTCGGAACACTGAGCCGGGGTGCCGACCGAGGTGCCGATCGCCTCGGGTCAGGCGCCGGCATTGCGGTCCCGGAGAACGAACAGCTCCGCGTCGCGAGCCCCGACCCCGGGCCCATGCCGCATCAAACGACCCGCACACGCCGAGAGAGAATGATCTGACGCGGGCTGGCGCAAACCGCGCAATCGTTCTAGCATCCCGCCGATACCCGTGGCCATAGGGCAGATTGCCATCACCGATGATCAAGACCAAGAGCACGACCGGGAGTGGGCCATGACCGACAACATCGAAAGCCTCGTACTCGAGAACCTGCGCGCGATTCGTGCAACACTGGACAAACACACCGAGCGCTTCTCCCGAATCGATTCGCGCATCAGCAACTTGGAGCTGACGGTTGCCGGTATGCGGCGTGATCTGGCGCACATGTATGGCGAAATCGTCGAGCAGCACGCGCACACCGATCAACTCGTCGCCCGAATCGAACGCATCGAGCGTCGTTTGGAATTGCAGGACGGCTGAACATTTCGCGGACTGACCGTGCAGGAGATCCGGGCGATGCTGAACGTCGTAACCCCGATTCAAGAGACGAAGGCGTATCAGTCGACTTGAATCCCCCCGAGACAATATAGTAGGGGCGACTTCAGTCGCCCCGAGACGTCCGTGCCGAGGTTTATGGGCGACTGAAGTCGCCCCTACACTCCCGCGACGTCTGGCCCGCGGTCGAGATCAACTCCACGATCCCGGGAACCCCGCTGAACGTGCCTAGGCCGGAGGAAACGAACAAGGCCGGCTCAAGCTCACTCCCACGCGGACCGAATAGCCTCGCGGTGTTCCCCGGGGCGTGAGTCCGACCATCGGACAGCCCGACCGATGACCGATGCCTCGCGCGACGACTATGACAGCCCCTGGAAAGAAGCGCTGGAGCGCTACTTCCCGGACTTTCTCGCGCTCCTGTTCCCGCGGATCCATCCTGCGATCGACTGGTCGAAAGGCCATGAATTTCTCGACAAGGAGCTTCAGCAGGTCGTCCGCGATGCCGAGTCGGGCCGGCGCCATGCCGACAAGCTCGCCAGAGTCTATACGCACGAGGGCGCCGAGACCTGGGTGCTGGTCCATGTCGAGGTCCAGGGTGATCCCGAGGCCGGTTTTGCCGAGCGGATGTACGTCTACAATGACCGCATCTTCGACAATGCTCTACGAACGCGTCTACGGCCGCGAGGACATCCTGGAGCTGTTTCGCGTCCTGGATTGGCTGTTGCAGTTGCCGGAGGGTTTGGAGCGTGAATTCAAGCGCGAGCTGATCGCTTTCGAGGAGCAAGCCAACATGCCCTACATCACCAGTATCGAACGCCTAAGTCACCAGGAAGGTCACCAGGAAGGCCAAGCCACCATGCTCTTGAGCCTGCTCGCCGTCAAATTCGGTCCCCTCGGCGAAGCGGATCGCCGGCGCGTGCTCGACGCCGATGCGCAGACCCTCATGGAATGGTCCACACGCCTGCTGAGCGCACGCACCCTCGAGGAGGTCTTCGGTGCCGGCCCTCGGCCCGACTCGGCACACTGAGCCGGGGTCTCGGCCGAGACGCCGATCGCGTCGGGTGAGACGCTCCGGCAGTGCGGTCTCGGAGGTCCCTTCGAACTCACGCCCGACCCACATCCCTGTCGCCCGGACGACGCCGTCCCGCTTGCCGCAGCGCCCCCGACCCGTTACTCTACCGCAGCCGTACAACGCCTGAACAAATCGCCCCGACGCTCCGCGTCGCGAACCCGACGCCCGACGCCAGCGGTCGCACCCCCGGCACCCCGCGACCCACACCGCCATGACCGACGAGCTTCAATACCGTGTTCTGAAGTACATGGAGGCGCACCCCGACGCCACCCAACGCGATCTGGCGAAGGCGCTCGGCGTCAGTCTGGGCAGCATCAACTTCTGCGTGCGCGCCCTCATCGGGCAAGGCTGGGTGAAGGTCCAGAATTTCCGCAGGAGCGACAACAAGCTCGCCTACGCCTACCTGCTGACCCCGCAGGGCGTCGAGGCCAAGGCCCGGATCACCGCGCGCTTCCTGCAGCGCAAACGCGCCGAGTACGAAGCCCTCAAGGCCGAGATCGCCCAACTCGCCGCCGAGGTCGCATCCCACCCCAAAGGGTAGCGGCGACTTCAGTCGCCCCGCGACAAAACGGTAGCGGCGACTTCAGTCGTCCCAACATGCCCGCGCCGAGGACGAATAGGGTAAGGCGACTTCAGTATTCGCCGTAGGTCGGCGTCGACCTTCGGACGTTGGAAGACCTTGGCGACCAACTGCTCATCAGTCCCGACGGAGAGGATTGGTTACGCGCGGTACGGCACATGAGTGTTGGCGAGGAACACTGATTTTAACTGGTTCACAAGCTCCGCTTGAGAATCCGGAACTGGAAGCCGTGCTTCCCGAGAGCAGACACGCAAAGCAGAGCGCGTTCTCGCTCCCACGCTCCGCGATCGTGCAAGTATTCCCCAACGGTGTCGACCGAGGCGCCGATCGCGTCGGTCGGGTTAGGTGCGCCGGCACCGTCGCCGTTGAGAAAGAACAGGTTGGCGCGCACCGTCACCCGACATGCGGCGCCGGGATGTCGGGTTACGCTGCGCTAACCCGACCTACGGCGAATACCTGCACAGTCTCAGAGCGTAGGAGCCAGTTGGCACGAAGAGGGTAGGGGCGACTTCAGTCGCCCCGAGATACTCGCGCCGAGGCTTATGGGCGACTGAAGTCGCCCCTACACTTGCCCACCGTCGCACCGCGAGCCCCGAATCCGGACCCACAACCCGAACCCCGACCGCCCATGGCCCAACACCTCGCCCATCTCACCGACCCCGACACCCCCATCGCCATCGTCGGCCTGGGCTACGTCGGTCTGCCGCTCGCCGTGGAGTTCGCCAAACACCGCCCCGTGGTCGGCTTCGACATCAACCAAACCCGCATCGCCGAACTCAAAGCAGGTCGCGACACCACCCGCGAGACCAGCCCCGAAGACCTCGCCGCCGCCCGACACCTGACCTATACCGACGACCTCGACGCCCTGCGCCCCTGCCGCATCTTCATCGTCACCGTGCCCACCCCGGTCGACGACTACAAGCGGCCCGATCTGACGCCCCAGGCCTCCGAGACCGTCGGCAAGGTCCTCAAGCCCGGCGACCTGGTCATCTACGAATCAACCGTCTACCCCGGCTGCACCGAGCAAGACTGCGCCCCCGTCCTGGAGCGCTGCTCCGGCTTGAAGTACTTCGCGTCCGCGCCCCCGCAAGGCGCCACTCACCACTCACCACTTCTTCCTCGGCTACTCCCCCGAGCGCATCAACCCCGGCGACAGAGAGCACCGCCTCACCACCATCAAAAAGGTCACCAGCGGCTCCACCCCCGAGATCGCCGCCATCGTCGATGCCCTCTACACCGCGATCATCACCGCCGGCACCCACCCCGCCAGCAGCATCCGCGTCGCCGAAGCCGCCAAGGTCATCGAGAACACCCAGCGCGATCTCAACATCGCCCTCATGAACGAGCTGGCGCTGATCTTCGACAAGCTCGGCATCGACACCCTGGAGGTCTTGGAAGCCGCCGGGAGCAAATGGAACTTCCTCCCCTTCCGCCCCGGCCTGGTCGGCGGACACTGCATCGGTGTGGACCCCTATTATCTGACCCACAAGGCCGTCGCCATCGGCTACCACCCCGAGGTCATCCTCGCCGGGCGACGCATCAACGACCGCATGGGCGCCCATGTCGCCGAGACCGTGGTCAAGCGCATGCTCCAAAGCGGCATCGGTGTGTGCAACAGCCGCATCCTCGTCCTCGGCCTCGCCTTCAAGGAAAACTGCCCGGACCTGCGCAACACCCGTGTCATCGACATCATCCTGGCCCTGCGCGAATACACCATCGCGGTGGACTGCTACGACCCCTGGATCGACCGCGCCGAGGCCAAGCACGAATACGGCCTCGACTGTCTGCCCGAGCCTCCGGCCGAAGGCACCTACGATGCCGTCATCCTCGCCGTCGCCCACCGCGACTTCGTCGAGACGGGCGTGACCGGGATCCGCCGCTGGGCCAAACCCAAGGCGATCCTCTACGACGTGAAGTCCGTCCTGCCGGTCGATACGGTCGACGGGCGCCTCTAAAGCACAAGGATCAAGTCCCTCAATGCCGGTGCTGTCGATTTTTTCGGTATCATCGTGCGCATGTGGCACGACGACCATCCGCCACCGCACATCCATGTCGAATACCAGGGATTCGAAGCCCTCGTCGACATTCAGACCGGCAGCGTGTCGAAGGGAAAACTGCCGCGCAAAGTGGCCGCCATTGTCGGCGATTGGTGTCATGATCATCGGCAAGAACTGCTGGATAACTGGGATCGTGCCCAGCGATTCGAGCCACTCGAGCAGATCCAAGGGGCAGATCGTGATTAAGCTCAACGAAGCACAGTATCTCGGTGACGGACGCATCGCATTGGTCTTTTCCGATGGCAGTCAGGGCATCTTCGATGTGAGGGCGTACTGCGCCGCCCGGCGTGGTCCCCTACTCCAACCTCTGGAATCGGAAGCCTACGTCAAGCGTTTCATCATCGATGCCGGTGCATTGGGGTGGCCCAACGGGCTGGAGCTTTCGCCCGAGCGCCTCTATGAGCTCAGTCGACAAGATGTCGCTGCGTAGCTCGACCGAACGGGTATGACAACGGAAACTGAAATCCGCCTGCGGGGCATGCGAGCTCTCATTGACGCGCTCGGTTTGGTCGAAGCCGAGCGATTTGTGTTCTCCATCAACCGAGAAAGGTTCGATGACACGACGTGGCGCCAAACAGGCTTGCCCGATTCGAGCATCGAGCACATCGCAGCCCGCGCGAACCAACTGTCGGCTGAGCTCGACACGACGCCAAGGGCCTGACGATCATCCTCGCCGGGCGACGCATCAACGACCGCATGAGCGCCCATGTGGCCGAAGCCGTGGTCACGCTCACGCGGGCGACCGGAAGGGGCCGTCGCCTATTTGGTGCCTGATCTAGAAGCGGTTATTCAATGCTTAAGACCAACGAGAGTCACGCATGAAAGGTGAATTCACAGCGATTATCGAGCCTGCCCCGGAAGGTGGATTTTGGGCGATCTGCCCGGAGATACCGGGCGCAAATGGACAAGGAGAGACGCTTGAGGAAACCAAGGAGAGTCTGCGACAGGCGATCGAAATGATCCTCGACGACCGTACCTCGGACATTCTGCGTGGCCTTCCGAATGATGCCATTCGCGACACGGTCGCCATTGGATGAAACGCCTTTTCCTGGAGAGGAAGTTGAGAATCGCCGGCTGCTACTTGAAACGAGAGGGGGCATCGCATGCGCTGTGGGTCAATCCAGCGAACGGTAGAACCGAAGCCGTGCCTCGGCATACCGACATCAAAGAGCCCTTGGCACGAAAGATCCTCAAAAGCCTAGGTGCGGAGTGAGCCATTTCGTTCGACGTCGTGGACTCTCTCGCGGAGCGCTTTTCTCGGAGGCCAGTGGACCATGCGTACGAATGGTCGGGAACTGATTTCTCCGAATTCTCGATGGCGCAGGCCATGCTCTATGGCCTGACCTGGTCTGTGTTGCGGTGACGTAGGTTGTGCCGAGCCGTGCGAGGCACAACCAACCGTCGGTGGGAGTTGTGCTTCCTATCGTCAGCACAACCTACCGAACTGAAATCCGCCTGCGGGGCATGCGAGCTCTCATTGACGCGCTCGGTTTGGTCGAAGCCGAGCGATTTGTGGTCTCCATCAACCGAGAAAGGTTCGATGACACGACGTGGCGCCAAAAAGGCTTGCCCGATTTGAGCATCGAGCAAATCGCTGCCCGCGCGAACCAACTGTCGGCTGAGCTCGACACGACGCCAAGGGCCTGACGATCATCACCGCCGGCACCCACCCGGCCAGCAGCATCCGCGTCGCCGAGGCCGCCAAGGTCATCGAGAACACCCAGCGCGATCTCAACATCGCCCTCATGAACGAGCTGGCCCTGATCTTCGACAAGCTCGGCATCGACACCCTGGAGGTGCTGGAAGCCGCCGGCAGCAAATGGAACTTCCTCCCCTTCCGCCCCGGCCTGGTCGGCGGACACTGCATCGGTGTGGACCCCTATTACCTGACCCACAAGGCCGTCGCCATCGGCTACCACCCCGAGGTCATCCTCGCCGGGCGACGCATCAACGACCGTATGGGCGCCCATGTCGCCGAGACCGTCGTCAAGCGCATGCTCCAAAACGGCATCGGTGTCTGCAACAGCCGCATCCTCGTCCTCGGCCTCGCCTTCAAGGAAAACTGCCCGGACGTGCGCAACACCCGCGTCATCGACATCATCGAGGCATTGCGCGAATACACCATCGCCGTTGACTGCTATGACCCCTGGATCGACCGCGCCGAGGCCAAGCACGACTACGGCCTCGACTGCCTCGCCGAGCCCCCGGCCGAAGGCACCTACGATGCCGTCATCCTCGCCGTCGCCCACCGCGACTTCGTCGAGACGGGCGTGACCGGGATCCGCCGCTGGGCCAAACCCAAGGCAATCCTCTACGACGTGAAATCCGTTCTGCCGGTCGATGCTGTCGACGGTCGTCTCTGAGTGCAAAGGCCGGATCGACACCGTAGGTCGGGTTAGCGCAGCGCAACACGAAGATCACCAACCGAGCGTCCCGATGAAGACCGACCACCCGATCTACCTCTTTCTCTCCGCCGGCGCCGAAGCCTTCCGCGTGCTCACCGGTGGTCGTGAACTGGTCGGTCCTTACCGGTTCTGTTCCCTGACGATCAAAGGGCTGGAACGGCGTTTGGACGGCATTTTCGAGCCCGACGGGCACGATGGGCCGGTTTATGTGGTCGAATTCCAAGGTCAGCACTCGGACAAGGCTTGGTACAATCTGCTGACCAAGATCGGACTGTACGGCGAGGCGCATCCGCACCGGGATGTGATCGGCGTGGGGATCTTTCTGCGCGAGCAGGACCGTCCGCGCTTCCCGCGCTGGGCGAACCACGCCCAGGCGCCGTTGCTGCAAGTCGCGCTCCGGCGCGTCCTGCCGGACTGGCTGGCGCGCGAGCCGGACAACCCCTATGTGGCGGTGTTTGCGCCGCTGCTGATCGCGGACGATGACGACTTGCGTGCCCGCGCACAGGGCTTGTGGCGCACCGTTCAAGAGGCGTCGCTGGCCCCGGAGATCCGTGAGATTCTGGGGCAAGTGCTGGAATTTTGGTTTTTCGAGCGATTTCGCGGACTGACCGCGAAGGAGATCTGGGCGATGCTGAACTTGGTGACCCCGATTCAGGAGACGAAGGCGTATCAATCGATCTATGCCGAGGGCAAAGCCGATGGCAAGGCCGAGGGCAAGGCCGACAGTCTCAAGCGCCTGCTTGCGCGTCGCTTCGGCCCATTGCCCGCGGGGGCAGAGCAGCGGATCGACACGGCGCCGGTCGCGCAACTGGACGCCTGGCTCGACGGCATCTTCGATGCCGCCAGCCTCGAGGACCTGATCGGAGACGACGCGGGGTAAGCCCCGAGGCATCGGCGATTCACATGCCGTAGGCTGTTGCTGTCCATACCCCGACCGGGATGCCCCCAATCAAAGCGATCTCCCCTCCCGCGCGAGGGAGGGGTCGGGGGAGAGGCGCAAATCAGACTGGAACTCGCTCCCACGCTCCGAGACTGTGCAAGTATTCCCCGACGGTGTCGACCGAGGCGCCGATCGCGTCGGTCGGGTTAGGTGCGCCGGCACCGTGGCCTTTGAGAAAGAACAGGTTGGCGCGCACCGTCACCCGACATGCGGCGCCGGGATGTCGGGTTACGCCGCGCTAACCCGACCTACGGCGAATACCTGCACAGTCTCAGAGCGTGGGGAGCGAGTTGGTGTGGAGGGAACGCGGTCACGAGGAGCGCGGTGGTGCGAGAGAACAGCGAGGGAAATCGTTCAGCCCGATGAAGACACCGAAGACATCCAAGTCACAGCCGCGCGACCCCACCCACGACAGCGGCTACAAACTGCTCTACAGCCACGCTGCCATGGTGCGCGACCTGTTGCGCGGCTTCGTGCCCGGCCCCTGGGTGCAAGCGCTCGACCTGGGGACCCTGGAGCGCTGCAGCGGAAGCTATGTGACCGACGACCTGCGTGATCGCGCCGACGACATCGTCTGGCGCCTGCGCTGGGGCCCCGACTGGCTCTACGTCTACCTGCTGCTGGAGTTCCAATCCACCGTCGATTCCTGGATGGCCGTGCGTATCCAGACCTACCTCGGGCTGCTCTACCAGGATCTCATCCGCGCCGGGACCCTGAGTGCCGCAGGGCGCCTGCCCCCGGTTCTCCCCGTGGTGCTCTACAATGGTGTCACGCCCTGGCGCGCTGCCGAGACGCTGGAGCCGCTCATCGAGCCGGCGCCGCCGGTGCTTGAGCGCTATCGCCCGCGACAGGCTTACCTGTTGCTTGACGAACAGCGACTCGCCACCGCCGGTTCCCTGCCCGAGCGCAACCTCAATGCGGCCCTGTTTCGGCTCGAGGCCAGCCACGGGGCGGACGAGGCGATGGGCATCGTGCACGCCTTGCTCGACTGGCTCAAGGCGCCGGAACAGACCGGTCTGCGCCGTGACTTCGCGGTCTGGTTCGGTCGCGTCTTCCTGCCCAAGCGACTGCCCGGCGTGCACCTGCCACCCCTTGGCGATCTCAGCGAGGTGTATCACATGTTGGCCGAGAATCTGGAAACCTGGACCGATCAGTGGAAACGAGAAGGTATTGAGCAAGGTATTGAGCAAGGTCGCGAAGCAACCCGCCACATTCTGGTGCGTCTGGTACGCCGTCGTTTTGGATTGACGGTCGCCGAGCAGACCGAACCGTTGCTGGCGCGCATCGTCGACCTTCGGACGTTGGAAGACCTTGGCGACCAACTGCTCATCAGTCCCGACGGAGAGGATTGGTTACGCGCGGTACGGCACATGAGTGTTGGCGAGGAACACTGATTTTAACTGGTTCACAAGCTCCGCTTGAGAATCCGGAACTGGAAGCCGTGCTTCCCGAGAGCAGACACGCAAAGCAGAGCGCGTTCTCGCTCCCACGCTCCGCGATCGTGCAAGTAGGCTCTTTATGTGTTTCGGACAGGTCCCGGCAGAGGGCTAAGTACTGCACGGCACGTGCCCGCAAAGAGTCGTGAAGAAGACAGGCAGCGCACGCGGGGTTGGCCGCCACGGGGCTTGTTGGTGTAGGATCCGCGGCGTTTCGATACCCCGACCGAGCGGATGCGTGCATGATGCTGAACATTCAGAACCTGATCGACGATGCGAAGTGCTACGACACCATCCGCGAGCTGCGCTGGCCGGAGGGGGTGCGCTGCGTGCATTGCCACTCGGCAGCCGTCACCAAGCAGGGTCGCGACACCACGCAGCCGGAGCGCCGAAAATACCTCTGCAAGGACTGCGGACGCTGGTTCGACGATCTGAGCGAGACGATTTTCGCGCGACACCATCAGCCGCTGCGCACCTGGGTGCTGTGTTTGTACTTCATGGGCTTGAACCTGTCCAACCGGCAGATCGGCATTGAGCTGGACCTGAACAAGGACGACGCCCAACGCATGACCCGGCAGCTGCGCGAGGGCATCGAGGCGAAGCAGCCGCCGCCGCTCCTCACGGGCGAAGTGGAGGCCGACGAGGTGTACGTCGTCGCCGGTCACAAGGGACATCCGGAAGCGGTAAAAAAAAGCAACGCAAGGGGCGGCGTCGCCGCCTGAAGGGAGCCCGCGGGCGGGGGACCCTGGCGAAAGAGAAGCCGCCGATTTTCGGGATCATCCAGCGCGGTGGCGAGGTGGTGATGTGGATGCTGGAGAACGACCGACAGACGACGATCGAGCCGCTGATCCGCGGCGCCGTGGCCCCGGGAACGCGGTTCTTCACCGACGAATACGACATCGACGCCCGCTTGCCGGCGTGGGGCTACGATCATCACAGCGTCTGTCACAGTCGCGGCGAGTCTGCGCGCGACGATGACGGAGACGGTTTCCATGAGGTCCACGTCAACACCATGGAAGGGGTCCGGTCGTTGCTGCGGTCGTGGTTGCGGCCCCACCGCGGCATTTCGCAGGAGAGCTTGCCCGTGTACCTGAGCTTCTTTCAGTTCGTCCACAATGCTCGTGTCCGAGGCAAGGGCCTGCTGAACTCACTGCTGGCGGCGCTCCTAGGCTAACTGTCCGAAACACATAAAGAGCCGTCCCCCTTTTCCGTGTCCTTCCGTGTGTTTCCGTGGCAAAAGAAAGCCCGAAAGAGTTCAGCCACGGAAACACACCGAAAGCAATGGAAATATTCCGTGTTCTTCCGTGGCAACAGACTCCAGAGTCCGAACATGCAAATCGAAGCCATCTATAACGAAGGCCGGATCGAGTTGACCAAACCTCTGCATCTGCGCCACTCGCGTGTCAGGGTGCTCGTGGAAGTGCCGGACGAGGAAGTCATCGCTCCGCCCGTTGCGCCCGATCCGATCGATAGCGATCCCATGGATCAGGATGACCTCCTGACCGAGATCAGGCAGATCCTCGGCCCCCTTGACCGCCGGCGACTGGCCGCGAGTCCGGCGGACGACAAGCACGCCTTGATCGACAGCCTCGCGGAAAAGCACGCGCGATGAAGAACCTCGTCTTCGACGTCAATGTCATTCTGGATCTCTGGCTCGCGCGCCGCCCCGAAGCCGACTTGCAGCGGATCGCGGCCCTCATGCGCGCTGGGCGACGGGGTAACAGCCAAGGCTGGGTCGTCAGCTCCAGCCTGCATGTGCTGGAGTACCCCAAATCGTCGCAGCGGCGACCCAACTCCAGGGGCCGACGGCCATCCTCACCAACGACAAACGGTTCGATATCGGCGGCACCGCCCTGAGCCAGCTCAAGCCCACGGAGGCATGGGTTTGGCTTGAAGAACCGGCGACTCAGGATGCTTTGGACTTCGTCGACCTCAAGACTCAGCAGGACAGACTGCGCCCGCAACTCGAGCGCAACCTCCACCGCGTCCTCCACCACGGCCAATACATCCTTGGCCCCGAGGTCCGCGAGCTGGAATCACGCCTGCAAGCCTATACCGGCGCCACACACTGCATCACCGTCGCCAGCGGCACCGAGGCGCTTCTGATCAGCCTCATGGCGCTCGGCATCGGACCCGGCGACGAGGTCATCACCACGCCCTTTACCTTCGTGGCGACCGTCGAGGTCATCGTCCTGCTCGGCGCCACGCCCGTGTTCGTCGACATCGAGCCCGAGACCTGCAATATCGACGCGACCCTGATCGAGGCGAAGATCACGGATAGAACCAAGGCCATCATGCCCGTGAGCCTTTACGGCCAACCGGCGGACATGGATGCCATCAACGCCATCGCGGCCCGCCACGGCAACATCTCGGTCATCGAAGACGCAGCGCAGAGCTTCGGCGCCGAGTACCGGGGGAAGAAGAGCTGTCATCTGAGCACCATCGGCTGCACCAGCTTCTTCCCGAGCAAGCCATTGGGCTGTTATGGCGACGGCGGGGCCATCTTCACCAGCGACGACGCCCTCGCCCAAGCCTGTCGCGAGATCCGCGTCCACGGCCAAAGCAAGCGCTATGTGCATACCCGTATCGGCGTCGGCGGACGCATGGATACCCTCCAGTGCGCAGTCATCCTCGCCAAGCTCGACCGCTTCGATCAAGACATCGCCCGACGCCAGGCCGTCGCGCGTCGTTATCAGGAGTCATTGTCTTTAGCCACGGAAGCACACGGAAAAACACGCAAAGAACAAATAGAAGAAAATTTCCGTGTCCTTCCGTGTGATTCCGTGGCAAAAAATCCCCAACCTCTACCCTGGCCAACCCCCGACCGCACCAGCGTCTTTGCCCAGTACAGCATCCTGGTCGATGGCCGCGAGGCATTGCAGGCCCAGCTCACGGCCGCCGGCATTCCGACGGCCGTGCACTATCCGATCCCGCTCAATGAGCAACCCGCCTATGCCCACCTCTGTTGTCCCGACTGCACACCAGTGGCTCGGAACATTGCCCGTCAGGTCATGAGCCTGCCGATGCACGCAGACCTGAGCGAAGCCGAGCAACGCCGCATCGTCAGCAGCCTGTCGGAGGCGATCGAGTCGCCACGGATACTCACGGATGGACACGGATGAAAAAATGCCCCGCGCATCCGTGTCGATCCCCGGCAGCAACCGTCTTTCCGGGCAAGAAATTAGCCACGGAACGACACGGAACCACACGGAATTCTTGTATTATTTCCGTGCCCTTCCGTGCCCTTCCGTGCCCTTCCGTGCCCTTCCGTGCCAAAAAATAAGACATTGAACATCCGTGTTCATCCGTGTCAATCCGTGGCCAATCTACTTACCGTGAAGTTCCCTGTTCTTCCGAGGGCAAGGCCGAAAGCCTCAAGCGTCTGCTCACGCGCCGCTACGGTCCCTTGGCCGCCCGAGCCGAGCAGCGCATCGACGCCGCGCCGGTTGCGCAACTGGACCCCTGGCTCGACGGGATCTTCGATACCGCGAACGTGGAAGACCTGATCGGTCCTGATGATGCGTGTGCCGGCGAGCAAGCCGGAGTGGCGACACCGCGGATGCAATAAGCTCAGTCCTCTCCAAAGCCTGGAGCATGATTTCGTGGTACGTCCCCTATTTCCTCCTCCAAAACAGCATCGGTGTGTGCAACAGCCGCATCCTCGTCCTCGGCCTCGCCTTCAAGGAAAACTGCCCGGACGTGCGCAACACCCGCGTCATCGACATCATCGAGGCATTGCGCGAATACACCATCGCCGTGGACTGCTACGACCCCTGGATCGACCGCGCGGAGGCCAAGCACGACTACGGCCTCGACTGCCTCGCCGAGCCCCCGGCCGAAGGCACCTACGATGCCGTCATCCTCGCCGTCGCCCACCGCGACTTCGTCGAGACGGGCGTGACCGGGATCCGCCGCTGGGCCAAGCCCAAGGCGATCCTCTACGACGTGAAATCCGTCCTGCCGGTCGATACGGTCGACGGTCGTCTCTGAGTGCAAAGGCCGGGTCGACACCGTAGGTCGGGTTAGCGCAGCGCAACACGAAGATCACCAACCGAGCTTCCCGATGAAGACCGACCACCCGATCTACCTCTTTCTCTCCGCCGGCGCCGAAGCCTTCCGCGTGCTCACCGGTGGTCGTGAACTGGTCGGTCCTTACCGGTTCTGTTCCCTGACGATCAAAGGGCTGGAACGGCGTTTGGACGGCATTTTCGAGCCCGACGGGCACGATGGGCCGGTTTATGTGGTCGAATTCCAAGGTCAGCACTCGGACAAGGCTTGGTACAATCTGCTGACCAAGATCGGACTGTACGGCGAGGCGCATCCGCACCGGGATGTGATCGGCGTGGGGATCTTTCTGCGCGAGCAGGACCGTCCGCGCTTCCCGCGCTGGGCGAACCACGCCCAGGCGCCGTTGCTGCAAGTCGCGCTCCGGCGCGTCCTGCCGGACTGGCTGGCGCGCGAGCCGGACAACCCCTATGTGGCGGTGTTTGCGCCGCTGCTGATCGCGGACGATGACGACTTGCGTGCCCGCGCACAGGGCTTGTGGCGCACCGTTCAAGATGCGTCGCTTGCCCCGGAGATCCGTGAGATTCTGGGGCAAGTGCTGGAATTTTGGTTTTTCGAGCGATTTCGCGGCCTGACCGCGAAGGAGATCTGGGCGATGCTGAACTTAGTGACGCCGATACAGGAGACGAAGGCGTATCAATCGATCT
>NZ_JBBWVD010000047.1:0-34587 GCF_041903745.1 Thiocapsa sp. C2-2m | reverse complement strand
CGAACCCCGAACCCCGATCCCCCGACAAGGAGATCCCGACATGACCATGGTGTCCTGCGGCAGCGGCCACTTCTACAACGACGAGGAGCACACGAGCTGCCCCTTCTGCGGGGTAGCCCTGGACTTGGGTGCAACTCGGCCGCTGGCGGGTTCGTCCGGCGACGTCCGGTCGGTGGCCGACGGGCGGACGCGCGCGGTCGGCACCGGTGCGCCTGTTGCGCTGGATCGCGACCCGGGCGCGACGCGGCATGTCTGGGCCAAGCGGATGGGCGGGGTCGATCCCGTGGTCGGCTGGCTGGTGTGTGTGGAGGGTCCGGAGCGCGGCCGGGATTATCGTCTGCACACCGAGCGCAACTTCATCGGCCGCGCCCCGACCATGGATGTCGCCATCTCCGGGGACGCGACCGTGAGCCGCGAGAATCACGCGGTCGTCAGCTTCAACCCCAAGCGGCAGACCTTTCGCTTGGCCCCCGGCGACAGTCGCGGTCTGGTCTATCTCAACGACGAGGAGGTGACGCTTGCCGTCGAGCTAAACCCCTATGATCGGATCGAGATCGGCGAGTCGACGCTGCTCTTCGTGCCCTTTTGCGGCGAATCCTTCAGTTGGCCGGTCGAGGCCAAGCCATGAGGGCTGCAGGCGTTCGCGCCGGATCCTGGTGCCACCGTGCGCTCTTAACCCTGATCCTCCTCGCTGGACTGGCGGCGGCGGTTGCGCAGGCCGCCGCGCCGACAAGTCTGCGGATCGTCCAGGCGCTGGCCGAGGGCACCAATCTGACCGCCTATGTGGCGGCGCGCGACGCGCAGGATCAGCCGGTCTCGGGCGATGGGATCGGGGCGCTGCATGCCACGCTCGGCGCGCAGGTGGCGGAGGTGGTCGCGACCACGCCCTTCGCGCAGACCGGCGAGGGGGTGCTCTATGTCTTTCTGGTCGACATCTCGGCATCGCTGGATGCGGCGCAGTTCGGGCGCGTCAAGACCGCGCTGCGCGACTGGGTCGCGGCGCTCGGGGCGCAGGATCAGGCCGCGATCCTGACCTTCGGCACGCGGGTCCAGACCCAAGTGCCGCCGACCGCCGACCGGATCCTGTTGGGCTCTACGCTCGATGCCCTCGCCGCGACGGACCCGCGCACCGCGTTGCATGAGGCGCTGGCGCAGGGTTTGGCCCTGGGTCGGCAGCGCGGGGAAGGGCTGCCGACGCGCCGTGCCCTGGTGATCCTGAGCGATGGGCTGGATGACGCGCCCGGCGGCATGACGGTGGAGGAGGTCGAGGCGCATCTCGCCGAGAACCCGGTGCCCATTTATGCCATCGGATTCAGCCGCGTGCGCGATGCGGCGCAGCGCGAACGGGGGCTCTCTACCCTGGGGCGCCTGGCCCGGCGCTCCGGGGGCCTATTCGTCGATGCCAGCTCCGGAGATCCCGGCGCGGCCTATGCGGCGATGCGCGAGACCATCCGTGCCGTGGATCGGGTCCAACTGCGCTGCCCGACCTGCACCGCTGACGGCAACCGCTATCGCCTGCAGATCGCGCTGGACGCAGGGGGTCTGACCCTGACTGACGGCGTGGATGTGCGGCTCTATCCGGTGACCGTCGAGAACGCTCCGAATGCCGGGACCGGCACGCCGGGTACGCCGGGCGATTCGGGGAACGGCAACCTGCCGATTGCACCGACACCGACCGTCGCGCAGGGAGGGCCGTCCGACGGCGTCGAGGCGCCCGCAGCGGACGGTCTGCTCCAGTCACTGCGTTCAATCGTGCCCTGGTGGGTCGGCGCCCTGGCGGCTGGCGGCTGGCGTGCTGGCGATCCTCCTCGGTTTGCTGGTCCGGCGGCGTCGTCGCCGATCGAAGGAACAGGTCGAAGACACCATCCCCGACGATCCGGGCGATCCGGTCGGGGTTCTCGCGCCTGAGCCGCTGATCCTGGATCCGTCGACCCCGGACCAGCCCAACCGGGAGCAGCCCATCCCGGAGTCGCCCCGTCCCCCGCAGGTCGAAGGCCCGGCGCTGGTCCTGACCTTCAAGACCGGCACGCGCCGCGGCGAGAGGGTCCGGCTGGTCCTCGCGCCATCGGCGCTCATCGGCCGCGGCGGCGGCTGTGCTCTGGCCCTGCGGGATGACGACGAGGTCTCGGCGCAGCATGCGCGGCTGACCGCTCAGGCGGGTCGGATCCTGTTGGCGGACATCGGCTCGACCAACGGAACCCTGCTCAATGGCGTCCCGCTGAGCGCGCCCACGCCGTTGCGGGACGGCGATGTCGTGCGGATCGGACAGACCGAGCTGCATGTCGGAGGGATCGGGACATGGTGAATCGAGAGCTGTCGGGCGATGCACCGACGGTGCGCCTAGCCGAGGGCGAGGCGGACATCGCTGCGGTGTTGCCATCCGCTGAGATCCGCCCGGACAGGCCGCTCGGGCTGCGACCCGGGAATGCCCAATGGATTGGCGCGCGGCCCGAGCAGCAGGACGCCTTTGCCTTCGACGGTTGCGCGGTCGCCGGCGCGAATCCGGCGGGCACCGTGCTGGTGGTGCTGGCCGACGGCATGGGCGGTCTGCAAGCCGGACGCGAGGCCAGCCGCATCGCGGTGTCGACCTTCCGCGCCAGCGTCGCCGCACAGCCGGCCGATGTGCCGGTGGCCGAGGCGTTGGATGTGGCCCTGCGTGCGGCCAACCAGTCTGTGCATGCGCTGGCCCTGGCGACCGCCGGCGAGGGCGAGGTCGGCACGACCCTGGTGGCGGCGGCGGTGCGCGAGTCCCGACTCTTTTGGGTCAGCGTCGGCGACAGCCGGCTCTATCTCTACAGCGCCGCCAACCGATCGCTCACCCGCTGCACGGAAGATCACAATTTTGCCCGTGAGCTTCAGGAGCAGGTCAACGCCGGGGAGTTGGCAGCGGATGCGGTGACGGACCATCCGGATCGCGACGCGCTGACCAGCTTCCTGGGTCTGGCTGAGATTCCGTTGGTGGACTTCAGCCGTCGCCCGCTGGCGCTGCAACCGGGCGACCGGCTGCTGTTGTGCAGCGACGGCGTGGATGGGGTCTTGACCCTGGATGAGCTGGCGGCCCCGCTGGCGGGCGATCCGCAAGCCGCCGCGGATGCCTTGATTGCGGAACTGCGCGCGCGCCAGCTTGCGTATCAGGACAACGCGACGGTCGCGGTGCTGGCCTGCGAGAGCGGCGCAACGCCCTTACCGGCTGCGGAACCGCCGCTGCCCCGGCGACGCCGTTGGACGCCGGTCATCGCCATCGGCATCGCGGTTGTCGTCGCCGTGGGTGCCTTGGCTTGGCTTGGTCCGGCGTGGTGGTCGGATCGCGCGGATTCGATTCAGCCAGCGGAGACGACGCCACCTCCAGCGGCCGACGGGGATGCCGTCGGCCCCCAGCCGGACACCAGCGTCCCGGCAGCGGCGATCAGCCCATCGCCGGAGTCGCTTCCGGACGCGGCTCGCGGGGACAGCGTGCCGCCCCAGGTTCCGGAGCAACCGCCGGAGCCAGATGCCCCGCGCCCCGTCACGCCGCCGGTCGCCGTGCCCCCGGAGCCGACGTGAGCGCGCCGGAGCAGCGGTTCTCGATTGGTCGGGAGCGTGACTGCGATCTGCCGCTGGCGGACGCCTCGGTGAGCGGGCGACATGCCGAGCTGACCGTCCTGGACAACGGCAAGCTCCTGTTGACCGACTGTCGGAGCACCAACGGCACCTTCCTGGTCGGAACCGACGGGGAGGCCCGGCGGATTCACCAGAGTCTGATCTCGCCGCTGGATCGGGTGCGTTTCGGCGCGGTGACCTTCGAGGTCAAGACGCTCATCGAAGCCCTGCGCCTGAAGTCTGCCATGCCGGAAACGCCTGCGCTCGGCGATGCGACACCGCTCGCCCGAGGACGCCGTCTGATCCGCTGCGTCTGCGGGTGTGTCAAACCCGCCGATGGCGCCTGTCCGGAATGCGGCCGATGAGCCGTTTGCCTCGGGCCCTTTGGGAGCAGCCGCGGCCAGCCGTCATCCTGCCGCTCGCGCTGCTGCTCGGCATGCTCTTCATTGCACTGCTCACGATTCTCTTGCCCGCCGGCAGCCCGGCCGCGGTCCTGTGGCTCGACCATCATGCCGTCACGCCGCCGGGGTATCCCTTTCGCTATCCCTTCACGATCCAGAATCTCACGCACCTGATCCTCTTCATGGGTCTCGGCGAGATCTTCTGCCGCTGGCGCATCGCGGTGCGCGAGCAGGCGATGCTCGGCGAGGGCCTGCCGCCGCAAGCCTACGAGGTGGTTCTGCAATCACATGATCTTCCGCCCCTGCGCGCGCGGGTGGCCCAACGCCACGACGGGGAGCATGGTTTCCTGCCGGGGCTGATCGATCTGTGCATCCTCCAGTTTCAGGCCAGCCGGTCGGTCGATCAGACCGTCAGTGTACTCAACAGCAGTCTGGACCTTCTGTCGCATCGGGTGGACCTGCGTTACACCCTGCTGCGCTATCTGGTCTGGGTGATTCCCACCGTCGGCTTCATCGGGACCGTGATCGGGATCACGCTGGCCTTGTCGATGATCGATCCGAGCGCGGCGGCCCAACCACTCGGGGAGATCGCCCGTGCCCTGGGCGTGAGCTTCTACACGACCCTGGTCGCTCTGGTTGAAAGCAGCCTTCTGGTCCTGCTGCTGCACCTGGTGCAGGCCCGGGAAGAGCGTGCGGTCAATCAGGCGGGTCATTACACGCTCGTGAACCTGATCAATCGGTTGTATGCGGGGCGGTCGACCTGACTGGACGTGAGGTTCCCCCGCAGCATCCTGTCCCCGAGAATGGTTCGCGACGGGATGGAGCGGTTCAAAATGAAATCTCTCACGGAGACGCGGAGACACGGAGCGCATGCAGGACAGATCTCGGATTCTCCGTGCACTCCGCGTCTCCGTGAGAGCTATGTCGAGTTGGAACCAGTGTGCCGACGTTAACTGATAAGTGGCAATGCCTTGGCGTGCGCCGCTTATCCGAGCATCTCAGTTGCGATAGACTGAGCTGAAGCCCGCGCCGTCGGGCTTGACGCGACAACCCGACCCACGCCGACGACCTACGACGAGCCCGCCATGCCCCGTCCGATCCGCGCCCGCATTCATCTGGATGCGGTCCGTCACAACTACCGTCAAGCCAAAGCCCTGGCGCCGGGCGCGCGGGCGCTTGCGGTGGTCAAGGCCAACGCCTACGGGCACGGCGCGGTGGCGGTTGCGCGTGCCCTTGCCGAGGAGGCCGACGGTTTCGCGGTCGCCTATGTCGAGGAGGGGCTTGAGCTGCGCGAGTCGGGAATCCGCGCGCCAATCCTGCTGCTGGACGGGGTCTTCTCGCCCGAGGAAATGACGATCCTGGATCGGGCCGAGCTAACCCCCGTGATCCACAGCCGTCTGCAATTGGACTGGCTGCTCGATGCCCGGCCCGAGCGCCCGCTCGACTGCTGGCTGAAGATGGATTCCGGGATGCACCGGATGGGGTTTGCGCCGGAGGACTTTGCCGCGGCCTACGCGGAGCTTGCCGATTGTCCGCATGTGCGGAGCCTGGTCCTGATGTCGCACTTCGCCCGCGCCGACGAGCCGGATCATCACTACACCGAGCAGCAGATGCGTGTCTTCGCGCAGGCGACCGCAGCGATGCGCGCGCCCCGCAGCCTCTCGAACTCGGCGGCCGTGCTCGCTTGGCCGCGCGCGCATGGCGACTGGACCCGTCCGGGGATCATGCTCTACGGCGCCTCGCCGCTGGGCGACGAGCACCTCTCGGCCGACATACTTAGACCGGTGATGACCTTGGAGTCTGCACTCATCTCGGTGCGGGATCTCGACGCCGGCGAGCCGGTCGGCTACGGCGGACGCTTCGTCTGCGAGCGTCCGACCCGTGTGGGGGTCGCCGCGGTCGGCTATGCGGACGGCTATCCGCGTCATGCCCCGGACGGGACACCGGTCGCGGTCAAGGGCCGCATGACCCGCATCGTCGGCCGAGTGTCCATGGATCTCGTGACCCTTGACCTGACCGAGATCGTCGATGCCGCGATCGGCGATCCGGTCGAGCTCTGGGGGGCGCAGGTCTCGGCCAACGCCGTCGCCGAGGCGAGCGGGACCATTGCCTATCAACTCTTCACCAACATCAACAGACGCGTCCCTTTGATCTACGAAGATGGCTAGCGCCAGACGGGAGCCGCCGGGCGTGTCTTCGGCCCCAGTGTCCAAGTCGTCCGAACATGGTCGAACGATCACGATAAGGGCAACTTCGACAGGTCGACAGGTAGGTTGGGCAAAGCGCAGCGTGCCCAACTGATCCCCGTGATGACGGCGCGGGTTGGGCACGCTACGCTTTGCCCAACCTACGGGTGGTGGCGCTTACGCATCTGTAAGCTTTGTTTCTGAACCGTTACTTGCGACCTATCAGCTCGCTCCAAGCACCCTGGTTCCAGCTTGAGATGCCTCTCACGAAGACGCGGAGGGCACGGAGAATCCGAGATCGTACCTGCGTGCGCTCCGTGTCTCCGTGGCTCCGTGAGGCATTGCGGAAGCCGATCGGTGCCGAGCGAACCTGTCTTGAGGGTCTCGAGGGTCTTGCCAGCCGACCGGAAGAACCGCATAATTCGCGCCGCTCTTGCATGGATCCGCTGCGATAGGATCATGAGAGTACGTGTTTGGCCACAGAGGCTTGCTTTTGTATGGACAGTTGGAGTCGACAGCAGACAGGCGTGAAGGTCAGTCATGACCCGGCGCGCGCGTCGCACCAGCGTCTCTCGGACGAGCCCTCCAACACGGTCATCTGACCCGTCACTTGGCTCGACCGGACGTGCGGCAACCTCGCCGGCACGGATGGAAGAGCATCCATCGGATCCAAAGCCAAGCCGAGAATCCAAGCGGTTCCCGCCCGAGACGGCGGACCAGGATCGATCCCGGCATTCCGCTGCAAGCGGTTTTTGGATCTCGCCAGCCGTTCCGGCTCGCCGCTCTCCTGCGCTGTTCTACTTGAGATTCCAGCATCCAACTGGGTGCCGGCGGTTGCCGCCGGTTTTGGTTGTCCTGAATGCGCGCGTTGAGCCGCTTGATGGTCGACGTTCGCCTTTTCAGGCTCAATGGTCCTCGGAGTGCGCCTTGCGGCGTCGAGGAGAATCCGGTGATGGAGTTGATGATTAACACCTTGAATCCTAACGAGCAGGTCAAAGCCCCCATGGCGTCCGAATCGCGTTCCGAGGAGTCTGCGGAGCAGGATGCCGTGACGGTGCGTCGCGCCTGTGGTCGTGGCGAGTACGACGCGGCGCGTCTGCGGTTTCTGCGCTTGCGCGAGCCTTCCCAGGTTCGCCTCCTGGAGGATATCCCGCGCTCGGAGGCGGTGCGTCTCGCCGGCGGGCTCTCGTCCTACACGGTGGCACGTCTGTGCGAGCGGGTGCCCAAGAATTTGCGTCGGGCAATCGTGCAGGCGCTGCCCGAGGGCAAACGGCACGGGGTGTCGGTCATCCTCGACTATCGTCGGCGCATCTAAACCGCGCCCGCCGCGGTATGCGATGTTTTTGGATGGGATCGGCCGCGGCAGACTCGACGATTGTTCGAGTCGGCGCGGTTTAAATAAAACGGGTAATCCCCCGGCTTTGCCGGGGTGACAGTAGCAGTTTGACATTTCCGGGAGTCCATCGGGGACACTCCGCAGCGTGAGCCGCCAAGCACACGCTTGTGGAGAGTCCCGATGGACGATTTCGAGAGCCTAAGTCACTCCAAATGGGAGTGCAAATATCATGTTGTTTTCATCCCGAAATATCGCCGCCGCGTGCTCTATGGGCAACTGCGGTCACACCTCGGGGAAGTCTTTCACCGGTTAGCCCGGCAAAAGGAAAGCCGGATCGAAGAGGGGCATCTGATGTCGGATCATGTTCACATGCTCATTTCGATTCCGCCGAAGTATGCCGTGTGCCAGGTGATCGGCTTCATCAAGGGCAAAAGCGCGATCCATCTGGCGCGCGTCTACGGCGAGCGCCAGCGCAACTTTACGGGGCAGCACTTCTGGGCTCGGGGATACTTTGTCTCGACCGTCGGTCGGGATGAAGCGACGATCCGAGAGTACATCCAGCACCAAGAGAGCGAAGACCAGCGCCTGGATCAGCTCAAACTGTGGCGCTGATTTGCCGCCTTTAGGCGGCCCAAGAACCGTGGGGCCGCGTTAGCGACCCCTTTGCCGCTTTGAGCGGCTCACGAATTCAAAGCCCCCGGCTTTGCCGGGGGATGGTTACTCGCGTCGCCACAAAGGTCGGAAAAATTCTTGAGTCCGACACAACATGATCTTGAGTCCGACACAACATGATAACGACGCATGTTGCTCTGGACGCGGTTGAATATGAATCGATTTGTCCCCGGCCAACGTTGGTTAAGCGAGACCCAAGGGGAGCTCGGTCTCGGCTTGGTGGTTGCCGTCGACGGTCGTCGTGTCGAGATCGCCTATCGGGCGACCGGCGAGGAGCGCATCTATGCGCTGCCGGATCCGCCCTTGGTGCGTCTGGAGCTGACGGCGGGCGAGCCTGTGCGCGATCGAAAGGGTCTGGATCTGACGATCCTCTCGGTCGCGAGCGACGCGGGCGTCATGACGTATCATTGCGAGGATCTCCAGGGCGCTGTTGTCGTGCTCCCCGAGTCCGAGCTGGACGACCGGCTCAGGTTCAACCGGCCGCATCAGCGTCTCATGTCCGGGCGGCTCGACCCGGATCACTGGTTCGATCTGCGCTGGCGGACCTGGCTGCAGGGGATGCGGGAGGCCGACTCCCCGGTGCGGGGTCTGGTCGGCGCCCGGGTCGGGCTGATCCCGCATCAGCTCGAGATCGCCGCCGAGGTGGCACGACGCGACGCCCCGCGCGTGCTCTTGGCCGACGAGGTCGGGCTCGGCAAGACCATCGAGGCCGGGCTGATCCTGCATCGGATGCTCCTGACCGGGCGTGCGCAACGGGTGCTCGTGATCACGCCGGAGCCCTTGCTCCACCAATGGCTGGTCGAGATGCGGCGCCGCTTCAACCTGCGTTTCGCGCTCTTCGATCATGAGCGCTTCGAGTCCATCTCCGAGCCCAATCCCTTTCTCGCCGATCAGCAGGTGCTTTGCAGCCTCGACTGGATCATTCGGTCGGCCGCGGGAAAACGGGCGCTCGTCGAGGGTCAGTGGGATCTGCTCGTGGTCGACGAGGCACATCACCTGGATTGGTCGGAAGCCGCCGCCAGCCCCGAATACCGCCTGGTCGCCGACCTGGCCGAGCGCACCCCGGGCGTGCTGCTGCTCACGGCGACACCCGAGCAGTTGGGCCGTGCGGGTCATTTCGGCCGGCTGCGCCTTCTGGATCCGCAGCGTTTCCGGGACTACGCGTCCTTCCTCGCCGAGGAGGCGGGCTATGCGCCCGTCGCGGCGGCCGCCGCGCGCCTGCTTGAGGGTCGGGCGCTCAAGGATGCGGATCGGGCCCTGATCGCTTCGCTCTTGGGCGATCTGGAGGGGCTGGATGCTGAAACCATCCTCCAGCGTCTGCTCGACCGCCACGGCACCGGGCGGGTCATGTTCCGCAATACGCGTGCGGCCATCCCCGGTTTTCCGGGGCGCGATCTGCTGCCCTATCCCCTGCCTGAGCCCGAGGCCTATCGGGCGCTCGCGAGCGACGCGGCCGCGCGGCTCGCACCCGAGCGCGCGCTCGGGCCCGCTTGGTCGGAGATCGACCCGCGCGTCGACTGGCTCATCGATCTGCTGCGACGGCTCCGCCCCGAGAAGCTGCTGCTCATCTGCACCGCGGCCGACACGGTCCTGGATCTGCGGGAGGTGCTGCTGCGTCGTGCCGGCATCCACGCGGCCGTCTTCCACGAGGAGATGGAGATCCGCGAGCGCGACCGGGCAGCGGCCTATTTCGCGTCGGCCGATGACGGGACCCAGATTCTGCTCTGCTCCGAGATCGGCAGCGAGGGGCGCAACTTCCAGTTCGCCCATCATCTGGTGCTGTTCGACCTGCCGCTGGATCCGGACCTGCTCGAGCAGCGCATCGGGCGGCTCGATCGGATCGGGCAGACCCGGCGGGTGCAGATCCATGTCCCCTATCTCGCCGGCGCTCCGGGCGAAGTCCTGTTCAGGTGGTATGCCGAGGGGCTGCACGCCTTCTCGGCCATCTGTCCCGCCGCGCCGGCCGTCTACGCGCGGCTGTGTGAGGACCTGATGGCGGCGCTCGCGGATCCGCAAGGCACCGACGCCCTGATCGCGGAGGCCCGAGTGCTGAGTGCACGCCTCAATGCCGAGCTGGCCGCGGGGCGCGATCGTCTCCTTGAGCTGCACTCCCACCGTCCCGAGCGCTCCGCGGAATTGGTCGAGGCCATCGAGCAGGCCGATGCCGACGAGGACTTGGCCGACTATCTCAAACGCTTCTGGGACGGTTTCGGTGTCGAGCACGAGCCGGCGCCGAGTCAGGCGTTGGTGGTGCGCCCGGGGGCGCACATGCTCCAGGAGACCTTCCCCGAGCTGCCCGAGGAGGGTCTGACCCTGACCTTCGACCGGGCGACCGCACTCTCGCACGAGCACTGGGAATTCATGACCCGCGAGCACCCGATGGTGCGTGCGGCGATGGAGCTTCTGAGCGCCTCCGATCTGGGCACCTCGGCCCTGACGATCGTCCGCGACGCGCGTTTCAAACGCGCCAGCCTGCTGCTCGAGGCACTCTATGTCGTCGAGTGCCAGGCCCCGGCCCATCTGGAGGCAGGGCGCTTCCTGCCGCCGACCCTGCTGCGCCTCCTGATCGACGAGTCCGGCGCGGATCTGGCCGAGACCATCTCGCACGAGGACCTGCAGGGCCATTGTCTGAACCACAACCACAAGCTTGCCCGCACCCTGCTGGAGTCGCGGGGCGAACGGCTGGTGTCGATGATCGAAACCGGCGAGCAATTGGCGCGCGCCGCCGTGGTCGACCTGCGTCGGGAGGCGGCCGCGCGGATGCAGCGCCTCCTCGGCGAGGAGCTGGATCGTCTAGGCGCCCTGGCGCGGGTCAACCCGAATGTGCGCCCGGACGAGATCAGCGCGCTGGAGGACCGACGCGACCAGCTCGGCCAGGCGTTGGCGAAGACACACCTGAGGCTGGATGCGCTACGTCTCGTCGTGACCGGTTGAACCGCTTGAACCGCGACCGGCACCACATGCCTGTTCAGCGCATGGCCGCGGGGGTACGACTCGTACAAACGCCGGAGTCGACGCGGTTCAAGAATTTAAAAGATTATTTCTCTTCAATTTTTCTGAATCGCGTCCGGGGAGGATCTCTCGTGCATCAACGGTCGTTGCCATACGACGAACCGCTCTTGATCGCTCGGGACGCGATTCAGAAGCCCAAGCCGATGCCGCCGCCGATCCCCCCGAAGCCGCCGCTGCCGAATCCAATGCCGAGGTAGGGCGTCAGGCGTGGTGTCCATCCGCGTTGATCGTCTGCGGCATCGTCGGGCCAGAGGCGGACCACGGAGTCTTCCAGGACGGGGAAACGGTAGCTGGCCTCGCCGACCTGACCGTCGCGCACCTCTGCGATACGGCCGGTGAACGTGATGCGACGGCCCGCGCGATAGTCCGAGGGCTCCAAAAAGCCCGATTGGCGGGCGATGAACCGACCGACGGGTTGGCCGCTCGTCGTCGGTTTCCCGCAGCGATCGAGGCGGTAGCCGATCGTCTCGATCTCGGTCTCTCGGGCGAGGTTACGGGTGGCCGCGATCACGCCTCCCCAGGTCACGACCGCGCCTTCGCCTTGTCCGATGGAGACGACACTCTCGGGCGTCAGACCAGTGGCGCCGACCGGTGTCAGGCAGCCTTGTTGGCTTGCACAGCCGGTGAGGAGCGCGAGCCCGAGCAGGAGTCCCGCGGGCCCCCATCTTGTCGGCCCGCCGCCGTTGCCCGGCGCGAACATGCGTCTCGGCGGCCCGGATCCCGTCGGCCAGGCCGGGCTTGATCGTTGTTCTCTACTCATCTGTGCATCACCTTAATACCAGGGTCCGTACCAAGGACCATACCAGGGTCCGATCCATGGCCCATACCAAGGACGATACCAGGGATAGTCGTACGGCCAAGGGGAGACGTCGGGTGGCGGGTTCGGCCAGAGGTACCAGACATCGCCCGTGACCACCGGATAGGGGTAGGGGTAGTCGCCGACGTCGCGCGTTTCCATCCGGGCCAGCGGCCCGACCACCGTCAAGCGGCGTTGTTTCGGATACTCCGCCGGATCCTTGAAGCCGGGCAGCTCGACGATGAAGCGGCCCAAGCCGCCGGCGGTGTCGTCGGGCTCGCCGCTGCTGTTTAGCGGTCTGGCGAGGATCTCGATCCGAGTCGTCTCCCGTGCGTTGTGCACGTCCAGAATGCTTCCCCCCCAACGCACGCGTTGTCCGATGAAGAGCTCTGGCCGTTGCTGGACCTCGGTCACGGCGGGCGAGGGCAGCGCCGGGTCACGGATTGCCTCGGGCACGCGCCCGGTGGCGCACCCGCCGAGCAAGAGCAGGGCGACGACCGTGATCCGCAGCGAGCGGATTCGGGTCGTCCTGGCGCACGCCGAAACGCGGTCGACCATCCGATCCGAAACCGGATCGGTGGCGCCGGCGGCGTTACGGATGGCTGTGCTTGCCGGAGCCGGAGCGGCGCTCACGGTAGGCCTCGAGCTCGTCGGCGGAGAGTAGCCGTGCCTCTTCCTCCAACATCACCGGGATATCGTCGCGAATCGGATAGGCGAGCTGCGCCGAGATCGAGATCAGCTCTCCGCGGGCCTTGTCGAAGATCAGTGGACCCTTGGTGACGGGGCAGACGAGGATGTCGAGCAGTTGTTTGTCCAGCATGATGGATCTCCGCAAGGCTGTGATGAAGAGGCGCGTTCCGCAATGCAGGTTCGGACGCCCCGCTAACCCGGCAGAGCCGGAACCAAGAAACCTGGTCGAAGGCCCTGCTCGTTGTCGCTGCAGTTGTCGTGGTCGTTGTCGTTGTCGTAATCGTAATTGGATTCCGGACGACCCCGACCCCGACCCCGACAACGACCACGACAACGACCACGAAAAATTCTACGACGGGTTTGTTCAAGATTCGCGGCGTCAGGGACTACTGGATCTGCGCGGGACTGTCCCGGTCGCGTGTCGGTCCGGACCCGCACGGCTGCCCTAAGGTCGATTCCCGATTCTACCGCCCCGGAAGGAGACACAACCAGCGGTGGTTGTCCGCGATGCGTTGAAAAGCCGACGGCGTCACTGCATTTTCCCAAGACCAAAGCGTGTCGCCGAACGCAGCGGCCTGCCGGCGGGTCCCTATGTCGGCCGATCTGCCGCGTGTTGATCCGCCCCGGTCGTCCCTCAGCCCGAGATCCTATGCATCCTTCAGACACAACCCCCGTCGGGCCCAAGCGCGAGCGCATCCTCGGCGCGTTGATCGCCCCGGTGTCCGTAGCCATCATTGCGGTCTGCCTGGTGGCGGCCGGACTTCTGAAGCTCGAATCCGCCACTCGGGGTCTTTCGATCGTCCAGGTGCACGAGGCCGGTGTGCCCATGACCCTGTATCGCCCCGCAGGCGACGCGCCTGCCCCGGTCGTGGTCATCGCGCACGGGTTCGCGGGGTCTCGTCAGATGATGCAGGCGTATGCGGTCACCTTGGCACGCAACGGCTATATCGCAGTCACCTTCGATTTTCCGGGGCATGGGCGTAATTCCACGCCGTTTGTTGCCGACTTGGAGGATCAGGCGACACGATTGCGCGTCCTGACGGATGCGCTCGTGCCGGCGGTGGCCCTGGGCTTGCGGCAGCCCGGTGCGGACGGCCGACTTGCGCTGCTCGGGCACTCGATGGCGGGCGATGTCCTGGTGCGCTTTGCCGAGTCCGGGGAGGCCCCGGTCGCGGCCTCCGTGCTCGTCTCACCCTATCTCTCGGATGACACGAACACCGCGTCCCTGCGCAACCTGCTCTTTGTCTATGGCGCCTTGGAGCCCAAGATGCTCCACGGGCAAGGGCGCGCGGCCATCGCCGAGGTGACCGGAGGCGAGGTCCAGGCGGGACAGACCTACGGAGACCCGAACGACGGCAGTGCGCGGCGTCTGGCGCTCGCGCCCGGTGTCGAGCACATCGGGGTGCTTTATGTAGAGAGCGCTCTCGGCGAGTCGCTGGTTTGGCTCGATCAGACGTTCGATCGCACCGGCAGCGGCTTTGTCGATCGCCGCGGCCCCGGTCTTGGGCTCCTTTTTCTCGGTATCCTTGCCCTCGCTTGGCCCTTGTCCCACCTCCTGCCGCGGGTCGCCGACCGGCCCCGGGGCGCGGGTCTAAGCTGGCGGCGGTTGTTGCCGGTTGCCATCGCGCCGGCTGTGCTGACGCCGCTCATCCTCTGGCGCGTCCCGAGCGATTTCCTCTCGATCATGCTCGGGGACTATCTGGCGCTGCACTTTGCCGTCTACGGCGTCCTGACTGCCATCAGCGTGTGGGTCATGCGTCATGAGGTACCGGCTCGGCAGGGTCCGGTGAGCCGATCGGCGCTGGCGATCGCGATCCTCGCCGCCTCGGTCTATGCGACATTCGCCTTTGCCGTGCCGACGGATCGGTTCGTGACGGCCCTGCTTCCGGGCATGGAGCGCCTGCATCTGGTCCTCGCGATCCTTGCCGGAACACTCGTCTATTGTCTCGCCGACGAGTGGGCGACCCGTGGCCCCGGTGCAGCTCGGGGCGGATACTGGTTGACCAAGCTCCTCTTCCTGATCTCGCTGCTCGCTGCGGTGGCTTTGAACCTGAACGAGCTGTTCTTCTTGGTTATCATTGTGCCGGCGATACTGGTGCTGTTCTTGATCTACGGCCTCCTGAGCGGTTGGGTTTACCGCCGCACCCGTCACCCGGCGGTCGCTGCCGTTGCGAATGCGATCGCATTCGCTTGCGCCGTCGCGGTCACCTTTCCGCTCGTCGCGGTTTGATGACCCCAATAACCCTATTTATGCCAAGGATACGGATCGTGCCTCCGGGCAGCGGCCCGAAATTTTTTGATCCTGCGCAGGCTACTTTTGGATTGTGCTTTCGCGTAAACTACCGATAGCGCTAAGGTTTACTGGAGCTGCGACATCGAATGCAGCCTGTACTCTGGGTCACCACAAAAAACCCGGCCGACCGGCCGAAACGTCTCGAACCACCAAGTCTATTACCTATCGACCGGAGGAGCTTTACCATGGTCGCATTTGCCCAACTACACGAGCAAAACCACAAGATTACGGAGCTCTCGAACGTGTTTCTCTATTTAGTTCGAGATCGCGCCATGTGCGATACGGATGTCACCTGCGACGTCTTCTTTGATCTGACCAATCGTGTCAAGGAGCACATGGAGCTTGTGGATCGGGAGATCTGCAGTCAGCTCATCTCCAATCCGGATCAAAAGGTTAAGAATACCGCAAATCGTTTTCTCTCCGGCTCGACCGAGATCAAACGCATCTTCAATGCCTATGTGAAGCAGTGGTGCTCGCAGAAGCGTCGCTCCCTGACCATCGACGATCATCCGTCGTTTTTGCAGGATACGGAGCAGATGTTTGCGCTGGTGATGGACCGAATTCAGCGCGAGACGGAGCATCTCTATCCGCTGATCCGTAAGCTTGAGGGTGCGGAGAAGCAGGTGGCGTAGCGGGGGTTATGCTAAGGTCTGCGGGCTGCGTCCGGCTTGGCCTCGCTCGTAAGACCGGCCACCCAAAACATCAGTCGCTCGTGACACCCGCTTTGCGGTGTCACGCATGCCCCGTGGCGCTCTGCGCCACGTGCCATGATGGCCGGGGTTACGTGCAAGGCCTCCGGCTTCGCTCGTAGCCGGCGCTAAGCCCGCGGATGTCCCGAGGCAGGCAGGGTAGACAAGATTTGAGGAGTAATGCTGCTCTCGGCTAACGCTGCCGCAATGACGCAATCCAATCCTTTTGAGCCTCGCGCCGCCGGCGCTGCTCGAGTGCCGATCGAATCTTCGCCCGGGCCTGCTCGAAGTCCACCGATCTTGCCGGCTCGATTCGCTCGCAGAGCAGCAGATGAAAGCCGAGGTCGGACTCCAAGGGTCCGCTCACGTCCCCCGCGTGCAACCTGTAGAGGCATTTATCCAACTGCGGGAAGAGTTGGCCGGGTCTCACGAGTCCGAGGTTGCCATCCTCCGTCGCCGTAGGGCACTCGGAATGCCGACGGGCCAGCTCGCCGAACCGCTCGACATCGCCCTTCAGGTCGGCCGCAATCCGTTCGATCCGCGCGAGCACCGCATCACGCGCGTTCTCCGGATAATCGTCGTTGACGGTAATGAGGATGTGGCGCGCAGCTCGGCGCTCCGGGGTCTGGAAACGTTCGCGATGCAGCTCGTAGAAGAGCCGCTCCTCGATCTCCGTAATCGGCTCGGCATAGCTGCCAACCCGCTGCATGACGGCGTCGAAGGTCAGCTCGCGTTGGAGTGCGCGGCGCATGACGTCCTCGCCTAGACCGTTGCGCGCCATGTCCTCCTCGAAGGCGTCGGTGTCGGGATAACGGCCCCGCAGCTCCTGCAGTGCGTCCTCGATCCGCTGTTCGGGCACCACTGCATCCAGCGCCTCGCACGAGGAAAGCACTAGGCTTTCAAGCGCAAAGGTTCGGTGTGCCTGGCTTTCGAGCTCGGCCATCCGCTGCGCATCCAAGCCGACCAGATCGCATTGAAACCGCTCGATCGCCGCGCGCAGCAGGTGATAGCGATACTCGTCGTTCATCGACGCGACCTGCGCGACCGGAGGTTGACGAAGGGATGTCGTGGTCACTGCGCTTCGGCCTCCCGCTCGGGCGTTTCAGTTATAACTCCCTCGGTGCGGGCGGACTCCATCAACGCAGATTCGGGCACCTGCAGCGTTGGCCTATCCGCGAAATGAACCTCGTAGACGACTCCGGCCGGATGATCTCGCAGCACACGCATCACCTCGCCGATCTCGCCGGCCTCGACCAAGACCTTGCCCTGAATGCCGAGCGGCACGCGGCTGGCGACCTTCTCGCGTGCCTCGAAGCGGCTCGGCGTCCAGGGTGCCGCGGCGGCTTGAAGCTCCTCCTCGCGGCAGCCCACGACCAGGTCGTGTTCCAGGAAATGCACCGAGTAGATGATCTGGTCTTGGAGAAAGGTCCCGATGTCGCGGACGAAACCGGTGCTGCCGCGTCGGATCAAGAGGGTTCCGGTCGGGCGCCCCGGAAAGGTGCCGTCGTTGCGCACGTTGCGTACGACGCGCACCTCGTCGCCATATTCAAAGCCGGGCCGCATTGGGCATCTGCTCGGTCAGATCACTGAGCGCGACCCGCACGCTTTTGGGCTCGTTCATTCGAAAGACGCGGAAGACCTTCTCGGTCGCGGCATCCGAGACCACGAAATCGCGATAGGCCGACTCGAGGAGATCTGCATACAGGGCCCGGCGGGCAATCCCCGAATCGGGCATCTCGTCGACCTGCTCCAGATAATCGTGAAAGCGCTGAAGGATATGCAGGCGATTGACATGGACGACGGACGGATCGAAGTCGATCTCGAAATAGGTTAGAAAGTCTTCGGCGCTGGAAAGCTCCTCGAGGTCGAGATCGAATTCATTGTCGGTCATGATCATCTCCTTCATTACAGTCTTGGTGGCAGTGTTAAACCGTGTTTTGAGTGATATACGGTGATTCAGGCTTGGCCTGTGCCTTTCGCGCGTCAACGAGCATAGCGTCGACACGGTTTAAGTCTCTAAAGAATTCCGGACTCCTAGGCGATTTACGCAAGATTCCATTCGCATTTCGGTTTCCGGAATTCGTCCTAAACCGCGTCCAACACGAGCCTGTTGGGTTGCACCCGGCGGTGCCTTTAAGCGCGACATCCCCGGGCGCACGGGACGCGGTTTAGCCCTTGAAGTACCGCACATTCCCTCCCGCGTCCTCGAGTGCGGATCGGGTTACCGCGGAACGTGCCATTGCATGCAGCTCGCCAATGCCGAGCCGATCGCTGGTGTCGACCTCGGCGATCTTCTCAAAGCGTTTCAGTGCGCCCGCGGCATCGCCAAGGCGAAACAGGAGGTATCCCGAGCCCTTCAGCGCCAACAGCAGGAATCGAGTCAGGCTCATCGAGATGAGGACGGACTGCCCGAGATCGGCCTCGCGCAAGTCATTCCAGTCGGTCGGCAGGTCGAGGCGGGCCGCGGTGAGCGCGATCGCACGATCGGCCGTGATCAGTGCCTCGCGATATCTGTGTCGGTAGTAGAAGTAGCGATAGAGCGCGACCAAGACCGTCAGGTGCTCGGGCTGGAGAAAATAGGCGAGCAGCAGGCGATCCTCGGCGGTGTCGTCGCCGTAACCCTCGGCCGCCTCGTCGAGGAGCCGCTCCACCTCCGGCGAGACAGGCTCGTCGAAGTACATGGGCTCGCCGTCGAAATCCAAGAGGTCCATCGCGCGTCTCCTTCCGATCTTATTGGACCCGGACGGCCCGGGGATTGCCGATCTCGGCGAGGAAGCCGATCAGCTCCGGCGCTTCGGGCGGTCGCTTGCTGTGGGTCGCGAAGCGCCGGACCAAGGGAAGAAGCCGGTCGACCTCATCGAGATCCAGATCGCAGCACAGCAGGTCGGCGTAGGCTTGGCGAATCGCGTGTCGCCCGGAATGTTTACCGAGCACCAGGTGATGCCGGCGCCCGACGTCGGCCGGATCGATGCCCTGATAGTTCATTGGATCCTTCAACAGACCATCGACATGGATCCCGGACTCGTGGGTAAAGGCGCCGCCGCCGACCAGGCTCTTGTGCCAGGCGACCGGCTTGCCGGAGGCCCGTGCGACCAGGCCGGAAAGCTCCGCAAAGGTGTGTAGATCGATCCCGCTGTCGATGCCGTGGATGTGCTTGAGCCCCATCACCACCTCTTCCAGTGCGGCGTTGCCGGCTCGCTCGCCGAGTCCGTGGACGGTGGTATTGAGGTGCGTCGCGCCACCGCGGACCGCCGCCAGGGTATTGGCGGTCGCCAGCCCGAGGTCGTCGTGGGCGTGCATCTCGATCTCGATGTCCAGGATGGCGCGCAGGTCGCGCATGCGCTCGTAGACCGCGAAGGGATCCATCAGGCCGACCGTGTCGGCAAAGCGGAAGCGTCGGGCGCCGGCATCTTGAGCGGCCTCCGCAGCGAGCCAGAGCAGCTCCGGATCGGCGCGCGAGGCATCCTCGGCGCCGACGCAGACCTCAAGCCCCATGTCCAGTGCGACCCCGACCTGGTGTCGAATTTGCGCAATGACCCAGGCGCGGTCGCGTCCGAGCTTGTGGGTGATCTGCTGGTCGGAGACCGGGATGGACAGATCCACCATGTCGACGCCCAGGTCACGGCATTGCGCGATGTCCGTGGGGCGCATCCGCGTCCAAACCATCAGACGTGCCGAGAGACCGAGCGCGGCGACGGCACGGATCGACTCGCGCTCCTCTTCGCCCATCGCCGGGATGCCGACCTCGAGCTCGGGCACGCCGAGCGCGTCGAGACCACGCGCGATCGCGAGTTTTTCATCGATCGAGAAGGCAACGCCGGCGGATTGCTCGCCGTCGCGTAGGGTGGTGTCGTTGATTGTGACCTGTTGCGGTTCCATGCCCGGCTCCTCGAAGTTGTTGCAGATTCCTTAAGCAGGCAACATGCCATGTAACTTTTATTCATTGGATCAGTAACTTGAGCGTGATCAATCGCGGTGTTGGAGGGTTTCCGACATACCTGACCAAGGTGGCTGTGTCGCACAGACAACGGTGCTCGAAAACCTTTGCGCCCGTCGTGTCTTTGCGGTTCCAATAGTCCGTGCGATTTCAACGAGCGGAGTGCGGATGACCGAACGATCGACCCTCGCCGGGGGCGCCACCCTCGCCATCACGGGTTCAGGCGGCAGCGGGGCGGTCACGGCAGGGCTCATCCTGCTCGCCGCCGTCGGGCGCGCCGGCTGTTACGGTCTGCTCGGCCGCTCGGCCGGTCCGCAGATTCGCGGCGGCGAGTCCGCGGCCATGCTGCGCTTCGGGCCGCAGCCGATCGAGTGCATGGGCGATCGCTTCGATTTGCTCGTCGGTCTGGACTGGGAGAACGTCGCCCGCTTTGCCGACGAGCTGCCGCTCGATCGTGCCAGTCTCATCCTTACGGACGGGCAGGCCGGGCCGATCCCCGAGATCCTCGTCCGCTCGGGCGCGCAGGTGCGCAGCCTGCCCTGGAAGGCGCTCGCCGATGCGCAAGCCGAAGGCCGCGTGAACATGGTCGCGCTCGGCATGGTCGGTGCCATGCTCGGGCTGCCGCTGGACGCACTCGAAGCAGGCGCGCGGACGACGCTCGGCGGCAAGGGCGGCCGGGTGCTGACCCCGTCGCTCGATTGCATCCGCTCGGGTTACGCGGCGGCCGACACGGCGAGTGTGCCGCCGTCGGCGTTCGCGCCGCCCGTCGCGCGCTGGAACATCAGCGGCAACGAGGCCGCCGGGCTGGGCGCCGTTCGCGGCGGGGTGCGATTCGTCGCCGCCTATCCCATCACGCCGGCCAGCGAGGTGCTGGAATGGCTCGCACCCCGCTTGGAGCTGCTCGGCGGCTCCTTGCTCCAGGCCGAGGACGAGCTGGCCTCGATCAACATGATCATCGGCAGCTCCTTCGGCGGCGTGCCCTCGCTCACGGCAACCTCCGGCCCAGGCCTCAGCCTGATGGTCGAAGGCTTGGGTCTGGCCGTGGCGAGCGAGACCCCGGTGGTGGTCGTCAACGTCCAGCGCGGCGGTCCTTCGACGGGCATCCCGACCAAGTCCGAGCAGTCCGACCTCAACATTGCACTCTACGGCCTGCACGGCGACGCCCCGCATCTGGTCCTGGCGGCCCTGGGTATCCGCGATTGCATCGACACGGTCGAATGGGCGGTCGGTCTGGCCGAGCACCTGCAGACGGTCGCGATCGTGCTCTCGGATCAGATGCTGGGCCAGTCGCGCGCGATCATCGACCCGCCGGGCGAGCGGGCGTTCGGGGCAGGGGAGAGGGCGCACCTGCATCGCCTGATCGCACAGGACGCCGACCCCGATCACCGGCGTTATCGGCCGATGTCGGACGGTGTCTCGCCGATGGCCTTACCCGGACTGCCGGGCGGCATGTATACGGCCGAGGGCCTGGAGCACGGCCCGGGCGGCGCGCCCTCGAGCCGTGCGATCGACCATGCCGAGCAGCTCGCCAAGCGTCTGCGCAAGCTGACCGGCTTCGACTATGGACCGGGTTGGGCCGAGATCCGGGGCGAGGGCGACCATCTGCTTCTGACCTGGGGTTCCTCTGCGGGGCCGGTCTTCGAGGCCGCGGAGCGTCTGCGTGCGTCCGGTGTCCCGACACGGGCGATCGCCCTGCGCCTGCTCGCGCCCCTGCAACGCGAGGCGTTGCTCGAGGCGATCGGCTCGGCCGGTTCGATCCTGGTCGTGGAGCAAAACCAGACCGCACAATGCTTCGCCTATCTCCATTCACAGCAGGCGCTCCCGAGACACGCCCGGTCCTATGCGCGACCCGGCCCCTTGCCATTGCGCCCCGCCGAGATCATGCGTGCGCTGACCGATCGCGATGGGCGCGAGGAGATTTGAGATGGACGCAGCAAGCATCGCCCCGACCCTCCGAGCCAAAGACTACAAGTCCGACGTCGCGCCCGTCTGGTGTCCCGGTTGCGGACACTTTGCGGTGCTTTCCGCCGTCACCAAGGCCCTGGCACATCTGAAGCTCGCCAAGGAGCGCGTCGCCATGATCTCGGGCATCGGCTGCTCGTCCCGACTGCCGGCCTATGTCGATGCCTACGGCTTCCACGGCATTCACGGCCGCGCGCTGCCGATCGCCTCCGGGCTCAAGGCGGCCCGGCCGGACCTGACGGTGATCGTGGCCGGCGGCGACGGTGATGGCTTCTCGATCGGGGGCAACCACTTCCTGCACGCCTGTCGGCGCAACATGGACCTGACCTACATCGTCATGGACAACGAGGTCTACGGCATGACCAAGGGTCAGGCCTCCCCGACCACCCAGCCGGATTGGGCCAAGAGCAAGCTCACGCCGCACGGCACCGGCATGCGGCCCTTCCTGCCCGCGGCGATTGCGCTCGCGGCCGGCGCGAGCTTCATCGCCCGCGGCTTCGCGGGTGACCCCAACGGTCTGACCAAGCTGCTGGTGGAAGCGATCGAGCATCCAGGATTCGCCTTTCTGCAGGTCTTGAGTCCCTGCCAGACCTTCCGCCCGGAGCAGAAGGAGTGGAAGCACCTGGTCCATCCGAGCGCCATGGCGCCGACCGACGATCCGGTCGAGGCCGCCCGCTTTATCCAGGCCGACGACGGCATGGCGCTCGGCCTGCTCTATGTCCGGCGGCTCCCGGTCTGGCAACCGCACAACCAGCCGACCGCGACCCCCGCGGATCTGGAACGGGAGTTTGCGCTATGAGCACGCCATCGAGCCCGCCATCAACGCAGCGTATCGAGTCCGTCGCCGAGTTCCTGGTGCATGCGCTCGAGCTCGAGCACGAATCGGCCGAGCGTTACCGCCAGCTCGCCGAGACCATGACCCTGCACCACAACCACACGGTCGCCGCCGTCTTCCGACTCCTCGCCGACATGAGCGCCGCCCATGCCTCCGAGGTGACCGCCCGCGCCGAGGGCATCCGGCTCCCCGAGATTGCCCCCTGGGCCTTCAAATGGGCCTGCCCCGGCAGCCCCGAGGTCGATTGCGACGACTTCGATGTCACCTATCTGATGACCCCGCTTCAAGCCTTCGAGCTGGCCCTGTACAACGAGATCCGCGGTCGGGACTTCTACGCCTTTGTCGCCGCCGATTCACCTCAGCCGCAGGTCCGCGTGCTGGCCGCCGAGATGGCCGCCGAAGAGAACGAGCACGTCGAGCTGGTCTCTGCCTGGGTCGAGCGTGAGCGTTTGGCTCCGACCCGGATGCCCGAAGATCTGGATCCGCCGAATCAGCAGGGCTGAAGTCCGACCCTCGGAACTGCGACGACCCCGTCCTTTGGCCGAGCGCGCCGAGCGCCTCGCTCCGCATTGATCGTCACCCGGCGTGACTCCGGGAGGAGGAAGAACGATGGGCATGTTCGATTCGCTCCATATCGAGCTGGATGGCCGGGATCTGGAAATCCAGACCAAGCGCTTCGATTGCATCCTTGGCAACTACCACCCGGGCGACTGGATCGGCGGGGTCCCGCCGGGGATCCGCGTCTACTTCGACGTCCTGAAGCTCGATGCGAGCGGCGCGCTGGTTTACGGTACGCATGCCGAGCACGCGCGGACCCTGACGCTCTTCGTTGTCTTCGCCCAAGGCGTCTTCGTGGAGTATCAGGTTCGTGACGGCGAGCTGGCGCCGGAGGCCATCGAACGCACCCTGCCGGAGTTGCGGGAACGCTGGAGCGATTCGGCCCGGCTGCTCGGGTTTCTGGTCGAGACCCTGCGTGCGAGGCAGCAGCGGATCAGGGCACTCGGAAATCGGCTTGGTCGCGTCTCGTCGGTCGTCGAGACCGCCCGTCGCTTGCGCGCCGGGGAGGGTCTCGGGGGCCGATTCGGATTGATTCGCGAGGAGGATCGGAAACTCGCCGACGGCGAGGATCCTTTGGAGGTTGTGGCCTGGGTGCTGGACGATGAAACCGCCGGCTGGGGGCTTTGGGGTGACGGCACCAGCCCGGATCCGCTGGACGACTATCGGCTCTAAACCGCGTCCAGAGCGACATGCGTCAATCTCATTTGGCGTTTGGCTTTGGACGGCTGGACGAGTCAATTTTCTGTTCGACAAAAGCCGGATCCCGACCATGACTGCCGACGAGCTGTGCTCACCCTTCGGCGTCAGCAAGAGCACCGGCTCGGCGAAATCCACCGCGATCCTTAAATGGCTCAATTCCCATCAAGGCGATCCCAATTGGACACTCCCCAGCCGGCTTGGCGACAACCCGCTGGCCAGGATGATCCGGGTGAACGGCTTCGTCCTCGATGCCAGGACGGCCCCTCGCGACCGTCAAGAAGAGGCCTTGCGGCTTGGGTCGATCCCCTATCTGCCATGAGCCACCCGTGATGGAAGATCGCCTCACCCTGAACCTTGAGATCGCCGCGCGCCTGCGCGATGCCCGATCCTGCGCTGAGGTGAAGTCCGGAAACCGTTATGCCAAGTAGCACATCGGAGCGCTCCACGCTTCGAAGACCGTAGGTTGTGCCGAGCCGTGCGAGGCACAACCAACCGGCTCGTCAGTCCCCCGTTGCGCGGTCTGCGACAGTCCGGCCTTCCTCGGCGAGGCGCTGTGCGCGCAGCATCGCGAGGATGCCGGCCTGTTCGACTGACCTCCCGGCGGTACGGTCGCGGATCCGTTGCTGCAAAAGAGAACGGGGCCCGCGGCTCCGTTTGGAATGGTTGGGCGCGGCCGATGCCGCGCCGCAGAGGGATCAGGAACCGCCGAGGATGGCGTAGGGGACAAGAGGCATCAAACCACTGGATTCGATTCATGGCATGGCCATGGCGGGCTCCGTCGGATGGTGGATCAGGGAGCAGTCTGCGCCGATCGGTGGCTTTGACCGAGGTCAGGGATCGTCATGGGTGGAGTAAGACCGACAATGCTATGCTCGCGACAGGGTTTGGGATCCGTGGACGGCAGTCGTGCACCATTGGATCCGCGCGTGTCGGTCGAGACGCCTTCGCCATACCATGGCACGGATCGGATCGGCATCTTTGACCGGCAAGGTCTTCAACGGCAACGAGGAGACGAAGAGGGATGGATTCGGTTGTAGTGATCGACTTTGAGACCACTGGACTGTCGCCCGACTACGGCGATCGCGCGACCGAGATCGCGGCCGTCTTGATCCGCGACGGGTGCATCGTGGATCAGTACCAGAGCCTGATGAACGCCGGTCTGCGCATCCCGTCGTTCATCGAGCACCTCACCGGGATCAGCAACGCCATGGTGCGCCAAGCACCGCCGGCCAGCCAAGTCATGGCCGAGGTCGCGGACTTCGTCGGCGACTATCCCCTGGTCGCCCACAACGCCTCGTTCGACCGCATGTTCTGGGATGCCGAGCTGGCGCGCATCGGGCGCAGGACGCCGCAACCCTTCGCCTGCTCGATGTTGGTTGCCCGTCGTGTCTTACCCCAAGCGCCCAATCACAAGCTCGGTACCCTGGTCGAATACGCCGGGTTACCGGTAACCGGCCGGTATCACCGGGCACAGGCCGATGCGGAGATGGCCGCGCATCTGACGCTGTATCTGGAGCGTGCCTTGATGGAGCGGTTCGGGCTCACGGAGGTTAAGCACGACCTGCTCGGGCGGATTCAGCGGACGGCGAAGACCCAGCTCGAAAGCTGCATCGCGCGTTACGGCGGAGCCGGCGCGTCGGCAGCGGCAAGCGGATGAGCGTTGCGACAGGGGTGTTTTGATGCCAACCGAGGCGGTATCACGGAACTTCGGATGTCTGCGGGCCTATGAGCCTCAGCTTGATCGCCTCGGCGCTCTCGCAGAACGCTACTTCGCCGATGATCCTTCGACCTGCCTCATCAAGCTCCGCCAGCTCGGCGAGGAGCTGGCCCGCCAAGTGGCCGCGCGGAGCGGTCTTCTCGCGACCCCGGATGAGCTGCAGTCGGACCTGTTGCGTCGTCTCAAATTCGAGCGTGCGGTTCCTCCCGAGGTCCTCGACCTGTTTCACCAGGTCCGGATTCTCGGCAACCGGGCGACGCACCATGGCTACGGCGACCATCGGGATGCCCTGACCACGCTCAAGATCGTCCGGCAACTGGCGATCTGGTTTCACCGGACCTTCGGGAAGGACATCGGCTTCAAGCCCGGCCCTTTCGTGCCGCCGACCGCACCCCAAGCCGCTTCGGAATCCCTGATGGAGGAGCTGGAACAGTTGCGCGCCGAACGGGCGCAACTGCTCGGCGAGGCCGAGAAGGCGCGGGAAGCGGTCGAGGCGGCGAGGGTCGCCCATGAAAGCGCCGAGGCCCGCGCCCGCCGGATCGGCGAGGAGCGAGAGCTTTGGGCCGTGATTGCGCAGGACGCGGAGGACCAGAAGAACGCCGCTCTGGCCGACCTGCTTGTCCTCCAGACGGCCGCCGCCCAAGCCACGCCGCAGCAGAAGGCGCGCCAGCAGCAACAGGCCGAGCAAGCCGCCAAAGGGATCGATCTAGACGAGGCCGCGACGCGCGCCATCATCGACGAGCAACTGCGCATCCGAGGCTGGGAAGCCGATACCAAGGTCCTGCGTTACAGTCAGGGCGCGCGCCCGGTCAAGGGCAGGGCGATGGCGATTGCCGAATGGCCGACCGCGAGCGGTCCGGCCGACTATGCGCTCTTCTATGGCTTACCCTGTCTCGGCACGGTGGAGGCGAAGCGCGAACGCAAGAACGTCTCCGCCGCCGTCGATCAGTCCGAGCGCTACGCGCGCGACATTACCCTCAAGGACGGCGAGGCGGAGGCGAGCGGAGGACCGTGGGACGCTTACCGGGTCCCCTTCGTCTTCGCGACCAATGGACGGCCCTATCTCAAGCAGATCGAGACCGAGAGCGGCATCTGGTTTCGCGATACCCGCAAGGCCACCCATCACCGCCGCGCCTTGAACGACTGGCCGACGCCGGACGGGCTCAAGGCCCGGCTGGAGATCGACATCGAGGCCGCCCAAGAGGCCCTCAAGATCCAGCCGATGCTGTTCGGCTTCCCCCTGCGGCCCTATCAGCAGCAGGCCATCGAGGCGGTCGAGCGCAGCATTGCCGACGGCTTGCGGTCCCTGCTGGTCGCCATGGCCACCGGAACCGGCAAGACCAAGCTCGCCATCGCCTTACTCTTTCGCCTGCTCAACGCCAAGCGCTTTCGCCGCGTCTGCTTCGTGGTGGATCGCAGCGCCCTGGGGCAGCAATCCGGCGGGGAGTTCTCGTCCACCAAGGTGGTCGGGACCAAGACCTTCGCCGACATCTTCGATCTCAAAGGGCTGGACGCCGCCGGTCCCGAGCCGGAAACCAAGGTCCACATCTGCACCATTCAGGGCCTCGTGCGCCGGGTGCTCTACAATGATGAGCCCGCGGACGTACCGCCCATCGACCAGTACGATCTGATCGTCATCGACGAGTGCCACCGGGGCTATCTCCTCGACCGCGAGCTGTCCGACGGCGAGCTCAGCTTCCGCAACGAGGCGGACTACATCTCCAAATACCGCCGGGTCCTGGAGCACTTCGACGCGGTCAAGATCGGCCTGACCGCGACGCCCGCCCTGCATACGGTGCAGATCTTCGGCGATCCGGTTTACACCTACTCCTACCGCGAGGCGGTCGTCGACGGCTACCTGATCGACCACGAGCCGCCGATCCAGATCACCACCGCCCTCTCGCAGGCCGGGATTCATTTCGGCAAGGGCGAGCAGATCGAGCTGCTCGATACCAATACCGGCCAGATCGACCTTTCCCATGTTCCGGACCAGATCGACTTCGAGGTCGAGGCCTTCAACAAGCAGGTCATCACGGTCAACTTCAACAAGGTCGTGGCCGAGGAGCTGACCAAGCACATTGATCCGGACCTGCCGGGCAAGACCCTGGTCTTTGCCGCCACCGACGCCCATGCCGACATCGTCGTCGATCAGCTGAAAAAGGCGTTCAAGGCGCGCTACGGCGAGATCGAGGACGCCGCCATCCGCAAGATCACCGGCAGCGTCGATCAGGTCAGCGGCCTGATCCGCTCCTATCGCAACGACGACCTACCGAAGATCGCCGTCACCGTCGATCTGCTGACCACCGGTATCGATGTCCCCAAGATCACGAACCTCGTCTTTCTGCGCCGCGTCAACAGCCGCATCCTCTACGAGCAGATGCTGGGCCGAGCGACCCGGCGTTGCGACGAGATCGGCAAGGAGACCTTCCGCATCTTCGACGCCGTCGATCTCTATCCGCATCTCCAGAACCTCACCGACATGCGCCCGGTCGTGGTCGATCCCTCGATCGGCCTGGAGCAGCTCTTCGAGGAGCTCGCCGAGGTCGAGACGGACGCGCACCGAGAAGAGATCCGCGACCAAATCCTGGTCAAGCTGCGCCGCCGTCTCGGCAAGCTCTCCGGCGAGGCCCGCGAGCAGTACGAGGCGAATGCAGGCGAAACGCCCGAGGCGACGCTGAAGCGCTTGGCGGAGCAGCCGCTCGAGACGAGCGTCGTCTGGATCAGGTCAAGGCCCGGTCTCGGCCGTATCCTCGACCGGGAACCGGAGGCGTATGCGCCACGCCGAATCCCGATCTCGTCTCACGATGATCGGATTGCCGAGGTCGTGCGCGGCTACGGGTCCGCCGACAAGCCCGAGGATTTTCTCGACGGCTTCACCAGCTACGTCCGCAACAACGTCAACAAGATCGCCGCCCTGACCGTCGTGGTGCAGCGCCCGCGCGAGCTGACCCGCGCCCAGCTTCGCGAGCTGCGCCTTGCGCTCGATAAGCTGGGTTATTCCGATGCCAACCTGCGCCGGGCGTGGCAGGATGCCCGGAACGAAGAGATCGCCGCCTCGATCATCGGGTTCGTCCGTCAGGCCGCCCTCGGCGACGCGCTGATTCCCTTCGACGAGCGGGTCCGCGCCGCCATGCAGCGGATCCTTGCCAAACACCCCTGGAGCGACCCGCAGCGCAAATGGCTCAAGCGCATCGCCGAACAGATCGAGCGCGAGATCGTGGTAGACCGCTCGGCGCTCGACCGTGAGCCTTTCCAGTCGCATGGCGGCTTCAGTCGTCTGAATAAGGTGTTTGATGGTCAGCTCGAAGCCGTTCTGGGCGAGCTGAACGAGGCGCTCTGGAGCAAGGTAGGATGATCAAGCTTGAGTCCGAGGAAAAAGAAATTCTGGAGGCATTTGAGTCTGGAAATCTCAAAAGGGCAAAAAGTGCCGTTGAAGAGATGAAGGCTCATAAAGCCATTGCGGAAGCCACGTTCAGGAAGGACGCACGTATCAGCATTCGCCTTTCCTCCAAGGATCTTCGCGCGTTACAAGCACGGGCGTTGCAAGAAGGAATCCCATGCCAAACGCTGGTATCCAGCGTACTGCACAAGTTCGTCGATGGCCGATTGGTCGACAAATCGGCGAACAAGTAAAATGCAGCGAGTAGGTTGGGCAAAGCCCGCGCGATGCGCTCGAAGAAAAACTGCGTCGGTGGACGGGCGTGCCCAACCGGCCCACCCCCGAGCTTCGCCTTCGCTCGTGACACCCGCTCTGCGGTGTCACGCATGCCCCTGGCGCTCTGCGCCACGAGCCACGATGGCCGGAGTTGCGAGCAAGGCCCGCTCGCAGAAGAACCGCGACGGTGGACGGGCCTGCCCATCCCATGTTCCGGGGCCACCGCCGCTTCGCCCGGAAACGTATCGGCCGCATTCTCAACAGCATTCGAGAATTGAGCAGGAGAGGACCGCGCATGTCACTCGTGATCTCTGATGAAACACTGCACGCCGCGCACCTGACGGCAACCGAGCTCAAGCAGGAATTGGCGATCCTGCTCTTTGCGGGCCTCGATCATCGTTTCGGCCACATCGGCAGTGTCCAGGTCGCCGACCGCGACCGGCCCGGGTACGCCGGATTCATCCGGCACCCGGGGACGGGCGACTTCAGTCGCCCGAGCGCGCCCGGGTGGCGGACTGAAGTCCGCATCCCCGGGTGCCGACTGAAGTCGGCGAACCCGGGTGTGCGGCGGGAGTCTCGCGTCCGGTCGGGGAACCCAAGATGCCTGGACGAAAGGATGACCGAAGCCTCTTTGCGCAAGACCGCATCACCCTCGTTCAGGCCGCTGCCCTCGCCGGGATGCGCCCGCTGCACTTCCAGCATCTGCTCGCCGGTCGGGGCATCGGACCGCATGACGACGTGCCGGAATTCGAGCAAGATTCGAAGACCTTGAGCAGCCACGGACCCGTCTGACGTGGTTGTCTCGAATACTTCGCCCTCTCACTCAGGATCCACCCGACCCCCACAATGACCGAAAACCTGACCCGCGACATCGTCGCCAAGCTTTGGAACCTCTGCCACATCCTGCGCGACGACGGCGTGACCTACAACGAATACGTCACGGAGCTGACCTTCCTGCTCTTCCTCAAGATGATGCAGGAGACCGGGCATGAGGACCGCATCCCGAACGGATACGGCTGGGAGTCATTGTCGAAGCGGGAGGGTCTCGACCAGCTCGAATATTACCGCCGCCTGCTGCTGGATCTGGGCGACACCAAGAAGACGCAGGATCCCACCATTCTTGCGATCTTCGCCGACGCGGGCACCAAGCTGCGCAAGCCCGCGAACCTCAAATCCCTGACCATGGCCATCGACAAGCTGGACTGGTTCTCGGCGCGCGAGGAGGGCCTCGGCAACCTCTACGAGGGCCTGCTCGAGAAGAACGCCGCCGAGAAGAAATCCGGTGCGGGGCAGTATTTCACGCCGCGTCCGCTGATCGACTGCATCGTTCGTCTGACCAAGCCGCAGCCCGGCGAGGTGATCCAGGACCCGGCGGCAGGAACGGCGGGCTTCATCGTCGCCGCCGACCACGACATCAAGGTGCGCACCGACGACCTGTTCGAGCTGACCGAAAACCAGGCGTTCTTTCAGCGCCATCTCGCCTACCGAGGTGCCGAGCTGGTTCCGGACGCACATCGGCTTTGCCTGATGAACCTGATGTTGCACGGCATCGAGAGCAGCGTCGCCTGCGCCGACACCCTCTCGCCGGACGGCGAGGCCCTCGGCAAGGCCGATCTCATCATGACCAATCCGCCCTTCGGCACCAAGAAAGGCGGGGGCAGGCCCAACCGCTCCGACTTCTCGATCACGAACGACACCTCGAACAAGCAGCTCGCCTTTGTCGAGCACATCGTCCGCGCGCTGAAACCCGGCGGACGCGCCGCCGTCGTCGTGCCCGACAACGTGCTGTTCGAGGACAACACCGGGCGACGATTGAGGACCTGGCTCATGGAGTTATGCGACCTACATACCATCCTGCGCCTGCCGACCGGCATCTTTTACGCGCAAGGCGTAAAGACCAATGTGCTCTTCTTTACGCGGGGGAAGACCGACAGGGCCAACACCCAGGCCGTGTGGGTCTATGACCTGCGGGCCAATATGCCCGCGTTTGGAAAGACACGACCGCTCACCGTGGCCGACTTCGCGGAGTTTGAGGCCGCGTTCTGCGATGAACCCTATGGCAAGGCGGGGCGGACCGATCAGGGCGAGACCGGGCGGTTTCGCTGTTTCACGCGTGAGCAGATCACGGAACGGAATGACAATCTCGATATCGCCTGGTTGCGCGACGAGAGCGAGGACATCGAGGAGAGGTTGAGCGATCCAGACGACATCGCTGCTGCCATCATCGTGCATTTGCGCGCGGCGCTTGAGGAGATTGAGGGGTTGACGGAGGAGATTGAGGTGGATGGGATGGTGGCGGAGAAAGGGACATGAAGGAACTTCCGGATGGGTGGCAACATGCGCTTCTCGGCGACTTAGGCGTTTGGCGGGGCGGCGGGACCCCAAGCAAGTCTCAAGCATCTTTCTGGGGAGGCACTATTCCATGGGTCTCTCCAAAAGACATGAAAACGGATTTGATTGTCGAGACCGAGGATCATATTACTTCGGAAGCCGTTGCGCGTTCATCGACTCAGATGGTTCCAGCGGGATCCATACTTGTTGTCACACGAAGCGGTATTCTCCGACGGCTCTTTCCTGTAGCCGTAGCCTCTCGCGCCGTTGCTATAAATCAGGACATCAAAGCGCTGACGCCGTATGAGGGTGTCGAAGCTGAATTCGTCGCAAGGCAGTTGCGAGCCCTGTCGAGTTCCATCCTATCGCAGTGTGCCAAGTCAGGAACGACTGTTGACAGCGTTGATTTCGAGAGGTTAAAAAATTACCAAATCGCATTAGTGCCGGAACTTGAGCAACGACGCATCGTCGCCAAGCTGGACAGTCTTTTCGCCCGCACCCGCCGCGCCCGCGCGGAGCTGTCCCATATCCCGCGCCTGATCGAGAATTACAAGAAGGCGATTTTGGAGGCGGCTTTTCGAGGGGATTTGACGAGAGATTGGCGCAGCCTTAGCTTTGCCCGTGATCCGGTGTTTCCGCGGGACGCAGATGCGATCAAGAAAAAGTATAGAGGTTCCAGTGAAATGGCGTTCTCGCCGCCATACACTATGCCCAATGAATGGGGATGGTTCCGTCTGCCGGAACTGGGAGAACTTGATCGTGGAAAGTCAAAGCATCGCCCTCGTAACGATCGTACGCTGTATGGTGGTGACTTCCCTTTTGTGCAGACTGGTGAGGTACGGGAAGCGACTCGGTATCTACGCTATTATTCAAAAACGTATAATTATAAAGGGCTTTCTCAAAGTCGCCTATGGCCCGTTGGCACTGTCTGCATAACGATTGCTGCCAATATCGCAGAAACCGCCATTTTAGATATTGATGCCTGTTTTCCTGACAGCGTTGTTGGTTTTATTGCTGATAAAGATCGAGTATCCAATTCTTACGTCGAGTTCTTTTTAAGAACGATGAAGGATGATCTCGAAGCCTTTGCTCCTGCAACTGCACAGAAGAACATAAATCTTGATACGTTAAGCAGCGTCTATGTCCCCGTCCCACCTCTGAATGAACAAATGGAAATTGTTAATCGCATCGAGAAAGCCATGGATTGGCTAAAAATCGTAGAAGAGGAGCAAGGGCACGCTATGCATCTTCTTGACCGACTCGATCAAGCCAACCTCGCCAAAGCCTTCCGTGGAGAGCTCGTCCCCCAGGACCCGAACGACGAGCCGGCTTCCGTGCTCCTGGAGCGCATCTGCGCCGCGCGCGCCGAGCAGCCCAAGAACACCCGCAAAGGGCGCGGCAAGACTGCCAACGCGAGAGTCGCCGCCTAGCCGCTCCCCGTCGATCTCGACCAAACCCCAAAGCAGCTATAGGACCGAGGATGAACAAAGGAAAGAAGATCGCAGGGGTGACCCGCCAGCGGGTCGGTCAGCTGATGCGCACCCTGTTCCAAATCCTGCTGGAGCATCCAGACGGCATCCAGGCGCAGCTGGCACTCGAAGCCCTAGTTCACCGCGTACCGCCGACGGAGCACGAAAGCGGGCACTATCAATCCGGCGGTCGCCGCTACGATCAGATCGTGCGTTTCTCTACCGTGGATCTGGTCAAGGCCGGCTGGATGCTCAAAGACAAGGGGATCTGGAGCGCCACCGAAACCGGCAAGGAGGCGTTCGACACGCTTCAGGATCCCACTGTCTTCTACAAGCGTGCATGCGAGCTCTACAAAGTTTGGAAGTCCGCCCAGCCGAGTCCGGTCGACGTGGACGCCGAGACCGTTCAAGACGTTGAGGTCGAGCAGACCAGCCCGAGCCAGACCTTCGAACAGGCCGAGGAAGCGGCTTGGAACGAAATCTGGGACTATCTTCAGCGGATCGAACCCTACAGCCTGCAAAAGCTCGTGGCCGTACTCCTGGAGGCCATGGGCTATCACGTCTCCTGGATTGCTCCGCCTGGAAAAGACGGCGGCATGGACGTCCTGGCCTGGACCGATCCGCTCGGCACCAAGCCGCCGCGCATCAAGGTCCAGGTAAAGCGCCGCAAAGACAACATCGCGGTTGATGAGCTGCGATCATTCCTCGCCGTGCTCGGCGATGACGATGTCGGCCTCTTCGTCACCACCGGCCGCTTTACGAGGGACGCCCACGACGAAGCCCGGCTTCAGGCGCGGCGCAAGATCACCCTCATCGACCGCGAGCGCTTGGTGGAGTTGTGGATCCGCTACATGGACCAGCTCAGCGAAGAGGGGCGACAACTTCTGCCGCTGAAGCCGATCTATTTTCTGGCGCCATCCTGAAAGCGCTCTCGGAACGAAGACTCGACCCCCATGCCCCAGTCCGGCGGGCGTAAGACCAACGATGTTCATCGCCTCGTCACACCGGCGGCCGAGCCCGAGCCGCCATGTGGCGGAAGGGCCACGGAGTCAGATCCGTCCCCTCGCTCAACCCGGCGGTTGGGCACACGGCCACCGGGATCGAGCGATCCCGTCGGAGTTGTCGCTACGCCCATCATCTGCTAGCGTTTCAATACCAGACATCGTGTATAGTCATTGGGCAGGTGACGAGACGACGGCGAACAGAGTGGGACATCGGCTAGCCATAATCTGTCCCGACTGAGATAGACAGATTCCATCTATCTCACCTGACCGACCCTGTCTAATCTAATTTCCGGATCTTTGGAATAAATGATGGAGTCATATACAGATTACAAACAACATGTAACGGATGACATAGAAACCTGCCTGGACAGCATGGGGTGCCAGCCTATTTTATTCGTTGGATCAGGCTTTTCACGTCGTTACATAAATGCGCCAGGCTGGGAAGACTTATTGAAGGTTATGGCGGATCAATGTCCTCTAATCGACAAGGACTATGCGTATTATAAACAGAGTTACAAGAGTCCAATTAAAATAGGTAGTGTGTTTGCTGAGTACTATAAAGAATGGGCCTGGGGAAACGGGCGGACTCATTTTCCAGACCATTTGTACACGGAAGAGCAAAGTGCTGACATTTACATAAAATATGCGTAACTGTTCAGGTCGCCAACCGCCTTACGGCAAGCGCGGCATCGGGGGCTGACCTCGGAAGGTCATCACCAGGGCGGGGTAGAGAGCGATCGACTGCTTGCGCAGGGTGGACAGATAG
>NZ_JBBWVD010000017.1:0-134802 GCF_041903745.1 Thiocapsa sp. C2-2m | reverse complement strand
CCTGGCGGCCATAGAACACTGGAACCACCTGATCCCATCCCGAACTCAGACGTGAAACGGTGTCTCGCCGATGATAGTGTGGGGCCTCCCCATGCGAACGTAGGTCACCGCCAGGGCCTTATACCCAAAACCCCCGCCTCACGGCGGGGGTTTTTTTATGGGTGCGGAAAAGACGGCTCGCCGAAAACCCGGTATCCTGATCTTAAACCGCGCCGACGCTAGCAGTCGTCAAGTCTGCTGGGGCCGATCCCATCCAAAAACATCGCATACCGCGCTGGGCGCGGTTTAAGGCGGAACGAATGCAATTCATCGACTTGAAGTCCCAGTATCGACTGATCGAAGACGACGTGAAGGCCCGGATTCATGCAGTTTTGGAGCACGGGCAATACATTATGGGGCCCGAGGTCGAAGCGCTGGAGATTGCGCTCGCCGACTTCGTCGGAACCCGGCACTGTATCGGTCTCTCAAGCGGAACAGACGCATTGCTCGCGGCCATGATGGCGTTGGAGATCGGTCGGGGCGACGAGGTCATCACGACCCCATTCACCTTCATCGCGACCGGCGAGATGATCGCGCTGCTCGGCGTGCGACCGGTCTTCGTCGACATCGACCCCGTAACCTACAACGTCGACCCCGATCGTATCGAAGAGGCCATCACCGGACGGACCCGCGCCATCATGCCGGTTTCTCTTTACGGCCAATGCGCGGACATGGACGCCATCAATGAAATCGCCGCACGACATCGCCTGCCCGTGATCGAAGACGCCGCCCAAAGCTTCGGAGCCACCTACAAGGGAAAGCGGTCCTGCGCCCTGTCCTCGATCGGCTGCACGTCCTTCTTCCCGTCCAAGCCGCTGGGCGCCTACGGCGACGCCGGAGCCTGTTTCACCAACGACGATGATGTGGCGAAAAGTCTGAGGGAAATCCGAAACCACGGCCAAGATCGCCGTTATCATCATCCGCGTCTTGGCCTGAACGGCCGCATCGACACGCTTCAGGCCGCGGTTCTCCTTGCGAAGCTACCGCTGTTCGGCAACGAGATCGACGCACGAATCCGGCTCGGAGCACGCTATTCCGAATTGCTTCAGGCTCGCGGAGCAACCTCGAGCGAGGTTGCCGAGGGCGCAGTGTTGACCCCATCCATCGCACCCGGCAACGAATCGGTCTATGCACAGTACACCATCCAGATCGACGAGCGTGATCGCGTCGCCGAGACATTGGCGGCCGAAGGGGTTCCGACGGCGGTGCACTACCCCGTGCCGTTGAACGACCAACCCGTGTTTCAACCGAGCCTGGAGCGGTTCGGGACGCCTGTCAGCGCGCGCGTGGCACAGCGGGTCATGAGTCTCCCGATGCACCCCTATCTGTCGGATGAGGAACAGGTCCGGATCGTGGACGCGGTTGCGAAGGCCACGGGCCTCGGCACTGATTAAAGGTCGGGCGACGAGGGGAGGATTGAAGGAAAGCAGTGGTGACGCGGTTTAGAATTTATTATTTTTTAATACTTTAAACCGCGCCGGCTCCAGCGGCTCTGAAATCCGCCGGGGCCGATCCCATCCATAAACATCGCATACCGCACTGGGCGCGGTTTAGAGCAGAACCAGATTGTCGCGATGGATCAATTCCTCCTCGTCGAGATAGCCGAGGATTCCCTCGAATCGGCTCGACGGTTGCCCCTTGACCCGCGCGACTTCCTGCACATCGTAGTTGACCAAACCGCGCGCCACTTCGCGGCCCGACTCATCAATACAAGCAACGACTTCACCACGGTTAAAGGCACCTTGCACCTCTTTGACACCCACGGCGAGCAGACTCGTCCCCTTCTCGCGTAGGGCATTGACGGCTCCGGCGTCGAGCGTGAGACGACCACGGACCTGGAGATGACCGGCCAACCACTGCTTGCGCGCGGCCTGAGGGCCCTGGAAGGGCACCAACAAGGTGCCGACGCCTTCCCCTTGTCCGATCCGCCTCAGGACGTCTTCTCCACGCCCTGGCGCGATCACCGTCGGCGTACCCGAGCGCGCTGCAAGACGAGCCGCACGGACCTTCGTGATCATTCCGCCCGTACCCAGGCCCGTGACGCTGCCGCCAGCGACCTGGTCGAGCTGCGGATCGTCGACCCGGGTCTCGGAAATCAAGCAGGCATCGGCGTAAGCGCGCGGATCCCGATCGAATAGACCGTCCTGATCGGTCAGGAGAATCAGAAGGTCGGCCTGGATCAGGTTGGCGACCAGAGCCGCCAAGGTATCGTTGTCGCCGAAGCGCAATTCGTCGGTTGCAACCGTATCATTCTCGTTGATGACGGGGATCACACCGAGCTTGAGCAAGGTCCGGAGTGTACTGCGAGCGTTGAGATATCGGGCGCGATCCGCCAGATCATCATGGGTCAGGAGCACTTGGGCGGTATGCAATCCGCGGGCCTGGAAACAGTCTTCATACGCGCGTACGAGTCCCATCTGTCCGATCGCGGCGGCCGCCTGCAACGCATGCAGCGCCTTGGGACGCGCCTGCCAACCCATCCGCGCCATCCCCTCGGCGACAGCGCCCGAGGACACCAGAACCACCTCGTTGCCCGCCATTCGGCGTGCGCTGATCTGCTCCACCCAGGGGGCCAGCATACTGCGCTCAAGTCCGGCGCCGTCGCGGGTCAACAATGCACTTCCGATCTTCACGACCCATCGACGCGTGAAGGGGATCATGGCGCGCGAAATCATAGGAAAGATCCAGTCAGGTCAGTCGAGCGGATGCCATTCGGTCTCGGGTGCTGCAGGATCGGCATCGGCGCCGCTCTCGCGATCTGCTCCTGCCTGCTCGGCGGCCGCTCTTTCGGCAGCCAACGCCTCGAGACGACTCATCAGATCGCCCATCAACGTCGCCGTACCCTCCCCCGTCATCGCAGAGATCCCATAAACGGGCAATGTCCACTCGAGCCGAGAGACGACATCTTCGCGCTGCGCCGCATACTCCTCGGGGAGGAGGCGGTCGATCTTGTTGAGCACCAACCAACGCTCCTTGAGCGCGAGCCCTTCGCCGAACGCGGAGAGCTCCGCCTCGATCTTGCGAACCTGCTCGACGGGATCCACCGCCTCGTCCAACGGGGCGACATCGACCAGATGCAACAGAAAGCGCGTGCGGGAGAGATGTTTGAGAAAGTGGCTCCCGAGCCCCGCACCCTCCGCAGCACCCTCGATCACGCCGGGGATGTCGGCGATCACGAAGCTGCGGTCGCGACCGAGCCGCACCACGCCGAGGTTGGGGTAAAGCGTCGTGAAAGGATAGTCCGCGACCTTCGGGCGCGCACTGGAAACCTGGCGAATCAGAGAGGATTTGCCCGCATTCGGGAAGCCGAGCAAGCCGACGTCCGCGAGCAGGATCAGTTCGAGCTGGAGGTCTCTGCGCTCACCCGGTGTTCCCGGGGTGAACTGTCTCGGGGTTCGATTGGTACTGGATTTGAAGCGCGCATTCCCGATGCCGTGAAAGCCGCCTTGGGCCACCAACATCTGTCGGCCGGACTCCAAGAGCTCGCCGATTAACTCGCCGGTCTCACGCTCAAAGACGCGCGTCCCTACCGGGACCCGAATGACGAGATCCGCGCCGGCACGACCGGTCATGTCGCGGCTCCTGCCGTTCTGCCCCCGCTCCGCGCGATGCACACGTTGGTAGCGCAGATCGACCAGGGTATTCAGATTGACGTCGGCGACAAGGTGGACGCTGCCGCCATTGCCCCCGTCGCCGCCGTTGGGTCCGCCCTTCGGGATGTATTTCTCGCGACGGAAGCTGACACAGCCGCTGCCGCCGTCTCCTGCCTCGACCCGAATGAAAGCCTCGTCAACGAATTTCATAACTCAAACAACCTCATCGCATAAACGAAAAGAGCCCCGCCGAAACGGCGAGGCTCGCGTGCCCGTTGCGATGGGTCGGCGCCGGAAGGATCAGGCCGAGCCGACGTCGGCCGGCTTCTCGACCACCGTCACGAATTTCCGATTCTTCGGGCCTTGCTCGACAAAGGTCACAATCCCGTCGCGCAGGGCAAACAGGGTATGGTCACGTCCGCAGCCAACGTTGACCCCGCTGTGGAATCGGGTACCGCGTTGGCGAACGATGATGGATCCAGCCTTGACAACCTGTCCACCGAAGACCTTGACGCCGAGCCGCTTGGATTCCGAATCACGCCCGTTGCGCGAGCTGCCGCCAGCTTTCTTATGTGCCATGGGAGTCTCCTCTTCAGCCGGCGCTGATCGCCGTAATCTTCAGGGCGGTGAACGATTGACGATGGCCCTGACGTTTCAGGTGGTGCTTGCGCCGCCGAAACTTCACGATCATGACCTTCTTCGCACGCCCGTGGCCTTCGACCGTTGCGCTGACCTTACCGCCTTCCACGTAGGGTTTGCCGACCTTGACATCGTCCCCGTCGGCCACCAAAAGGACCTTATCGAAGTCGACGATAGCGCCCTGCTCCGCCACAATCTTTTCTACTTTGACGGTGTCGCCTTCCGAAACCCGGTATTGTTTGCCACCGGTTTGAATGACCGCGTACATGTCTGAAGATCCCCAAAACCATTCGGCGAGATCGGCGACAGGCGCCGAAACGAAAGAAGCGGAATACTACTCGACGAGCGAACCCTGGTCAAGGACCTGTAGCGCGACGCAGGCAGGAGAGCGGCACCTGGTGATTCCGGCTTATCGGCAGGCAAACCCAAGGCGGATCCAATGATATACTTCAGAAGGCGCTGGTTTTCCGTCTTTCCGATCGCTAAGTGACTGTTCGCGCCTTCCTTTCTAGCCATTCATCACTCATCGCTCACTACTCAATACGAGACTCTCAGCCCGCCTCCAACTTGACAGGCCCCTATCGCGCACCTAGCATCCGCCGCCACGATCAGTCAGTCCATCAACACATCATGGATATTGCCGCGCTCCGACAACCCGTCGCCGAAGACGTCAAGGCCGTTGACGCCTTGATCCTACGTCGACTTCGGTCAGACGTGGTCCTGATCAATCAAATCGGCAGCTATATCGTCAACAGCGGCGGCAAGCGCCTGCGACCACTTTCGGTACTCCTCGCATCCCGGGCTTGCGGGTACTCCGGAGAGCGCCACATCGATCTGGCGGCTGTCGTGGAATTTATACACACAGCAACGCTGCTGCACGACGATGTCGTCGATGCCTCGGAGCTGAGACGCAACCGCGAGACGGCCAATGTCGTCTGGGGCAATGACGCCAGTGTGCTGGTCGGCGACTTCCTCTACTCCCGCGCCTTCGAGATGATGGTTGATGTCGGGAATATGCGGGTCATGGACATTCTCTCGCACGCGACCAACCGGATCGCCGAAGGCGAGGTGCTGCAACTCCTGAACACACACGACCCCGATACGGATCGGACCCGCTACATGGAGGTCATCACCCGCAAGACGGCGACACTGTTTGAAGCGGGCGTGCGACTCGGCGCCGTGCTCGCCGGATCGAGTCCCGGCGTCGAAGAGGCTGCGGCGAGCTATGGCCTCAATCTCGGGATCGCCTTCCAGCTCATCGACGACGCATTGGACTACAGTCCGGCAAACGCAGAGCTGGGCAAGAACGTCGGCGATGACCTCGACGAGGGCAAACCGACGCTTCCGGTGATTCGGGCGATGGAAGTGGGAACACCCGAGCAAAAGGTATTGTTGCGCAAGGCCATCGAGGAAGGCGGTCGCAAGCACATGGAATCCGTCGTGGAGGCGATTGCGTCGACCGACGCCATTAACTATACTGCGCGGCTTGCGGAAGACTACGCGGATCGAGCGAAGCGCGCCTTGAGTGCTTTGCCTCCCTGCCCCGCCAGGGATGCCATGGCGACGCTCGCGGATTTTTCGGTCGACCGTAAACATTGATGTACGTTTCGGGGTGTAGCTCAGCTTGGTAGAGCGCTGTCTTCGGGAGGCAGAAGTCGCTGGTTCGAATCCAGTCACCCCGACCAAATTACAGATGTTAGAAAAGCCGGCGAAAGCCGGCTTTTTTGTGCGACCTTAGGCGATTTCCGCAGAATTCTATACCGTAGGTTGTGCTGACGATAGGACGCACAACTCGCCCCGACGGTTGGTTGTGCCTCGCACGGCTCGGCACAACCTACGCCACATCTTGTGCGACCTTATCCTCTGCCCCGAACCAAGTCACGTGTCAAAAATACGTTGAGCACCGAACCTAATCGTTGTCGTTGTCGTTGTCGTTGTCGATGACGACAACGGTCGAAAAGGATTCTCTCGTCGAATTGTTTGACTTATTATTGAATCGCTCCCAAGGAACCTAGACTCGTTCCGAAGCGCTTGCGCTTTGCGATTCCGGCGAATGTCTCATCCGAACATAGATACTCGCAAAGACAAGCAGGACATTGATCGCGCCGACAACGTAGAAGGGTGCGCGCGGATCGACCCGATCGAACAGATACCCGCCAACCGGCGTAATCAAAAGAATTCCGATCGCGCCGGCGACGTTGAAGGCACCGAGCACCGATCCCCGCTGCCCGGGCGGAGCCTCTTGCCCGATCAAGGATTGACCGCCGAGGTAGACACTGATCTGCCCGATACCGAGCAGGATAAAGAAGATCGGACCATAGGACGACAGCGGGTCATCGAGCGCCAACAGACTCAGATTGCCCAGGGCCGCCAAGGCCATGCAGATCGCGAGCCCGGTGACCCTGTCGATCCGGTCGAGAAGCGGCCCGAGGACGGGCGCCCAGACGAGTGCCGAGATCTGCGCCATCACGAAGATCAGGGTTCCGCTCATCACCGCCGAGGCCGACTCCATGCCGGTCGCCTTGGCCGCCAAGGTGCCCCAAAGGACGAGAAAGATCGCGTTGACCGATTGATCGCCGCGTGCGATGAATGCAGATGAATAGGCCAAAAGGATGCGCGGATTGCGTCCGTGCGCAAAGCCTCCGACGAAGAGCTCGCGTACGCTCGGACGATCCTGAAGACGCACGGGCAGACCCGGCTTAAGGCCCCAGAGGAGCAACAGGGCAACCGCGACCGCAAGACCCGCGACGATGAAATGGGTCAACCTGCCCGCGGTGACGCCGTCGAAGCCCGCGCCGGTAAAGACCTTCGGCATGGCACCGAGACCCTGACTGATGAGTACGACCCCCAAGCCGCTCATGACACCGACGATGGCCACCAACTTGCCGCGGGAACGTTCCGCCGGATAATCGGCAAGGACGGTCGACAGCCCGCCCGCGACCGCGACCACGCCGATCGCATAGAGAACCCGATAGAAATAGAGTGCCTCGACCGATTCCGCGAGAGGATAGAGGACATAGGTCAAGGCCAGGAACAGAAACCCCGCCGCGTAGACCCCTCGGCGACCGATCCGGTCCATGAGGACGCCGACCGGCAGAAACAGCAACAGGGTGACGATCTCGGTCAGGAAGACAAGTTGGCCGCTGATCGCGCCCTGCGTCGACTCCGGAACGCCAAGATGCTCGTTGAGGATATAGGTCTGACCGATGGAAATGAAGATCATCAGCCCGATCGAGAAAAACGCGGCGGCCAAAAAGGTCCAGCCGTTCCGAGGCAGGACGGACGGCGCCAGGTGGATCGGGCCGATCCGGTAGGTCCGGTCGAGGTCGGGCATCTGCGGATCTCCGGCGATGAGCCATTGCGGTGTAGACAGTCGGGCCGGCATTATCCCATCAGGCGATGGATGCGGATACTCCGGTCGCAGCTCGACCCCGCGAGGATTCACGACACCGGTTCCGAGCAGGCCCATAGAAACGACAAACCGTTCGGAATTATCGCCCCGACAATACCATTCAACCTTAAGATGCCCGAATGGACATGAGGCCAGAACCTACGATCGCTTCGCCCGCTGCGACCCGGTGGATGTGGTTGCCGATCTTATGGATTCAGACGCTGGTTTCCGCAGCCGATCCCGTGGTGTCCTGGTCCGCTTCCATAGGCACAGGCATCGAGGCAGGCACGGCCGGCGCGCTGGCCCTTCTCGCTGCAGTCGCCGCCGTTGCAGCTTGGCGTAGCCGCCGGCTTTGTCGCGACATCGCCGCGCAGCTCGCACAGGCGCAAGCGGCGCACGCCGGGCTCGCAGAGCGCTTGGCTCGGAGCGAGCGCATCGTCGAAGAGACGCAACGGCTCGGGCATCTCGGAACCTGGGAGTGGGATGCCGAGAACGACCGCCTCGAGTGGTCTGCCGAGGTCTATCGCATCTTCGCCATGCCGCCCGACAGCTTCCCGGGGAACTACAAAGGCTTCCTCGACTTCGTTCACCCGGAAGACCGCGCTCGGGTCGAGCATGCGGTTCGGGAGGCCATCGCCGGGGCCGGGGCCGGGGATTACGACTGCGAGCACAGAATCCTGCTGCCCGACGGCGAGGTACGTTACCTCCATGAGCGCGCGACACTGACCCGCGAGCAGGGTCGCCCGGTCTCGATGACGGGAACCGTGCGCGATATCACCGAGACCCGACGCGCCTGGATGCTCCAGGAAAGCCGCATTCGCATCATGGGGTTGATTGCGGGCGGCGCTCCCGTGCAGGAGGCGCTCGACGCGATCGCCGTATCGATCGAGGCGCTCGACCAGAGCCTCATGTGCTCGATCATGCTGATGGACAGCGCAACACACCGCCTGCGCGTCGGCACGGCCCCGAGTCTTCCGGATCGGCTCGTCGAGGCGATCCACCGCCTGACGGACGATCCGGGAAAGGGTGCGGCTCCTCGCCCGATCGGCGAGCCTCTCGTGATCGCCGACGTCCTCTATCATCCGTACTGGCAGTCGCTGGCAGGGATCACGGAGGAGATCGGCGTCCGCGGCTTCTGGTCCGAGCCGATTCGCGATGCCGGCGGGGATATCTTGGGGGCCTTCGATATCTATTCGCGAACCCCCGACAAACCCGACGCGGAACATCTGATCTATATCGCGCAGGGCGCGGCGCTGGTGGCGGTCGCCTTGCAGCAAGCGCGCGATCGCGCGGCTCGCATCGCCGCCGAGGAGCGCGCACGGCTCCTTTTGGAAGCGACCAGCGAGGGGGTGTTCGGGCTCGATCCCGAAGGCGTGACCACCTTCATCAATCCCACGGGCGCACGCCTGTTGGGATACGACCCGGCCGATCTGGTCGGCAAACCCTGCCCGGCCATCACCCATGACGACCCCGACGAAGGCGACCGGGACGCCACCCGGCGCCGTATGCTTTCGGTGATGCATACCGGCAAGGACATCGTAGTCAGCGACGAGATCCTCCAACGCCGTGATGGCTCGGCGTTTCCCGTCGAGTATCGCGCCACTCCGATCCGCGTCGGCGGCTCCGCAATGGGTGTTGTCGTCACCTTCCACGACATCACCGAGCGCAAACGCAACGAGGAGCAGATCCTGCGACTCGCCTACTACGACAGCCTCACCGGTCTACCTAATCGCGCCCTGTTCAAGAATCAGCTCGCCAAGCGACTGACCTCGGTCCGGCGCGCCGATCGGGGCTTTGCCCTGCACTTTCTCGATCTCGACCGCTTCAAAGAGGTCAACGACACCCTGGGTCATCCCGTGGGCGATCTGCTCTTGAAAGAGGTCGCCCAGCGCCTGTCGGCCCTCGTTCGCGGTATGGACACGGTCGCGCGATTCGGCGGCGACGAGTTCGCCGTGATCCAACCCGATGCGCAGAGCATCTCCGATGCAGCCACCTTGGCCGCAAAGATCGTCGAGCACCTGGCTCGGTCCTATTCGATCGACGGCCATGCCATCACCTGCGGCGCGAGCGTCGGCGTCGTGTTCGTCCCCGAGCCGGATATCGACCTGGAAACACTCCTCGGCCGTGCCGATGTCGCCCTCTACAAGGCCAAGAACAACGGACGCGGCGGCTACGCATTCCACACCGACGCCATGACGCGGCAGGTTCGCCGCGATGCCGCCCTGACGAATCGGATCGACGAGGCCGTACGCAGCGGCGAGCTCTTCCTGCACTATCAGCCGCAGGTCGAGCTCGCGAGCGGAAAGATCACCGCGGTCGAGGCGCTGGTGCGCTGGCGCCACCCGGTGGAGGGGGTCCTGCCGCCGGGTGATTTCGTGCATCTCGCCGAGCGCCGCGGGCTGTTCCATGTCCTCGGCAGCTGGGTGCTGAGTACGGCCGCACGCGAGGCGCGCGGCTGGCATGACCGAGGTCTCGACTTCGGTCGGGTCAGCATCAATGTTTCGCCTCAGCAGGTCCGCGCCGGCTGTCTTGCCGACGACGTGCTCGCGACGGCCCGGGAGACGGGTATCGACCCCGCCCGACTTGAGCTCGAGCTCACCGAAACCGCAATGATGGAGTATGGCGAGCATCACCGGACCCAAATCGCCATGCTCCGGGATCTCGGCGTTCGGCTCGTTCTCGACGACTTCGGCACCGGCTTCTCGTCCTTGACCTATCTGCGTCGGTCCGCGGTCAGCGCGCTCAAGATCGACCGCCAATTCGTCGGCGAGATCGACGACAACCCGGATGCCGTCGCAACCGTTCATGCGTTGCTTGCCGTCGCGCATGCCCTCAAGCTCGACACGGTGGCCGAGGGCGTAGAGACCCGCGATCAGGCCGAGCGTTTGGCGGCGATGGGCTGCAGGTGCGGCCAGGGGAACTGGTTCGCGCCACCGATGGAGGCACAGGCCATTGAACGCCACCTGACGGCGGGGTTTATTCGGCCCGACTCCGAGGCGTCCGAATCCGGCGACGACCGGCTGCCGACTTAGGCGATTTCCGCAAACTTCCATACCCGTAGGTTGTGCTGACGATAGGAGGCACAACTTGCGCCGACGGTTGATTGTGCCTCGCACGGCTCGGCACAACCTACGCCCTTGGCATGAAGGTTTCCGGAGTTCGCCTTAAACCGCGCCAAGCGCGGTATGCAATGTTTTCGGATGGGATCGGCCCCGGCAGACTTGACGACCGTTGGAACCGGCACGGTTTAAAATATTAAGAAATATTAAATTTTAAACCGCGTCGCGCCGAGATCGAGGACATCTCCAAAGCCAAACGCAAAACGCAAATGACGCATGTCGCTCTGGACGCGGTTTAGCGCTCAGAGGCCGAGACCGGTGGAAGGCTCGGGCGGGCGGCTACAGGGAAGCCGTCGAGAGCGCCTCGTCGCGCCGAGGCGGCGCCCCTCTGGCGAGCCGCTCGAGGTCGCGGTCACGCATCCCGAGCAGATAGAGGATCCCGTCGAGCCCGACGTTCGCGATGGCATGACGTGCTTGCTTGGTGACGATCGGCTTGGCATGAAAGGCGATTCCCAGGCCGGCGATCGCCAGCATCGGGAGATCGTTGGCGCCGTCGCCGACCGCGATGACCTGTTCGAGGCGGATCCCCTCGCGCGCCGCGATCTCGCGCAGCAGCTCGGCCTTGCGCGCCCCGTCGATGATCTCGCTCGAGACGGTGCCGGTCAGCTTGCCGTCGCGAAACTCCAGTGCATTGGCGTAAACGTCGTCGATTCCGAATCGACGTTTCAAGTGCTCGGCAAAATAGGTAAAGCCGCCCGAGAGGATGGCGATGCGATAGCCGAGCTGCTTGAGGCTCGCAATCAGCCGATCGGCGCCCTCGGTGATGGGCAGGCGCTCCGCGATTTCGCCGAGCACCGACTCGTCGAGCCCTTCGAGCAGCGCGATACGACGCCGGAAGCTCTCCTTGAAGTCGAGCTCGCCGCGCATCGCGGCCTCGGTGATGGCGGCGACCTCGGGACCGACACCGGCCGCCTTGGCCAACTCGTCGATGACCTCGGTCTGGATCAGGGTCGAATCCATATCGAAACAGACCAATCGGCGGTTACGCCGGAAGATATCGTCCTCCTGCACCGCGACATCCACGTCCAGGATCTGCCCGAGCGCAAGCAAACCCGCGTGCAGCTCGGAGAGATCCGCCACCGCACCGCGGACCGACAGCTCCACACAGGCAAGCGGATGGTGCTCCGGCGCACGCCGCGAGAGACGCCCCGTCAGCCGCGAGATCCGATCGACGTTCAAACCGTACTCGGCGACCACGGCGGACAACCGCGCAATGTGCTCCGAATCGATCTCGCGACCCAGCAGGGTGAGGATGTGCCGCGGCTGCCCCTGCTCGGCGACCCAATCCTCGTAGGCGTCCGGATCGACCGGCGTAAACCGAAGATCCAGCCCCATACCGTGGGCGGTGAACAACAGATCGCGAAACACCGGACAGGATGCGCTGTCCGCCGGCAGCTCCACCAGCAGACCCAGCGCCAAGGCGTTGTGGATGGTCGACTGGCCGATATCGAGGATCGGCACCCGATACTGCGCCAGGATTGCGGTGAGGGCCGCGGTGATCCCCGGACGATCCTCGCCCGAGACCTTGATGAGGACGATCTCGCTCATGCGATTGCCATTGCGCGTCGATTCTACGGAAGGTTCAGCTGCGCTCCGGGACCTCTAGGACGGTTTGGGTCAGATCGATGCAGCCCGTTTTGAAGCCGGTCTCGCAATAGGCCAGATAGTAGTCCCACATCCGGCGGAAACGCGCATCGTATCCGAGCCGAGCCACCTCCTGATCCACCGTATGGAAGGCGTGACGCCAACGGCGAAGGGTTTCGGCATAGTCGAGCCCGAACCACGCCGTCTCGCGAATCAGCAGATCCGCATCCTGCGCCTCGCGCGTCATGCGCTCGGGTGTGGGCAGCATCCCGCCCGGAAAGATGTAGAGCTGGACGAAGTCCGGTTGCTTGCGGTAGACGGGGAAATCGTCCTCGTTGATGGTGATGACCTGTAAAGCGATACGACCGCCCGGTCGCACCAGCCGACGCAACGCCTGGTAGTAGGTTGGCCAGAAGGCCTCGCCCACCGCCTCCATCATCTCGATCGAGACCGCGTGGTCGAAGCGGCCCTCGATGTCGCGGTAATCCTGAAGCCTCAGGTCGACGCGATCGGCGAGACCGGCGGCCTCCAGACGCTCGCGCGCATAGGCGAGCTGCTCGCGCGAGAGGGTCACGCCGGTCACGTGCAGACCTCGTCGTGCCGCCAGCTCCGCGAAACCGCCCCAACCGCAGCCGATCTCCAGGATATGCTCGCCGGGCTTGGCGTCCAGCGCGTCGAGCAAGCGCTGATACTTGCGCTCCTGGGCCGATTCCAGACTGTCCCGCGCCGGGTCGGCAAAGAGCGCGGAGGAGTAGGTCATACTCGGATCGAGCCAGCGTTTGTAGAAGTCGTTGCCCAAGTCGTAATGGTGGGCAATGTTGCGACGACTGTTGATGGGGTGATTGTCGCGCAGTCGATGGCTCAATCGATCCCAAAGCCGCGACCAACGCATCCCGCGCGGCCCCACGCCTAGATGTTCCATGTTGTCGTAGAGGACCTCGAGCAACGCGGCGAGATCCGGCGTCGTCCAATGCCCTTCCACGTAGGATTCGCCGAATCCCACCTCGCCTCGGGTGAGCAGCCGTCCGGCCATCTTGAGCGGCGACTGCACCTCCATGACACCGCTCGCGCCCGGGAACCGGCCGCGGTGCAGGGTGGCGTTTCCGTCGGGAAAACGCACCAGGAGCTGGCCGAACGCCAAGTGCCGGCAAAACCCGCCGATCAGGCGGCTCGACCAGCTCGATCGGCGGGTTAGAGGTTCTTCGATCAACTCCTCTGCGGACATCAGGACACCTCTTCTAGGGGTGGAGTCGGCTTGGAATGGTAGCGCCCGCCCTTGACCCAGATCTTTAAAGCCTGCCAATGGATCATGAGGACAACCTTCAGCGTCAGAAAAGGATAGGCGAAGGCGGCGCGCAGCAACTTGGCGTCCGTCATCGTCTCCGCGATCCCCTGTTGGACGGCCACGAGCATCAAGGACGCGTCCTGGTATTCGCGGATCACGATCGCGTGACGATCGCCTTGCCGGGTAAACCGGAAATGATAGTCGGCGTTCATGTCGACAAAGGGCGAGACATGGAAGTCCTTGCGATGCGCGTGGCGGATCGGCCAGTCCATCGGCGCGCCCTTTTCGTGCAACAGATAGCTGTGGGCCTCGCCGAAGGTGTTGTTGACCTCGCACAGCACCGCAACCGGCCTGTCCGAACGATCGAAGCAGGTCCAGACACTCAGCGGATTGAAGACGAATCCGAGCACCCGCGGAAAACATTGCAGCTCGATGCGGGCGATGTCCATGTCCTGCCTGCACTCGCGCAGCCGCTCGAGCAACCAGGGTTTGAGTCCACGACCGTCGCGCGCGCCGTGATCGCGATCGTAAAAGGAGAAGAGGTTGAAGCGGTTGTAAGAGAACCAGCGGCAATCGCGCGCGATCTCTCCGACTCGCTCGATATCCAGCAACATGCTGAAGACCCGATAGACGAAGCGATAACGCACCGGAAAGAGCCGCCGATGCATGACATCGCCGAAGATAATTCGACCGGCAACGGTGCTCACGAGGGCAACACCCTCATGCCGCTCGGCCCGGCCCCTGCCCCGGAGCCGGAAACCGTGCCCGCACTCGGCACGGTCGATGGTGCCGCGGTCTCCCAGGGCGGACGGACATCGAGCCCGCGCGCCACATCCACTGCGGCGCGCAGGCCATCCTCGTGGAATCCGTATCCCAGATATGCCCCGCTGAACCAGATCCGGTCGCGGCCTTGGATCTCGCCGATGCGGCGCTGGGCCTCGGTCGCGCTCGCGTCGAACATGGGATGCTCGTAGGTCATCTCGGCCAAGATCGATTCGCTGCGCGGCGCCACGCGCGGATTCAGACTGACGAAGACATCGCGCTCGGGCGGCAGATCCTGAAGGCTGTTCATCCAATAGGTCACCGTCACCGGCCGATCGGCGCCATCCCCCGGCTGCTCGATATAGTTCCACGACGACCAAACCCGGCGGCGTTTCGGCATCAGTGCGGAATCGGTGTGCAGAAAGACCTGATTGGTCTGATACCGGAAGTCGCCGAGGATGTCGCGCTCGTCGGGCGCCGGGGACTCGATCAAAGAGAGTGCCTCGTCGGCGTGGCAACCCATCACGACCGCATCGAACTGCAAACGCTCGCCTGCAGCGGTCTCGACCTCGACCCCCTGCTCACGACGCCGCACCCGCTTGACCGGTGTGTCCGCCAAACAACGCCCTCGGAACCGGGCGAGGATGGCCTGCACATAGGCACGACTGCCCCCGCGCACGGTTTCCCAGTCCGGACGATCGACTAGGTCGAGTAGACCATGGTTGGCGAAGAATCGCGCAAAGTTCAGGAAGGGGAAATCCCGCATCTCTTCGGTGGGACAGGACCAGATGGCCGCTGCCATGGGGAGCAAATAGTGACTGGCGAAGCGCTCTGAGTAACGACCGCGCTGCAGAAAATTTCCGACCGTCAGGGTATCGCCGGGGTTGGAGTTGATGAAGTTCTTGGCCGCTGCGTTAAATTGCAGAATTTCCTTGACCATCCACAGAAACCGCCAATCCAGCAGATTGGCGCGCGCACCGAACAAGGTATTGAGACTATCGCCGCCGTACTCGATACGCCCGCCATCCAGACTGGCCGCGAAGGACATACTGGTCGGATAGGTCGCCACACCGAGATGCTTGAACATCGCGGTCAACAAGGGATAGTTGCGCCGATTGAAGACCATGAATCCGGTGTCGACCGGAAAGGCCCCGTGCGGGTCCGGGACCTCGAGTGTGTTGCTGTGACCACCGACGTAACCATTGCGCTCGAGCAGGGTCACGTCGTAACGCGAATCCAGCATCCAAGCAGCACCGAGTCCACCGATACCGCCGCCAACGATCCCGATTGTCTTGACTGACATCCGATTTGATCCCTCGAAAATTCCTTGGTCTCGTGTCGACGACCGCGCCAAGGCTGTTCATGTTTCGTCCAATATTGAAGCGCTGCTCGAACAGCTCAAGAGCCCGACCGCCAGGGGGCCGAAAACCTTGGAAGGCGGATGGAGCCGCCGAGCTCAAACCGAGCGCCGCGGCGTTCCGCGGATCAGGTCGTCCATCCGTGACTTCGAGTCGGTCCAGCGCGGCGTGCCGACCTCGCCCGCAGCCAAAATCTCCATCAGGCCGTAGGCCAGCGAGCGATGATCGGCGGGCAAATCAAAGAGCTTGGTCAACTTAAACAAGCAGCCGGCCTTTTGATGCTCGAGCGTGCAGGCGAGGGCATAGAGCGTCAGCGCCGAGGCGGACTCGGGTGCCGAGGCGATCAGCGCCAAGGTTTCCGTAAGCGGGTCAGTTGTATCCATTGTGCGGGGATAATGGTTGGAGCGACGGTCGTTGGAGTCGTCGTGGGGTGACCGGACTCAGCCGCGACGATGCAACGGCAGGGGCGCGACGAGCCCCTGCAACCGCCGTCTTATTCGCCTGCAATCGTCATCTTCTCGATCAGCCAGGAGCCCGTTCGCGTGCTCCCTGAATAATCGTAATCGTTGCCGACCGCCAGCAGGCCCGCATACATGCGCTTGAGGTTGCCTGCAATGGTGATCTCTTCAACCGGATGTCGGATCTCGCCGCCCTCCACCCAGAAACCCGCGGCACCGCGCGAGTAGTCGCCAGTGACCGGATTCACCCCGTGCCCCATCAACTCGGTCACCATCAGCCCGGTCCCCATCTCGCGCAGTAAGGCGGCGCGATCGCGATCGCCCATGCCGATGCGCAGGTTGCGCACGCCGCCGGCGTTGCCCGTCGTCTGCATGCCGAGCCGACAGCCGGAATAGGCATCCAAAAGGTAGGTCTGCAAAACCCCGTCGGTGATCAGATCTTTAGCGCGCGTCGCAACACCGTCCCCATCGAACGGCGCACTCGAAAGTCCGCGCGGCAGGTGCGGCTCCTCATGGATCCGCACGAATTCCGGGAAGATGCGCTCGCCCAGGTGGTCGAGCAGGAAGCTCGTGCGCCGGTAGATGCTGCCGCCCTGGATCGCCGAAACCAGACTACGGATCAGGCCCGTCGCGACCTCCGAACGAAACAGGACCGGCACCTGGCAGGTCGGGATGCGGCGCGACCCGAGCCGGGCAACCGTCCGCTCGGCCGCACGCTCGCCGACCATGCGTGCCGAATCCAGATCGGCCGCCGCCCGTGCGCTGGTCCACCAATGATCGCGTTGCAGGCTCTCGCCCTCCTGACCGATCACCGCGCAGCTGAGCCCGTGCCGACTGGTCGGGTATCCAGCGACGAATCCGTGACTGTTGCCGTAGACCTGGATCCCCGTGTGCGTGGAGAGGCTCGCACCCTCCGAGTTGACGATCCGCGGATCATAGCCGCGGGCCGAGTCCTCGCAGGCCGCCGCGATCTCGATCGCGTCCTCGACCCCCAGATGCCAGGGGTGGTAGAGATCCAGGTCCGGGATCTCGGCGGCCATCAGGGCGGCGTCGGCGAGATGGGCGCAGGGATCTTCCTGGGTGTGCTCGGCGATGGCACAGGCGGCTTTCACCGCATCGCGCAGTGCGCCGGTACTGAGGTCGGAGGTGCTTGCCGAACCCTTGCGGTTGCCGAAGTAGACGGTGATCCCGAGGCCGTTGTCGCGTGTGTGCTCGACCGTCTCCACCTCGCCCAGTCGTACCGCGACTTCAAGCCCGGCGCTGCTGCCGACCGATGCCTCGGCGGCCGTCGCGCCGCGTCGTTTCGCCTCCTTGAGGAGATCCTCGATCGTCTGTTGCAAGCGCGCGAGGCGTTCCGCGGTGTCTTCGGTGGCGGCAATCGACATGGCAAGTCCTTGGGTAAAAGAGGTTCCGGGCACGGCGTTGTTGGTCTGGTCGTGTCGAGAGAGCGGTTCTCCTCGTCAGGCGCTCGTCCCGCCGACGGTCAGGCCGTCGATCCGCAAGGTCGGTTGGCCCACCCCGACCGGGACGCTCTGCCCCTCCTTTCCGCAGGTCCCGACACCTTGATCGAGTCGCAGATCGTTGCCGATCATGCTCACCCGCGTCAGGACATCCGGCCCGTTGCCGATGAGGGTTGCGCCCTTCACTGGGCGTCCGACCTTACCGTTCTCGATCAGATAGGCCTCGCTCGCCGAGAAGACAAACTTGCCCGAGGTGATATCCACCTGTCCACCGCCGAAATTGACCGCGTACAAGCCTTTGTCCACCGAGGCGATGATCTCCTCGGGATCACGCTCGCCGGCGAGCATGTAGGTGTTGGTCATGCGCGGCATCGGCAGGTGCGCGTAGGATTCGCGACGACCGTTGCCCGTGGAGTGGGTCCCGGTCAGGCGCGCGTTGAGCTTGTCCTGCATGTAGGCGCAGAGGATACCGTCTTCGATCAGGACCGTGTTCTGCGTCATGGTCCCCTCGTCGTCAATGTTCAGCGACCCGCGCCGCCCCGGCAAGGTGCCGTCGTCCACGACCGTCACGCCGGTTGCGGCCACCCGCTCGCCGATCCGCCCGGCGAAGGCCGAGCTGCCCTTGCGGTTGAAATCGCCCTCGAGCCCGTGCCCGATCGCCTCGTGCAGCAGCACGCCCGGCCAGCCGGATCCGAGCACGACCGTCATGGTCCCGGCTGGCGCATCGCCGGCCTCGAGATTGGTGATGGCCAGGCGCACGGCTTCGCGCGCGAAGGACAAGGCACGGTCTTCGAGGAGGAAATAATTCAGATCGGCACGGGCACCGCCCCCGCTCGATCCCTGCTCGCGACGCCCGCCGTCCTCGGCCACGACGCTCACGTTCAGCCTTACGAGGGGTCGCACATCGGCCGACAAGGCGCCGTCGTCGCCCAGCACCAGAACGGTGTCCTGCGCGGCGACAACACTGGCGACCACCTCGCGCACGCGCGGGTCGGCTCGGCGAGCCTCGGCGTCGACCCGTTGCAGCAGCGCGATCTTGTCAGGATCGGGCAGACTGGCGATCGGATTCGTCGGGTGGTAAAGGCTGCGCTTGTTCGCAACCGCGCCGATACGCACCTGCTCGCCTTGCCCAACCCGAGCGATTGCTCGGGCGGCCTCGGCCGCCTGCGCCAGGGCCGGGAAGCGCAGCTCGTCCGAGTAAGCGAAGCCGGTCTTCTCCCCGCTGATCGCGCGCAGCCCGGCGCCTTGCTCGATGCTGAAGTTACCGTCCTTGATGATTCCGTCCTCGAGGACCCAGGACTCGAGCCGGCTGGACTGAAAATAGATGTCGGCGGCATCCACCGCAGTACCGGCCAGAAGGCCGAGCAGACGGTCGAGGTCTTGCTCGGTCAATCCCGCAGGCTCGAGAATGCTCATGCGTGCAATCGCAATCGGGTCGGTCATCATCGGGTTGTGTCGGGCTCCGTCGGGGAGACAGGGTCGGGCGCGTATGCACCCGCCGACCTGTCTGATTGGCTCAAAACTGCGGTCTCAAGCGCGGCATTTCAAACGACGATGGTCGATCGTCGGGAAATTGCGTCTGACCGAACCCTGGTAGTCGTGGTCCAGGGCGCAGCAGATGAAGCCCGATCCTCTCGGCACTCGAGCAAGCACCGTGCCCCAGGGATCGACAATCATGCTGTGACCATGCGTCTCGCGGCCGTTGATATGGAAGCCGCCTTGCGCCGCCGCAATCACATAGGCCAGATTCTCGATGGCCCGGGCGCGCACCAGGGTTTCCCAATGGGCCTTCCCCGTCACGGCGGTAAAGGCCGAGGGAATCGCCAGGAGTTCCATGCCGCTGTCGAGCATAAGGCGAAACATCTCCGGAAAGCGCAGGTCGTAGCAGACCGCGACACCCATTCGACCGAACGGCGTGTCGAGCACGAGGTTCCGGTCCCCCGGCTCGATCGTCGCCGACTCCTGATAGCGCTCCCCGCCCTCGGGCAGACAGACGTCGAACAGATGCACCTTGTCGTAACGGCCCACCCGCTGGCCGCGATCGTCGAACACCAGACAGGCGGCTCGAACCTTGCTGGCGTCATGGGCGGCCAACGGGATGGTCCCGCCGACAAGCCAGACGCCCTGCTGCTTAGCCACCCGCGCCAGAAACGCCTGCAAGGGTCCGTCGCCGTCCTCTTCGCGCAGCGCCAGTTGATCCTGATCGCGCTTACCCATGAAGGCGAAGTTCTCGGGAAGCACGACGAGACTCGCGCCCTTTTCCTTCGCCGCCTTGATCAGGCGTTCCGCCTCGAAGAGGTTGGCGCTGACGTTTGGACCGGTCGCCATCTGGACCGCTCCAACCTTCGGTTTTGTCTTCATGGTCTTTACCGCAATCACTGGTGCCCCGGCAGGCGAAGGGGCGGGCCAATCCGATTCGGCCTGCGACGCGATCCGATCGGCGACTCGGGGGATAAGGGTCGTGGACGCGACATCCGCTCATGCATGCGCGAGCGACCCAATGCGCAGCGCCGTCACCCTATCGATTCGGAACGATACCACCCCTGCCGGTCGGCTGAAACAATCCCGCTCGGTGGGTCTCAATCCAGGAAGTGATTTGGCGCCGGCAGCGTCGGCGCGTCGACGGTCGTCGGCGTAGGCGAGGACTCGGCTCCGACCGCCGGCTCCCATCCGACCCGGCTGACATCCGGATTGCTCCAAGGCCCGGTCACCCGGTAGCGGTAACGCCCGAGGCGGTCGATGGCATTGCCGGCAATGCGGTCCACCAAATAGACGGCGGCCCCCACGACCGGCCCACCCGCAACTGCGCTGGCCAACGCAACGCTTGAGCCGATCCGCGGCTCCACGACGACACTCTGCTCGAAACGCTGATTCACCAGATCGCTCGAGCCGCCGATGATCACCTTGCTTGCCGGGCCATCGATGAGGAAGGCGTCAAGGGTCGCCTTGCCCTCGGCGACCTGGATGCGACCCCGCATCTCCTCGAAGGCAAAGCCCTGACCGTAGAGATCGGTGAAGTCCATCGTCAGGCGCCGCTTCAAGGCGCTCAGGTTCAGGAACCCGAGCACCCGCCCGACACCGGGCTCGACGTCCAACAGCCGGCCCGAGCCCACCTCCACATCGACGAAGCCACGTGCCTGCGCCAGCTTGAAGGCGTCGAACCCACCGGGCCAGTCCAGCATGAGCTGTGCCTGCATCGGTGCGCCCTCAAGCCGGTTCTGTGAATCCAGCGCCTCGAGTAGAACACCCGAATCGAGGGACTCCACGTGCATCGAGAGCTCGCTGCGACCGCCGCTCTCGGATCGCATCCAAACGGCCTCGCCCTCGGCCGAGACGAGCCCCTCGCCGAGCAGCCGGATGCTCGGCAGGCGAAGACCCAGCAGGTCCTGGCGCAGCTCGAGCTGCAGCCTTCCCAACAGGGCATCGCCCCAGCTCAACCGCGCGATTCGCACGTCGATCGGGGGCAGACCGCGAAACGGATCCTGAATAGGCAGAGCCGAAGGATCGGAGTCACCCCGCTCCGGCGCATCCTGAAAGGCGAGCAGATCCAGACGCTCGAGCGCAACACGCACGGGCGCCGCGTCCGCTGCCGGGATCTCGATCTCGCCTGCGAGCTCGTTCGCCCGCACGGCAACCTCCCAGCCCTTGCCCGACGACCCGCCGTCGATCGGTGTCAGACGCAGATCGACCTCGGTCAACCGCGGTCCGCCCAACGCAAGCCGATCGAGCCTTAGATCGACACCGCGCAACCAGGCGTCGACGCCGGGCGCGCGGGGCGACTCGCCAGGCTGTTTGCCGGTCGAGAGCGCGTCCAGGCGCCCCAGCCAGGCGACTAGGTCGAGATCGGCCAAGCGCCCGTCCAGGAACACCCCTGCGCCCTCGGGCGACGGCGCGGACTCGCCCCCGAGACGCACATGGGCACGCATCGCGGGTGCGGGCGAGACACCCAGCCCAAGCCTCAGATCCCCGGCGACCTCGCCGAGACGACCGGCGACACGCAGAGAGCTCCCGGGCACCAGCGCACCGACGAGCTCGAGATCACGCGTCGCCGAGGCGCGCTTGCCCAGGGGAGCCGGCAGGTCGACCGCAAGTCCGTTCAGACGCGAAGCCAGGCGATAGTCAAGCGGTAGCGCCGCCGCACGGACGTCGCGATTGCGGATGGTCACGTCGAGATCCCAATCGATCTCGCCGCTCAGGAGCCCCCAGGCCGGGCTCGGAAAGCGCCGACCGAGCTCAGTGACCGGGGTGCTTGCCTGCGCCTTGATCAGCGTGGCCGAGGCGTCCGCGACACCTGGGTTCAGGGTGGCGATCGAAAGGCTCAGCGGACGGTCCCAGAGCGTCGCCTCGACCGCCTGCGCCGCAATGCTCTTCTCGGTGAAGGTCACCTCGCCGCCGAGGCGTGAAAGCGTGACCGGGGTACCGCGAATCGCCAAGGTTGCCGGCTTCGGCCAGGACAAACGACCCGCGACGCCCAGCTGCCTGCGTTTGGTGAAGGGCAGATCGATCTCGAGCCGCAGCCGCGTGTCCCCGGTCACCTCCAGGCTCCCGGCAAGCCGTCCCAGGTCCTTCGCCAAGGGGGTCTCGGTCAGGGTGCGCAGACCGTCGGAGAAGGGCCCCTCGGTTTCGCCGACGATCGTCATGCCCTGCGCTCCCCAGAGCTCCGGGATCTCCCCGAACGCCCGCACGAGTCGACTGTCGAGGATACGGCCGCGGTCGAGCTCGATGCTCAGCGACTGATCGAGGAAGCGAAGCCGACCGTCCGCCTCCCGGATCTCGGGCCATTCTGGGAGATAATCGAGGACCGTATCCTCGAGCTCGAGCAGCAGCTCGAACCGCCCCTCATGCCCGCGGAAAGGATAGGCTGCGAGCGGACCTCGGAAGATCAGATCGGCCTGCGGGACCCGGCCGGAGACGATGGCGCGCTCCAGCCAGCGCACCAGATCCCGGTGCATGATGCCGACCGGGAGATAGGGTCGAACGCGCGAGCCGTCGCCGTCGTGGAAGCTGGCGCGCAGATCCATCAGGGGGCTCGAACCGTCCGCCGGAAGATCCAGCGCGAGCCTAGCCCGGCCGGCCAGATCCGCATTCTCGAACGTCAGGTTACGCGCCGAGATCCGAACCGCGCCGGTCGCGTCGATCCGCCAGTCGAGCCGCGTCGACAGCCGGTCGAGCGCGAGCAGCTCGCTGAAGAGCGGACGCAGATCCAGCACGAGCCCGACCGAGCCCACGCGGGCCTCACCCCCCTCGCGGTCGGCACGCAGCCGCACGGCGAGTCCGTCGACGCCCGGAAGGGCTCCCGTGCGATCCCAGCCGAGCCCGTCCCCGTCGACGCCGACCGCCCAACGCGTCGGCTGTCCCGCAACCCAATCGACCTGCACGATCGGATCCTCGACACGTCCGCGCGGCTTGGCCGCGATCAGTCCGGCGAGCAACTCGGGCAAGGGCCAAGGGGAGGCGGAGAGCACCGAGGTCACGGCGGCTAGGTCGAGTGGATCGCTCGTCACCCGCAGGCGCTCCGGCCGCCCCTCGGAGGTCAAGCGCAGATCCAGGTCGAGACCGGGAAGATCGGCTTCGGCGATGCGCCAGGCGAGGTCCCCAATCTGCAGATGCCAGCCCTCCGCGCGCGGCCTGACCCGGGCGATCGCGCCAAAGTGCGCGACCTTCAGAGGCTCGGCCGACCCTAGGTTCGACGGGCTGCTCGCTCCTTGGGCAGGTCCCAACCGTAGGCCGTTCAGATCGACCCGGACCACGGAATCCTCCAGACGCCCGGCGCCGATCCGCGACCAACTCTCGAGCAAGACGCGACCGCTGCGCACGGAGACCGCCGAAAACCCGTTGCCGCGGAGGATCTCGTCGAGATCGCCGGCATCCAGACCGGCGTAAACGCGGCCGCTCCAAGAGGCCGGATCGGTCGCCGGGCCGTCCAGATCGGCGATCAGGCTCAGACGGTTCGGTCCGGGAACCCGGCGCGTCGATGCCGTTGCATGACCGATCGGGTGAAGGGCCGCGGTTGCGGCCAAGGTGTGGTGGTCACCATCGTTGAGAAGGCGCAGGTGCAGGTCCGTCAGACGCAACCCGGCGCGTGAGGGGGCCGGTCGATCGTCGCGCATCAGGATCTCGCCCACCACCAGCTCGACACGGGCCTGCGTGAGCAGAAACTCGAGCGCCCTCGGGTCGCGCCCGCTCAGCGCCTCCAAGCCATCGAGCTGGAGACGACCCTGCGCGTCGATACGCACCGCAAGTCGCGATCCGACCAAGGTCAGCGCCGTGATCTTCGGCACACCCGCCCGCACAGACGCCAGCGGATCGATCGCGATCTCGAACGCATCGAGCGCAAGGACGTCCTTGGTGCGTTCGGGATTCGGGCCGGGGTTCGGGCCGAGATCGGGATCGGGATCGGGATCGGGATCGGACATTCGCAGGTCACGCACGACGAGACGCGGGCCGCGCCAGTCGAGATGCAGCGAGGCCGAGCCCAGGCGAACCCGGTAACCAAGCCGCTCGCCGAGCATGTCGGCGACCCAGCGGTTGTCGGCATCGGTCAGCGGGAGCGCAAAGCGAGCAGCCGTAACAGCGAGTGCGACCAACACCAACCCCGTCGTTGCGAGCACGACGGCGACCGAGACGAGACGTCGCATGAAGCGGATTGTGCGGGTGTGCGGGACAGACATGCCGTACGGTCGAGGGCGGACCTCAGATCAGAACCACGTCGTATTGTTCTTGAGTGTAGAGCGCCTCGGCTTGGAGGCGGATCGGACGGCCGATGAAGGCCTCGAGCTCGGCGAGATGGGCCGATTCTTCATCGAGCAGGCGGTCGATGACCTCCTGCGAGGCCAGCACCAGCAGGGTTTCGACCTCGAACTGGCGCGCCTCGCGCAGGATCTCGCGAAAGATCTCGTAGCAGGTCGTCTGAGCGGTCTTCACCGAGCCGCGCCCGCCGCAATAGGGACAAGGCTCGGAGAGCACATGCTCAAGCGACTCGCGCGTGCGCTTGCGCGTCATCTCCACCAGGCCCAGCGAGGAAACCTCGGTGATGTGGGTCTTGGCGTGATCGCGGGCGAGACACTTCTCCAAGGCACGCAGCACCTGGCGCTTATGCTCGTCCTCGGACATATCGATGAAGTCGATGATGATGATGCCGCCGAGGTTACGCAGCCTCAGTTGCCGACAGATCGCCTGGGCCGCCTCCAGGTTGGTCTTGAAGATGGTCTCTTCGAGATTGCGGTGGCCGACGAAGGCGCCGGTATTGATGTCGATTGTGGTCATGGCCTCGGTCTGGTCGATCACCAGATGACCGCCCGACTTGAGCTGAACCTTGCGCTGGAGCGCCTTGCGGATCTCCTCCTCTACCCCGTAGAGATCGAACAGCGGGCGCTCGCCCTGGTAGTAGTCGATGCGCTCCTTGATCTCGGGGATGTATTTGGTCGCGAAGGCCATGGCCTTGTCGACCATCGCCCGCGAGTCGATACGCACCCGCTCCACCTCGGGCGTCACCAGATCGCGCAGTGCGCGCATGGCCAGCGGCAGATCGTCGTGCACCAGGCCGATCTCGGTCGCCGCGGCGCAGCGCTCGCGGATCCCGCGCCAAAGCTTGGCCAGAAAGGCCATGTCGCGAAACAGCGACTCCTCGGACACGGCGTCCGCCGCGGTACGCGCGATGAATCCACCCTCGCCCTCGTGCGCATCGACGTAGCGCTGCAGGATGTCGCGCAGACGGCGCCGCTCGTCCTCGTCCTCGATCTTCTGCGAGACCCCGGTGCTCGCCAGCGTAGGCATACAGACCAGGTAACGGGAGGCCACCGAGATGTTGGTCGTCAACCGCGCGCCTTTGGAGCCGAGCGGATCCTTCACGACCTGCACCACGAGCCGATCACCCTCGTGCACCAGCTCGTGGATCTGATCGCTGCGCGGCTCGCCTTGCGGCCCCATGATGTCGGAGGCGTGGAGGAAGGCAGCCCGATCCAAGCCAATGTCCACAAAAGCCGCCTGCATCCCGGGCAGGACCCGACAGACGCGACCCTTGTAGATATTGCCGACCAGACCGCAACGCTCCGCGCGCTCGATGATGATCTCCTGCACCACACCGTTCTCGACCACGGCGACCCGGGTTTCCGGCGGCGTGACATTGATCAGGATCTCTTCACTCACGGGAACATCGCTCGTTGGCCTGTGTTGATATCGTTCTGAGCCTACCTGCGTTCGTCCCGGAAAGACAGGCGGCGATTGCTTTACAGACGCGTCGCGAGGCGGCGCTCAACATCCGCCCGACGCCGGCCCGATCACCTCGATCCCCGCCGAAGCGAGCAGTCGCCCCGTCTCGAACAGCGGCAGTCCCATCACGCCCGAATAACTGCCTTGCAGATTCGTGATAAAGAGCGCGCCGATGCCCTGAATGGCATAAGCACCGGCCTTATCGCACGGCTCCCCGGTTTCCCAATAGCTCAGGATCTCGGACTCCTGCAAAGCGCGAAAGGTCACCAAGCTGTCGCTTAGATCGGTCAGCTCGCGCTGGTTGGCGATCAGGGCCACCGCGGTCAGGACCCGATGCGAGCGCCCGGACAGGGCGTTAAGCATACGCGCGGCGGACGCCCGGTCCGCGGGCTTCCCGAGTGTCACGTCTCCGAGGACGACGGCCGTATCCGCCGCCAGCACCGGCCGCCGTTCGTCCTCGGGTACTGCGGCTCGACCGGCCCAAGCCTTCTCCAAAGCGACACGCCGAACATAGGTCTCGGGCGACTCGCCCGACCGCCGCGTCTCGTCCGTCTCGGCCGCGACGAGGGCCACACGCACACCGATCTGCTCCAAGAGCGCGAGCCGCCGCGGCGAGCGCGAGGCAAGATAGAGGTGGTGATCGGTTCCAATGGCGGCCCGGGGTTGGGGCATGGTTCTTGAGTCCAAAGTTTGCGGTGGGCATCCTGCTGTCAGCTATCAGCTATCAGCTATCAGCGGTCAGCTGTCAGCTGTCAGCTGTCAGCTATCAGCTATCAGCTATCAGCTATCAGCTATCAACTATCAGCTATCAGCTATCAGCTATCAGCTATCAGCTTTTAGGCGGTTTCCGGGGATGGTGATCCCCGTAGGTTGGGCAAAGCGCAGCGTGCCCAACACACCGCCGGCATCTCGGACCTGTGTGCGGCTTGGTATCTGTCTTCGGAATTCACCTTAGCACTTCGGCGATTTCTGCAAACTTCCATACCCGTAGGTTGTGCTGACGATAGGAAGCACAACTTGCGCCTACGGTTGGTTGTGCCTCGCACGGCTCGGCACAACCTACGCCCTTGGCAGGAAGGTTTCCGAAATTCGCCTAAGATGATGTGTGCTCACCGCTCATGGCTGGGGGCTGGAGGAGGTGACAGCTGACACCTCACAGCGTCACTCTCCGCCGCCGCGATGGTACGGATGCCCCTGCACCAGCGTCCAGGCGCGATACAGCTGCTCGGCGACGATGACCCGCACCAGCGGGTGCGGAAAGGTCAGCCGGGACAGGGACCATCGCTGATCGGCCCGCGCCAAGCAGGGCTCGGCCAAGCCGTCCGGGCCGCCGACCAGCAAGGCCAGATCGCGACCGCCGCCCAGCCAGGTCCGCAACTGCTCGGCCAGGGCCTCGGTGCTCCAGGACTCGCCCGCCCCGTCGAGCGCCACGACCCGCGCGCCTTTCGGAATCGCCTTCAACATGCGGGTGCCTTCCTCCGCGCGGGCTCGCTCCGCTCCGCGGCCCTTGCCGCGCTGGCCCGGCTCGATCTCGACCACGGAGAGCCCACACTCGGAGGGCAAACGCTTGGCATATTCGGCATAACCGGACTCCACCCAGGCGGGCATTCGCCGTCCGACCGCGATCAGACGGACGCGCATCGGCTCGCGAGCGTTCGGAATGACCCGCTATACTCGAACGCCATCTTCATCGATTCTCGAATCATTGCCATCATGCCAGACTCACGCACCCGACTCACCGACCTCGCGAACCGACGCATCCTCATCCTGGACGGCGCCATGGGGACCATGATCCAACGCTGTCGACTCGAAGAGGCCGACTATCGCGGCGAGCAGTTCAAGGATTGGCCCTCGGACCTCAAGGGCAACAACGATCTGCTGTCGCTGACCAAGCCCGAGGTGATTCGCGCGATCCACGAGGAGTATCTGGAGGCCGGCGCCGACATCTTGGAGACCAACACCTTCAACGGCAATCGTCTCTCCCAGGCCGACTATGGTCTGCAGGACTATACCGCAGAGATCGTCACCGCCGCGGCGCGACTGGCGCGCGAGGTGGCCGACGCCTGGACCCTCAAGACCCCGGACAAGCCGCGGTTCGTTGCCGGTGTCTTAGGCCCGACCAGCAAGACCGCCAGCATCTCGCCGGACGTCAACGACCCAGGCGCCCGCAACACCCACTTCGACGAGCTCGTCGAGGTCTATGCCGAGACGACCCGAGCGCTCATCGCCGCGGATGTCGACATCATCCTGATCGAGACCATCTTCGACACGCTCAACGCCAAGGCCGCCGCGTTCGCGGTCGATCAGGTCTTCGAGGAAGATGGCGTTATCCTGCCGGTGATGATCTCTGGCACGATTACGGACGCCTCCGGGCGGACCCTCTCCGGCCAGACCGTCGAGGCCTTTTACAACAGCCTTCGCCACGTCAAGCCCTTCGCCATCGGGCTCAACTGCGCCTTGGGCCCGGACCTCCTCAGACCGCACGTCGAGGATATGGCACGCGTCGCCGAGTCCTTCACCACCTTTCATCCGAACGCCGGGTTGCCCAACGAGATGGGCGGTTACGACATGACGCCCGATCAGATGGCCGAGCAGATCCAAGAGTGGGCGCAGTCGGGGTTCCTCAACATCATCGGCGGCTGCTGCGGGAGCACGCCCGATCATATCCGCGCCATCGCGCATGCCGTGTACGGGAAGACACCGCGCCGCCCGGTCGAAGGAAATCACCGGATGCGTTTGTCCGGGCTCGAGGCATTCAACGCTTGAACGGCGCCCAGAAAAACCACGTCCGCAATAACCTCGTCGACGCGCAGAGCTTGCTCGCCGGGCTCGAAGACCCGGACCTGCGTCTGTTTGACTGTCGCTTCTCGCTGGCCGACCCGGAAGCGGGACGTCGAGCCTATGCGGAGGGCCATCTTCCGGGGGCCGCTTACGCCGATCTCGACGCGCACCTGTCCTCCCCGATCGGTCCGAAGACCGGACGCCATCCCTTGCCCGATCCAGCGCGCCTCGCCGCCTGGCTCGGCGACTGCGGCGTCTCGACGTGGACTCGCGTGGTCGTCTACGACGATGCGGGCGGCGGATTCGCGGTCAGGCTGTGGTGGCTGCTGCGTTGGATCGGGCACGACAGCGTCGCCCTGCTCGACGGAGGGCTCCAAGCCTGGATCGCCGCGGGCGGCGCGCTGACGCACGAGGTCCCTCGTCATGAGGAAGTTGAGCTGACCGCAAGACCCGACGACACCCGATGGATCACCACCGACGCGCTCGCCGCCGATCTGACCGCGGACCGGCTGGTCCTCATCGACGCACGCGCCCCCGAGCGCTTTCGTGGTGACCACGAGCCCATCGATCCGATAGCGGGCCACATCCCCAGCGCGCTCAATCTGCCGCTGACGGACAACCTGGGGGCGGACGGCCGGTTCCTCACCGCGGAGCGTCTGCGCGAACGCTTCACCCGAGCGATCGGCCAGGCTCCCGCGTCATCCGTCGTCCACAGCTGCGGCTCGGGTGTGAATGCCTGCCACAACCTCTTGGCGATGGAGCTCGCCGGACTCCATGGCTCGCGACTCTATGCAGGATCTTGGAGTGAATGGATCCGGTCACCCGAGCGACCGGTGGCGACAGGGCTGGACTGAGACGGTGCGAGCCGAAACCCTGGCGCCGGCATCGCCGGTACCGGGGTTGCGCGGGTCTCAGTGCCCGCCGTTTTGCTCGGCCGCGATGCAGACAGGGCAACCGGCATCAAGAGAATGGGGTCGGAGCTCGCCCGGGTCGGCATCGAGGTCTCCGACGTCCGCCTCACGGCGGCGTGCACCTGGGCTGACGCCCGGCGGCACGGGCTTGGCGGTAGATCTCGACGGCCTCCTCCATGCCCTCGGCCAGCTCCTCCATACGATTGTCGTGGGATGGATGGGTGGAGAGGAAGGCCGGCGGCTGGCCCCCGCCGGCGGCGGCCATGTTCCGCCAGAGCGTGACGCTGGCTCGGGGATCGAAGCCGGCCCCGGCCATCAGATCGCGGCCGATGCGATCGGCCTCGCGCTCGTGGGTTCGGCTGTAGGGCAACAGCAGGCCATACTCGGCGCCGATGCCCAGCGCCTGGCGCAGCACCTCGTGCTGGAGACTCCCCGGCTCCTCGGCGAACAGATCCACCAGCATCAGCCCGCCCTGGACCGCGAGCTCCTGGGTCAAGCGCTCGTTGGAGTGGGCCGCCAGCACATGCGCGATCTCATGGGCGATGACGGCGGCGAGCTGGTCGGGCGTGCGGGCGACACTCAGCATGCCGATATGCACGCCGATCTTCCCTCCGGGCAGCGCGAAGGCATTGGGCGTGGGGTCGTCGAAGACGGCGATCGACCAACGCCCGTGTGGCTGCGGCAGGGCGTCCACCAACGCCTCGGCGACGCAGCCGACGTAGGCACGCACACGAGGGTCGTCGTTCAGCGGCAGGGTCCGCAGTAGATCCTCGAAGCTGCGTTCACCGAGCGCGGTCATCTGCGCCTCAGGCACCAACGTGACCTGCTTGCGTCCCGTGGGGGACTCCTCGCACCCGCCACCGAGCAAGGCGGCCGAGAGCAGGACCGGGAAGAGGAGCGAGCGCAACGGATGGGGGCGAGGTGTGTGCATGGCGTGACGTCGGTGATGCGGGGCTTCGGGGGTATGATCGCAGATCGCGCGCATCGGATCATTCCCGTCGGATGTCGGCACGGCAGGTCGGCAAAGCTCGTTGGCGCCCCGTCGACCATGCTCTTACACAACGGCGTGGGCGGACTCGATCCGTTGGCTTGCATACGATGGCGATGGTGTAAGAGGATGACCGCCGCATGGTTGACCCATCGGCGGTCGTCCGAGACACCGGGAAGCACGGGCACCTCACCCCAGCGGCGCGCGACGCCAGCGCGAAGCGCGACCCTCAGCAGACGGACGGGTTCAAACTGTAGGTGCCGCTCAGGGTGGCCGTGGCCAAAATATGCCCCTGCAGCGCCCGGCGCACGCTGTTGCCGTCGAGGTCGCCGGTGACCTCCAAGGCCGGCACATCAAGGGCGTACAGGGTGATCACGTAGTGGTGAAGCCGCTCGTCGTTCCATGGCGGACAGGGACCATCGTAACCGAAGTAGGCGCCGACCATCTCCGCATCGGCAGCGAACCACCCCGTGTAGTCGTTCAGGCCATGGCGCAGCCCGTCTGGCGCGGCCGGTCCGGACTTACCCCGCGGGGTCACGCCCCGGGCGTGACGGCCCTCCGCGATCTCGGTGGTGCCGGCCGGGATATCCAGCAGGGTCCAATGGAAGAAATCGACCCGAGGCAATGACATCGGAACCGAACGGTCCTCTTGATTGACGTCGTCGCCCCGACTCGGGACGTCGGGATCATGACAGATCAGCACAAAGGAACCCGTCTGCGCCGGGGCATCGGTCCAGGCCAGATGGGGATTGAGGTTGTCGGACAGGGCGATGTGCGTCTCCGGCGCGATCCGGGCAAACGCATAGCGGGCGGGAATCGCCTCGCCCTCGTTGAAGCTGGTACTGAACAAGTTCATCGTGGTCCTCTCGGTCGTAGTGATGGCAGCAGCAGATGACTCCAATGGTCAGCCCGAGGGCCGCGTGTCGCAAGGCCACCTTGGGCCCACGCCTCAGCGGCTTGTGCGCGATGGTAGTCGCGGCTACCGGAAGTGGTTGACCGAAGGGGTTGTCTGCGGACCTGACAGCGGCGGTTCGGCACCCTGAATCGCCAAGCAAGCGCGCGGCGGCGTGCTGCACAGCCTGCAGGCAACAGGATGCCGGTCCCCGCAAGACTGCCAACGCCCGCAGCAGGTAGATGAGCGCTCCGTTGACGCAACGGGTCGTCTTGACGGCCAGGAACAGCGCAAACAGTGGCGCGAAAGGAACGTCCGACCACGCTCGAAGGCAGGCTGAACTTCCGTGCCAGGCAAAGCAACCGCGTCACCGTCGTCGCGATCCCGATGCCCTTTTGATCCATGGTGGTCTTCACGGCGATGTTCGGAGGCATAAAGCGATCGGCCGTCATCTCCATCATGAAACGATGGAAGACCATCGCGATCTCGGACGCCTCCTGCTCCATCCGCGCCGAGGCCTCGGCGCGGAGGCGATAGACCCCGACGTCGCAGTCCGTCGTGACCGTGGCGGCGCGCGGTACGCGCAGTTGGATGATCTTCACCAACCCGTAGACGGCGGACGGCAACCACTGCCGCGAACAAGGCGATGCCGATGCCGCGGGCCACGAACGGCGCCAGCTCCCCGCCGAAGATCAGGGCAGCAAACGAGGTCGAGGCGACCAAGGTCGCGAGACCGGTCAGGATGCCGCCGAAGATGACCGGCAATGCCCCCGGAGCCAGCGCTCGCCGGACAGGTCTTTCGGATCGCGCTTCTCGGCCATTCGGAATCTCGGCGAGCGTTGGACATCAACGCCTCGGGGAAATTAGAGTCCGACGCCTTGACGGTCAAGTCCCGATCCCGGCCGTGAATGCTCGGATCCCTCAACATCCTGCTCGAAGGCACACGCCTTCTCGTCGGGCGTGTCGAGCCTTGGATCGAGCCTGTCTCGCCCGCGCGGCTGGTCGAGGAGGTGGTCGTGTGCTCGGGACCCGCAGCGGAGCGCCGTGGCGGTATGCTGCGCTCGCGCAAGACGCGTGCGACGGAGCGGTGGTTTGCGCTGGACCGCAGGCGCTTGCACCTGCTGTGGAGCGGAATCTGTTTAAGCGCATCGGGATCCTGATTCGAGGCCAGGTCCGGCGCCGAGGTGGTGCTCGCGGCGACGGTCGAGGAGTGTGTCTCCGGCGGTGCCGAGGCCATCGCACGGTGCGCCCAGAGAAACATCGATGTCCTACTGATGGACGACTCGCTACCGGACATGGATGTCTTTAGGGTCACCCGACACATCCGTGCGCAACGGCTTGGCGACGCCAGCCATCTGCCGATCGTCGGACTCGTCGGCGGATCCTCCGCCGAGGGACGTAAGCCCTGCGCAGGGCAAGATGCGGTGCTGCAGAAGCCGATGGAGCACAGGGCGTTGTTCGCCGCGCTGCAGCCGTGGCTCGGGATGGTGACCGACGTCGCGGAGCCTCCGCCCGCCGTGGGTTGAACCGAAGCCATGACGGGTTCCTGCAGCCCGACGCGGTCGCGGTAGCGACGACCTCGCAGAACGTCTCGTCGCGGGACTTAGTGGGAACCGGGGCGGCGAGGTCCAGAGCAGGTGACCCCCACCGACAGCCGACGCGAAGACGGAGGTCTTGCGGTGCTCAACCGCGGTTACGATAAGGACGTCTGGAAGACGGCCGAGGGCCGCGCCTACTTCCAGTCCACGCCGAACATCGCCAGCCTCGAGGTCAGTTTCTTCGACCCCTTCTCCGGTGGCTATCACGTCTTCGAGTTGGACCCCGAGAACCGCTGGGCGATGACCTCGGGGCCAACGCGGGAGTATTTGTAGATCCTCGCCCGGCAACCGCAATTACCGGCCGTGATCCTGGAGGATCTGATCGCCACGGCACGGGCGGTCGGTTTCGAGACTGGCGCGCTCATCGTTCCCCCCGCCCAGCGTCGCACCGGCCACCACTGCCAGGGATGATGATCGGTAAATGCCTCCCTGCGCGGGGAGGGGCGAATCGGAATCCCCGGCTCGCGTTGTCCCGGTCTCCGGCGTCGTGTGCCGGGGAACGGGACAACGCGCTCAGCACTTCGCCGAGGTCACGTCGATTTTCAGTCGTCCGAGGACGTGTCACGAAGGCTTCACGCCCAAGTGAGAGGATGAGGCGGAACCGACGTCTTGACGACCGTCGGTCAACACCGCGTCCAGGTTCCGGCACGTTCCCAACCTAGGCGAGGCTATCAACCCTGTCGAGGAGCCCGAGCTATGCGTCCCTATCATGTCGCAGCCTTTGCGCTTGCAGTGATTGCAAATCTGACCTGGACGACGCCCACCGTGGCGCAGGAGGTTCGAATCAACGGAGCCGGGGCCAGTTTCCCCTTTCCGCTCTATTCCGCTTGGTTTCGGCACTACAACCGAATCACCTCCGGGGTCCGAATTAACTATCAGTCGGTCGGCAGCGGGGCCGGGGTGCGGAACCTCATCAATCGCACGGTCGATTTCTCTGCCAGCGATGCCGCGATGACCGACGCCGAGATCGCGGAGGTACGGGGCGGCGTTGTCATACTGCCGATGACCGCCGGGGAGATCGTTCTCGCCTACAACCTTCCCGGCGTGAGCACGCTTCGGTTGCCGCGGGATGTCTACCCGCTCCTCTTCTCCGGCGAGGTGACGCGCTGGAATGACCCGCGGATCGTCGCCGCGAATCCCGACGTGACGCTCCCCGATCGACAGATTACGGTCGTCCGCCGCTCGGACAGCTCGGGCACGACCTTTGTCTTCACCCAGCACCTGAGCGCCATCAGCGAGTCGTTCCGCACCAAGGTCGGTACCGGGACCTCGGTACCTTGGCCGACGCAGCCGAATATCGTGGGAGCACCGCGCAACGACGGCGTCACCGCCCAGGTCAATCAAACGCCCGGCGCGATCGGCTATATCGAGTACTTCTTCGCGACCCAGACCAACTCGCCCATGGCGATGCTCGAGAACGCTTCCGGCAAGTTCGTAGGACCGGGCGCTGGGGCCGGGCAGGCCGCCCTCGCGAGTGCCGACCTCTCCAGCGATGACCTGCGGATTTGGGTGACCGATCCATCCGACCCGGCGGCCTATCCCATCGCCACCTTCACCTGGATGCTGTTCTTCCGGAGCCACGGCAACGACCGGGTCGCTGAAGCCCTGCGCAACTTCGTCACCTGGGCCATGGCGGACGGACAAGGCATGGCCGAGGAGCTAGGCTATATCCCGCTGCCCGAGGTTTTGATCAAGCGCGTCCTTGCGCAGGTCCCCGACATCCAGTAGTCGCAGCCGGCGACGCCACCTCGCGGGGGTATCGTCGTCGGCGATACCCCCGAGGGTCGCAGTCATCACCTCGGCCCTAGAGGGGAAATTACACGCAGCCTCCGGCGCCCGTACCTGAACTGATCAGGAGCCGACGACGCGAGGCGCCGCTGGCCATCGCGAGCGTACATAGTCATCGAGCAGCCTCGAGAGGTCATAGCTCGCGCGCACACCGAGGCCGGCGCCGTGTTCGGTAAGGAAGGTCTGGGCGGCCTGCGGGGTACCCGGGCGCTCGACCGGGCTGATCTGCACCAGAATGCAGTCGTGCACGGTGCACTCGCGCACCAGCGGCAAGATAGTCGGGTTGCCCGCAGAGCCGCCATCCCGATAGGCTTCGGTATCGATCTCGATAGCCTGGAACATCTGCGGCAGGCAGGCCGACGCGAGCAGCACCTCGCAGGTGACCACGGCGTTTTATTGGATCAGTCGACACGTGGCGGGGCCGCCATGCGCAGCCTCCGCTGCTGTCCATCCCGCTCGATCACCGCGGTGACAACCTCGCCCTCCTCGACCGAAGAAAGACGATCCGAAACCTGACCGGCGTATTCCACCTCGATCTCATCCCACTGCAGGAGGCGGTCTCCGACGCGAAAGCCCATCTTTTCGGCCGGCGATCCGGCTCCGACCCATGTCACCCGTGTTTGAACGCGATCATCGATGGGCTTGGTACTCAACGACAATGACCAGCGCTGCCGCGGCCTCTCATGCGGGAACCCATGATCGTCGAGAACCAGATCGGCAAAGGTATCCGCGTAGTCGTGTGTGATGCCGGGAACAAAATGCCATTCGTTGCGATGATTGAAACCAACGGCCTTCTGCATCATGGTCAGGTCCAGACGCCACTCATCCCCTTCCAGCACCAGGAACCAGGGCGCGCAACGGCGCTCGCCGACCGGGTAGCGAAGCACCGCATGAACGTTCCCCGGCGTTCGACGCAATTCAGGTGCGCTGCACGCTTGATAGACCCGGGTGATGTTGTCCATCTGGGCCGGCGTCACTGTCCAGTCCGCCAACATGCGCCGCGTCGCCTCGGAGTAGATCGGCAGGTCGGTCCTCGCGTCGCGATTGGCCATGGCGTCCAGATAGGCTTGCACGGTCGCCAGCGGAGCACCGCCGGCGCTCACCTGCCCCGACTGCTGCCGGAACGGGGCGGCGTCGTAACCCTCCCCGATACGCGCCGCAGTCTGCGCTCCGGCTCCGGATGACGCCGCGTCCAGTTTGCGGGGATCGAAACTCTCGCCCGCTTGGGCTTCGAGTGCCCGGGAATACAGGAGCTCGGTGGTCGCGAGAATACCCTCCGCCACCCGATCGGACTGGAAGAAGGGCACCATTTGCCGCTGTTGGACGTAGGCTGCAAAGGTATCGGTAAACACCGGCTCCAGCGCCTCGGACACTTCGAGCCGCACCTTGTCGCTATCGGGCATGATGAGGAGCAAGAGCCCGCGCCCGGTCTCGCTCAGCGTACCGACACCGCTCCGCGCGAACGCCTTGACCGCCGATTGCGCAATGTCCTGCTCGCCTGATTCCGTCAACACCCGAAGATCGATATCGAAGTCGATGAGCAGAATCTGGTGGTAGCGACCGATGAACGCCTTCTGGGCCTCGTTCAGCAGCCCGGCCTCGTCCCATACCATCTCGGCCGACCGAGCTGTCTCTCCGGAAACCATGTTCAAGAGTTTGAGCCCGGCCGTCAGTGCTCCGGACAGGACCAAGACCAGCAATGTGATGGCGACGATGCGCTGCATATCAGCCTCGCTGTCTTACCTGGTTCGAAGTCGATCAGTGCTCGATCCTGACCTGAACAGCCTGCTCGTCACCTGCGTCGGCGGTAAAGTAAGCCTTACGCTGAAACTGTCCGATCCCGGCCACCAGGGATCCAGGCAAGCGACGAATGGCGCCGTTGAAATCCTGTACGGCCTCGTTGAAGCGCAGCCGCGCCACATTGATGCGGTTCTCGGTGCCCTCGAGCTCTGCCTGTAGAGCCAAGAACTGATCGGCCGAGCGCAAATCCGGATAGGCCTCCACCGTTGCCATGACGCCGCGCAGTCCATTCAGCAAGGCCGACTGACTCGCCCCGAGCATGGCCACACCCTGCTCGCTGTCGGGTGTAGCCGCGCGCAAGGCATCCGCGGCCGCCGTTTGCTGCGCGACCAGTGCATCGAGTGCCTCGCCGACCGCATCGCGCCGGTCCGTCACCTCGGTCAGCGTGGTGCGCTCGTGCTCCATATAACTCCGTACGGCATTGACCAGGTTCGGCACCAGATCGGCGCGGCGCTTATAAGTACTTTCCACATCGGCCCATGCATTGTAGACAGCCTCCTCGCGTCCGACGATGCCGTTGTAGAGCCAAACGAAATAGAGGAGACCCAAGATGACCGGCAATGCAAAAAGGACAACACTGATAGAGCTGGATGCAGCACGATTCATGGCGCCGACTCCCTCGATGGTATTGATGGTTTGACGAACGTCCTGAATCGCGCCAAGCGGATCACCACCCCGGCCGTCGACAACCAATAGCAGGCCCAAAAAGGTCACCGCAGCGAGCAGAGCGGCGACCGCCGCCAACCGCAGCCGAGGATGGGGAGTGCGCTTGGCGGGGCCGGCAAGCTGATCCGCTCGACCTTCAGCGCCATGTCCGGACGGCGGCGCGCGGGCCGCCGAGATGCTTGAGACCTGGTCCTTCGAGCTCATTGATGCGATCCCTGATGATGTGCTGACCTTCTGCAACCGACATCGACGAATGCGCGATCCGGACGCGTGCCGTCGCACTGAGCGCCAAGACCAAGACGACGGCGAATAGTCCCTGACTCGACCGACTTGCGTTTTCAGGGGGTCGACAGAAATCTCTCCGTTACATCTCCCGTGATGTCCGCCCGGGGTCGAGAAACTCCAGTGGCCTTCCAGCCGAAAAACCCAAGGCTTTCAGGTCCACCCGAATGACGTTGAGGCTATGTGTATCGTTGAAGTAGTCGATACGATTGGTCAAGTCGAGGATTGAGACCCACCAAGTCGGGGAGGTCTCGGTTTCTGCAAGTAATCGATCAATCGCCCCGAATGGAACAGAGACAGCGCGGATCACACTGAACAAACAGGATAACGCTTCGGCATTATCTTTGGGTTCGGGCAGTGTTTCAAGAAATACCGCAGCGCGCACAAAACGATCGGAAGGTTCAACTCCACCGGGCACACTCGGGGCTGATCCTGAAGGCCTGTGCCGCTCAAGATGAACCCGAACACCGCGATTTCTTGGGGGTGACATCGCACAGATCGCGCCCCTGCAAATGACCCCAGCCATCTGGCAGTCTCCGCGCCACCGTTCCATGCCAAGTAGCGGCCGATACACCTTTGTAGAACCGTCAGAGGTTGTTTAGCCCACGCGAGCGTGGACCACTCGGTCTGCTGATCGTACGGGCGATACATGGCACCGCGCTCGCGAAAGTCACCACCGCGGCAAGGATCTGCCATGGAGCCAGGTCACCGAACCACCTTACTTACGGTTGCATACTTTCGAATCCATTGAGGATGACCATGGAAGCGGTACACGCATGACGGTCAACCGCATCGACGCCCGGAATGCATCTGTGGTCCAGGGGCTTCTGATCGCCGACCCGCAGTTGAGCATCGATGCGCTGCGTCCCAGCTACGAACAGATCATCCAGATCAACAGGCGCGACCGGCGTCATTCGCACGGAGATCTTGCGCTGATCCAGGACTGTCTGGAACGCATCCCCCGCTCGCGGTCGACGCCTGCGTCAAAGTCACGTTCGAGGCGTTTCGCCTGACTCGGGTCCATCAGGTCATTCCCGTGCTGGACGACGCCGAACGTCCGCTAGGTCTGATCCACGAGGTCGATATCAAGGAGTACATCTACTCCAACTACGGACGCGAGCTCATCGTCAACCCCGCATTCAGCCGTTCTCTACGGGATTTTGCCCGACCCTGTCCGGTGGTCGACATCTTTCTCTTCCGCCGAGCGGCTGCTGGAGGCATTTTCAGCCACGATCAAACGCGGCCGTGATCGAAATCCGGCCCGGCGATGACTTCGGCAGCGTCGACAATCAGAGCCGGATCATCGCCGCGATGAAACATCAGGCCAAGGGGAGCAGCTCCGGCCTGGTCTTGCGTCACGACCCCGATCCGCGCGGACCCGCCCTCACGCTCGTGGATGCATCGCCCTAGCCTCCAAGGCGGCTGGACCCGTAGATCGATTCCGGCAGTCCCCCCGTTTTCCGGAGTCCGATAGGGCTCGGCGCTCAATAAATTCGCACCTACGCGCCGGGATTTACTTCGGAAAAATCACCTTGGATCTCGATCTGCCGCCGATCGTCATCACCCCTGAACAGCGGACGGAGAAAGGTCCGCAGACCTACGCCGCCCGCGGCCTCTTCCAGGTATAGACGGCAGTCACTGCATAGTTCCAAACCGCACCGACCAGGATCCCGGCGAGCGCCGAGAGGAACCAGCCGGAGTGCCCGCCCTGGAAGAGATAGTTGGCGATGCCGACGTTGGCTAGGGCGCCGACGCTGCAGGCGGCGACGAAGGAGAGCCAACCCCAGATCAGCTGTGGGCCGCGCAGACGCATGTCGCGGTAGGTCAGGATGTTGTTCAAAAAGAAGTTGCTGGTCATGGCGACCAGCGTCGCGGCGGCCTGGCTGATCAGGAAGGCGCCCGTCCCGAGCAGGGTCAGCATGGGCCAAAGCACGGCCATATGCACGAAGACACCGAGCCCGCCGATCGCCGAGAAGGCGATAAAGCGCACCGGGATGACCGGACCGATCAGCTTCTGGGTCAGCATCAGCAGATATTCCCAAAGGACCGCGTTGTCGAGCTTGCTGCTGCCGGCCTCACGCGCGCGGAAGGTATAGGGCAGCTCGCGAAAGCGCAGGGGATGCTCGGCTTCGGCGAAGATGTCGAGCAGGATCTTGAAGCCGACCCCGCTGAGTCGCCGCACGCACCTCTGGACGACCGAGGCACGCACCAGAAAGAACCCGCTCATCGGATCCTGGAGTTCCGCATGGATTAGGTACTGGCCGATCCGGGTCGCAAACCGGCTCATGGATTGCCGACGGGCATTCCAGTCTCCCATGCCCCCGCCGGAGACGTAGCGGCTGCCGACCACGATGTCCAGGTTTTCCGCCTTGATCACCTCGAGCATCTTGGGCAGAAGGGTCTCGTCGTGCTGGAGGTCGCCGTCCATCACCGCCATGAATGGCGCTGCGGTCGACATCATGCCTTCGATGCAGGCCGACGAGAGTCCGCGTCGGCCGATGCGCTGCACCAACCGGACACGCGGATCCTGTCGCGCAATCGCGCGGACCCGGTCCGAAGTCCCGTCGGGCGAGTCGTCGTCGACGAAGACCAGCTCCCAGTCGATCCCCTGCAACACCGCCTCGACCCGCCGGACGACCTCGTCCACCATGTCCGCTTCTTGATAGGTCGGGACGATGACGGCCAACTCGGGCGGACGGCAGTTGTGCTGGGGCATCGGCTGATCGGAGATCCTGTTGGCCATGAGCGGAGGGTCGATTCGTCGAGGTAAGGAACCTGCGGAGCGTGCCTTTCAAGTAGACTGCCGGCCGCGGACGCCGGAACAGTGACGAGACGGCAGGACCGGGATCCGAAGACGTTTTATTCTAACGCGATCGTGTCCCCGCCACCTCGACCGATCACGGCCCGGACCAGATCCGTCGAATCAGACCACGCAGCGAGTCACGAGACCATGGAAACGACCCGAGGCATCGATACACCCCGTCAGGCGTGGGGCATCTTGCTCGCCCTGATCGCGGCCATGACCGCCTGGCGGCTGGGCGTCGCCGCGATCCTGCCGGTCACGCAGGACGAAGCCTATTACTTCGACTGGGCACGCAGCCTTGCTTGGGGCTATTTCGATCATCCGCCGGGTGTGGCACTGCTCGGCATCGGCACCTGGCTCGCCCCGGGGTCGGCGCTCGCCGCGCGCGCGGGGACACTGATCGCCGGCGCTCTGACGCTGCTCGTCCTTGCACGCTTCTTCCGCAACTGCGGTCTCACGGCGCCGCGCGATCTGGCCATGGCGCTGGTCCTGGTCTTCGCGACCATTCCAGGATTCGCCGGCGGCATCATCACCACGCCCGACACGGTGCTGGGCCTGGCCTGGGCGCTGGCCCTGCACGAAAGCGAGCGTGCGCTTGCCGGCCAGCGTCGACGTTGGCTCACCGCCGGTGCAGCGGTCGGTCTCGGTCTGCTGGGGAAATACACCATGGTCCTGATCGGACCGGTGCTGCTCTTGGCCATCCTCTTCAGCGACCCGCGCGCGCTGCGTACGCGCTGGCCCTACCTCGGCGGACTCTTCGCGCTGCTGGTCTTCGCGCCGAACATCCTCTGGAATCAGCAGAACGAGTGGCTGACGATGCGCTTTCAGTTCGGCCACGGCTTCTCGACCGAGGTCGGCGACCTGCCGGTCGGCACGCCCGGCGCCATCGCGCACGTCGGGCCCCAATCGGTCGGCGAGCGATTGAGCAGCCTCTCGGGTTATCTCGGCACCCAGCTTGCGTTCTGGGGACTGATCGCGGTTCCCCTGCTCCTTGCGCCTTTTATCAACCGGGCGCGAAACAACGAGCCAAGCCAGGAGATGGCCGGGACACTCGCTCGTCACGCCAAGGCCCTGTTGTGGGCTGCAACCCTCTTCCCCTTGGGATTCTTCGCCCTGGTCGCGACCGGCAGCGAGGTGGAGCCGAATTGGCCGGCCGTCTACTTGATCTCGGCGGCGCCTTTGGCGGCCTTGCTGCTGCGCAATCTGCGCCCCTGGGTCATCGCCGCCGCTCTGGGCAACCTGCTGCTCCTGAGTCTCTATGCGTTCCACGCGGCGACGGCTGCGCTACCGCTCGGAGATAGTCAGAATCGCGTCCTGCGCGAGACCCATGGATATCGAGAGTTGGCCAAGATCGCCGGCACGCTCGATGAGCCCGTCTATGCCGACCGGTATCAATCGACGGCGATGCTGCGTTTTTACACGCCGGACTCGGGCACCACGACCCAGTGGCCCGGCCTCACCCGACCCTCCGAGTATCTGCGCGGACAAATCGCACCAAGGCTAGACCCCGAATCCGTCGACGTACCTTTCTGGCTCGTCTCCGGATTCGGCGCGCCGCCGGCCATCGCGGGTTTTCGCAGCGACACCCACCGCAGACTCTTCAATTGCGCCGGGCAGCCGCTGAGCGAAGCCGCGGAAGCGCCCTGCCCGCGCCCTCTGCACACTTGGAATCTGTATCGGTACATTCCAGAGGGGTAAGGCCGGATATCCCTACTCGGGCGGGCGCCTGGCCCGAAAGGATCCGCCTTGAAGCTCTTCGGGACTGGCCATCATTCCGGCCACCGAGCGTACACCAAGGACTTGCGATGACGCGCCCGCGCGAGGGACGGTACGATCTCTCTTCTGCAACGCCAGTCAGCAAGCTGGCTCAGCCCCCAACGCGTCTGCAACCAAGCGCGCGGCACTGTCCGGATCCTTCAGCACATCCGTCTCCCAGAGCCGAAGGACTCGCCAACCGAGCTCGGAGAGGAGGGTATTGTTCCGAATGTCTCTGTCCCGATTGTAGGTAATCTTCGCCAGCCAATAGGGCGCATTGTGGCCGGATCGCAGACGCTCCCTGCGTTCCTCCCAATCCCGTCCGTGCCAGAAATCGCCGTCCACGAAAACGGCAACGCGCCGGCGCCGAAAGACCAAGTCCGGGCATCCGGGGAGGTCGTTCCGGTGCACCCGATACCGTAAGCCTCGCCCCCAAAGCGCACGGCGCAGGGCGATCTCGGCCTTTGTACCGACCTTACGGTTACGCTGTTTGGTGCGCGAGGCGACCGCAGAGGCAGTCCTTCGACCCGCAAAGCTTGGCGCTTTCGTCAGGCTCGGCTCTCTTGAACTCCCGCTAAGAGCTATAACTGAGTGTGTCAAGACGTCGACCCATCCGTCGGAAAGCAATCAAGCCAGGACGTACTTGTATGCCTCTTGTTCAGTCATCACGTAACCACTCGATTCTGGGCTCCAGCCACTGGTTTGCAAGGCTACGAAATGTCTGTGACTGCCATTCGGCATTAGACTCGCCTGCATACAAAAGACGATACCGGTCTAATAAGACTGCATCGGAGTGGTTACTGCGCTGAAAATGCCCTCTACTATCCAGTGCGAAAGGAATCGCGAAAATCTTGCCTGGTGTCTGAGGAAATTCGATGAGCCGGCTCCAAGTCTTTGTATTCGGGGTGTCGAGCTTATGAGTCCAGTTCGAACCCGTCGCACACTGGGCCAGATAGATCGGAATGGCCGGACGACTATCAGCGAACTGCCGAAAGCAGACAAGATCCAAGCCGCATTCGTTGGCCCTTGCGCTTGCCCACTTTTCGATATCTCCAACACCCGCCCCAATCGCTTCTGCTAGCTTATTCAGCACATCACTCAGTTTAGACGTATTGTCGGTCGACCACCCCGTCCGATAAACTATCCACCCTGGAAATATCGATGAGAAGGCATCTTCAACTAGTCGCTCAAAAAGCTCTCCTTGAAGCGTATAGTCGGCACCAAAATGTTTACTCCACTCACGGAAATGTGGAGCAAGGGAAACTGTGAGCATGAATGCATAAGCTACCGCCTCTTTAGCAGTTATCTTGGGCGTCAGACGATCACCTTCCATCCGAATAGGAGATGATTTTTCTAGCCAAGTTATCCTTTGGCGGAGCTCACGCCACATCGAGGCGATGAACTCGTCAGCGAAATCCTGATCACGGTATACTTGTTGCTCAAGAAGGACATCCCGAATATCGGACCAGCTGACCTCCTCATCACAGAAGAGGACCCAACTCTCGATCCAGTCGCAAGCCACAGCGAGATCACAGTTATGGACTCTAACAGACGCCGCCATTCCGCTCATTGGTATGCGGATCATTTTTTGCAGTCATCCTTTATCAGCTCTTTATGGATTTCTGGAAATCTGCGAAGGAGTTCTATAGCTCCTGAGCCTAGTCGAGCAACAGCTTTCTTCAGATCCGCGGATCCGCGGTAGAGATGCGCTCGGCCCAATGCTAGCTCAATGCTATCCGTAGCAGACTTCACCAGTTCGATGATCTCGGACTCTTCAGCGCCAGCCTTCTGAATTGCCAGATCGAAGCTGGGGTGATCCGTGCTTTTTAGGTAGTCGACCGCAACTTCACTTTCCAAGATCTTCCCAAACTTGCCAACATTTCGAGAATCGGTGAACAGAGGATCCTGCTTGTCCGTGCCAAACAACCACCGGACAAAGTTCGCGAGATTACCAATCCTAATTTTCACATCCGGCACCGGATGCTGCGCCTCCTCGGGGCTCGCCCGAACATTGACCCCAAGAAAATCTTGGACTCCTGGTTCACGAAGTGACAGATATAGAACACTAAAACGCTCCTCAACATGCTGGAGAGAGATGTCCTCCTCCTCAAGCTGCTCTAGCTGCCTCAGCACACGAAAAGCGATATAGTTTCGGCGGACGGGCTCGGTCTTACTCCCGATAGCACGCATAACCTCCTCATACGACATACCTCGTTGATCGATGAGTTTCGCTATGTACTCCGCCTTTTCAGCAGGCTTCCACTCTTTTATACCTGTTACGTGCCGGAAACCGAGAAATGCATCTACGTCACCTCGTTCGTCAGCAAGGATATAAGGTATTCGCGAGAATAGTTCATCGGGACGAGTAGCGCCATCGATCAGCAATTTCCATTTACGTGACAGCGGCTCGCCATCAAATGCTCTCTTTAGATACCTAATTGCTGCAAGGCGCCGATTACCCTCAACAACAACCAGACTCTCCTTTCCGTATAGCTCCTCACGAACACAAATCATCGCTTCCTGGGGCCAGTAGCCACTCTCGAGAAAGGAAACGGCGAGCTCATCAAGCGTCCAATCTCGCATGAGTTCAAGAACTCCGTCTTGGCTCTGTTCAGGGTTCGTGTTGGAGCGACCGAGACGAGGGTTCAACGGATCTAGGAAAAGCTCGCCTAGCTCTGCAAATTGAATTTGATTATGAATGGCCATTGCTCATGTTCCGGAGGAGGATGTCTAATCTAAACCCTCACTCAAAATCTTGTACATTGAATATTACGGTTAGGTTCGCTCAGGATCACAGCTCAGGCAGTCGGCTATAAGCAATTGTCATCGCTTAATCACGGCATTCAGTGACACTTCCACGCCGCAGAGCACCATCCCCCTTCCCCGTTCCAGGATGCTGACTATGAGACCCCGATAATCGGAGATATGCGGACGGCACCGCCGCAATGGGGTCCTGCGGGGGAACACGCGCCTGTCTCACCGGGAGTAAAGTTGATGTTAAATTAGCCGCGCTGGGATCCCCTAACAGACGCTCACGAATTGCGAACCCGAGAATCTCTGCAAGGGCGGAGGGAACGGCATTACCGACTTGTCGCTGCACACTGCACAATGAGCCCAAAACCCGATAGTCGTCTGGTATGGTCTGCAAGCGGCAAAGCTCTCGTGCGGAAAGTCGTCGATTCCGCCAATGAAACGGGCCAATGGACGGACCTGGTTGAGCGGTGAGGGTCCAGGATGGTTGATCTTTAGCCAACTTCAGTAGGAAATTCCAATAGCGCCGCCTCCATCCAAACAGAGGAGGACCTTTCCCACGGTCAGTAAAATACAGATAGTTGGCTCCCTCCGGCACAGAGTAAAGAAGGTCCGCCCACTTGCCGCTTAGCTTCAGCTCTGGAGAATCATCGTCCTCCAGATCCCAAAGCGCATCCCAAGCCGTGTGGAACGGCTGCACAGTGTGATCGATTGAGGACTCTTGGCGTCCCCGTTTTATGATCGGCCGGTGCGTGGAGGGAATGCTGCCGAGTGCCGTCCCATCCCTAGCCCCAACGATAAAGATCCGCTCACGCGACTGAGGTACACCGAATTCGGCGGCGTTCAGCACCATAATCGATGCTTGGTACTGCGTTCCAGTTGCACGGTTGATCGACTCCAAGGTCGACTGGATCAGGCGCAACCCTTCGTCCTTTCCCTTGAACGCCAGCCCCGCCACGTTCTCCATCAGGAAGACGCGCGGACGGGTATCGCGAAGGACCCGAAGATAGGCGGCAACCGTATCTGCCCTTGGATCATCGAGACGACGTGCGTCGCCCGAGGCCCAGTAGCCCGCCTTGGAAAAGGGCTGACAGGGGGGGCCGCCGATCAGGACATCGACCTCGCCCGGCTCCAGGTCGGCGGTGCGCAGAAGATCGGCGCTGGAGACCTCGTGGATGGAGCGGTCGATGACCGGCCAGTCGCGGTTGGAACGAAGGGTGGCGACGCAATCCTGGTCGACCTCAACCGCCGCCCGGCAATCGAACCCCGCCACCTCGAACCCGAGGTCCAGGCCACCGGCACCCGTGTACAGGCTGAGAGCGGTGTAACGTTTCTCGGATGACATTTGGCTGGCTACGCTCGGTAGTGTGGGCTCGGCTTTCCGGCAGTCGCACTGCGGCCGCATGATGCAGCCTCAAGCCGAGATGCTACCCGCACCGTCCAAGTGCTTCAACGCGGTGTGCGGCGTGGCCTTCGCGACGAGTCCAAGAACGGCATCAGGAACCTTCAGTGCGGATCGTCGCGATTGCTCGCCTTGTCTGCCGAGATCCGATCCATCAGCGCGAACAAGAGCCCGGAGACGACGAAGGTCATGTGGATGCCGACCTTCCAGGCCAGCTCCTCGTTGGTCAGGCGATCCACGTACATGAATGCCTTGAGCAGCTCGATGCCCGAGATAGCGACGATGGAGCCGATCAGCTTCATCTTCAGCTCGGCGAAGCCGACGTGTCCCATCCAGTTGGGACGATCCTCATGGTTCCCGGTATCGATTCGGGAGACAAAATTCTCGTAGCCGGCCAGCACGATGATGAGCACCAGGTTGGCGATCATCACGACGTCGATCAGGGAGAGCAGCCCGATGATCACCTCGCCGGCCTCGGCGGTGAAGACGAGCGGGACGAAATTGATGAACTCCTTGATAAACTTGACCAGTAGGAGCGCGATGGCCAAGACCAGGCCCAGATAGAAGGGCGCGAGCAGCCACCGGCTGCTGAAGATCACCAATTCCAGAAAGTGTTCGATCTGTTTCATGTCGAGGTTCCGGGTTGCCATCAAGCCGTTGAGTCCGAGTCCGGCGTTTGCGAGCCAGGGGCGAGCGACGGAGCGGGCGGGATGCTACGCGGGCGCGGCCGCCACTTCAACGGCGTTCGGTCAGTCGGTCCCCATGCCTCGGCTAGGGCGTGCGCTCGGGGGCCGGCGGCCCCTCCTCGAAGCCGATCCGCACGTTCGTGCAAGCAGCAAGCGTGCGATAGACCGGGCTGCGGGCGGCGATCTCGAGCAGACGGGTGCGTTCCTCGGGCGTGAGCGCGCCGAGGATGTTCAGACCCACCTCGACGCGTTCGAGCTGACCCTCGTCCTCGCCCTCATCCGCGCACGCGCGGCAGTCCGTGCCGTGCACCCGCTCCTGGCTCAGACGGACTTCGACGTCGTCCAACGCCAGTCCCTGATGCCTGGCGTAGATCCGCACGGTCATGGAGATGCAGGCGCCGAGTGACATCAGCAGCAGCTCGTAGGGCGTCGGACCCAGATCCGAACCTCCGACCGACCTGGGCTCGTCGGCGAGCCATTGATGGCGATACGTGTAGAGTCCGCGCTGGAAACGGGTATCGAGCTCGGTGACCAGGACCTCTTTCTCGGCCACTCGAGGTGCGGTCCCGATGCTCTGCTCGAAGCCGTGCTTGCCGAGACCGAGGTAGCGGCTCGCCCAAGCGACCAGGGTCTCGGCGACATACTCGGCATCTTCGCGATTGGTCAGGAGGTGGTCGGCCTTGTCGAGCGAGATGAAGCTCTTAGGATGACGCGCCGCTCCATAGATCTTGGCGGCCTCTCCGATCGAGACGATGGTGTCGAGCGGCGAGTGGAAGACCAGGAGGGCTCGGTTGAGGTGACGGATGTGATCCGCCGAGGCGTATTGATCCAGGTCGTCGAGCAACTGCTTGCGGATGCGGAAGCGCCGCTGCCCGATCTGCACCTCGGCCTCGCCCGTTTCCTCCAACTGGCCGCGCGCCCCGCTGAGGAGATGCTGGACATGCGAGGCGGTCGCCGGGGAGGCGATGGTTACCACCGCCTCGACGGACGGGAGCGCGTGCACGGCGGCCAGCACCGCCGCACCGCCGAGACTGTGCCCGATCAGCAGCGCCGGAGCCTCGTAGTCTTCCTCCAGCTTGCGCGCCGCGGCGAGCAGATCGGCGACGTTGGATGAAAAATTGGTGTTGGCGAAGTCTCCGTCGCTGTTGCCGAGTCCGGTGAAGTCGAAGCGCAGCACGGCGATCCCACGCGCAGCCAAGGCCCGACTGATGCGGGTCGCCGCGGCGATATCCTTGCTGCAGGTAAAGCAGTGCGCGAAGAGGGCGTAACGGGCCGTCGGCACGCGATCCGGAGGGGTCTCGAGCAGGCCGACCAGGGCGTGCCCCTCGGGATTCGGAAACTCAAGTTTGATTCTTGCCATGCCAATTCCTCGCGTTGGAGAGCCTTCGGTCCGAGAAAAGCCGCCAGCTTTTTTTATTCATCGAATGGATAGCGTCGGGGCCGGCTTGGCGATTGCGTACCCGCAGGACCATGGGTTCCTTGCCGAACAAGGCGCACTGGAGCACTCAAGATCGGGGGGAAGGATGAAGGCTAACAGCTAAAGACCAACGGCCGGTGGCTGGCGGCTGGCGGCTCCTTCCACACGCCTCACCCCGCGGATCAACCGACTCACCCGCCCTCCCCCGCCCGACACAGCGCCTGGAGGCGATCGAGCTCGACCTCGTCGAAGCCGGCCTCGCGTCGGGCCGGGAGGTTGAGTGGACAGCGGATCCCGGCGCGCATGTACTCGCCCAGCAGATCGAAAAAGAGGGGACCCGGGTCGAGCCCACGCTCCGCGCACAGCCGTCTGAACCAACGCGAGCCGACGGCCACATGGCCGACCTCATCGCGCAGGATGACGCCCAGGCAGGCCGCCGTTTCCGGGTCTCCCGCCGCCTCGAAACGCGCGATCATTCCGGGCGTCACGTCCAGTCCGCGCGCCTCCAGGACGCGCGGCACCAAGGCCATGCGCACCAGCGGATCGTGTGCGGTCGCGCGCGCCATCTCCCAGAGGCCGTCATGGGCGGGGAAATCGCCGTAGTCGTAGCCGAGATCCCCCAGGCGGTTGCGCATGAGGCCGAAGTGCTCGGCCTCCTCGGCCGCGACCCGGATCCAATCGGCATAGAAGTCCGTCGGCATCGCGCGAAAGCGCTGTACGGCGTCCCAGGCGAGGTTGATGGCATTGAATTCGATGTGGGCGACCGCGTGGATCATGGCCGCTCGGCCCTCGCGGCTCATGAGCTTGCGCGCCTTGAGCGCACGCGGCGGAACCAGATCGGGCCGCGCCGGACGCCCAGGCAGATCGCAGGCCGGGGCCGCGCCAGCGGCATCCGCTCGCAGGCCCCCGGTCCGCCATTGCTCGGCCGCCGCCTGTGTCGCGGCCTGCTTGCAGGCCGGATCCGGCTCGCCGAGACAGGCGGCTGCAGCATCGAAGAGGTTGCCCTGCACTTGCGTCATCCGCGCCACCCCAAAATCAGATCCATCACGTTGGTTCCCGTCGGTCCGGTGCGGATCAGGTCGCCGCTCGCCTCGAGCAGCGTGCCCGAATCGGCGCCTTCCAGCCCCCGTGCGGCATCGAGTCCGGCGTCTTGAATCCGCTCCAGCGTGGCACCGTCGACTAAGGCCCCGGCGTCGGCGGTGGGGCCGTCTGTTCCATCGGTCCCCGCGCTCAGCAACACGGCATCGGCCTGACCGGCAAGCTCGATCGCCGCGGCCAAAGCAAGATGTTGATTGCGCCCGCCCCGCCCCGGCGCATCCGGCAGACGCAGCGTCGTCTCACCGCCCGCGATCGAGAGACCCGGCGGACCGGCCAGCAAAGCAAGCGCCAGACGTCGACCGGCGAGCGCGGCATCGCCCTCGACCGGCTGCGGGTCGACCCGGACCACGAGACCCGCTCGGCGCCCCGCTGCGGCCGCGGCGAGCTTGGCGGTCTCCAGGGTCGCGACCAATTCGATCTGCGGACCGCGGATCGGGAGCGGACCCCGCTCCGCCAGCCCGCACTCGACCCAATCCGAAAGCCAAGTCGGCAGATCGAGCCCGGCAAGCCCCTCGGCCAAAGCGACCTCGGGGACCAGCAACCCGGAGCCGATCACGCTCGGGTCATCCCCCGGCACGTCCGAGATCGCAAGCACGCGCGTCGGCCGGTCGCAGAGCAGACTCAGTAGCCCTCCGCCCTTGATCCGAGAGACCGACTTGCGCACCCGATTCACCGCGTCGATGGGCAGACCGCTGCCGAGCAGCCACTGGTTCATGCGTTGCAGATCGACGAGATCCAGTCCGGCGATCGGTACCTCGACCAGACTTGAGGCACCGCCGGATAGGAGGAAGAGCACATCGGCCTGCGGCTGCAACGCACCGAGCGCGCAGATCAAGCGCCGGCCGGCCGCCAGACTCCCCGCATCCGGCACCGGATGGCCGCCGAGCAGGGCTTCGATGTCGCACCAGGCGAGGGCCGATGGATCGAGATGACCCGGCTTGGTGATCAGCAGGCCGCCGACAACGCGCGGACCCAATGCATCGCAGGCACCCAGCGCCATGGACTGCGCGGCCTTGCCGATCGCACAGATCCACACCGAGCCGTGCAAGGGTCGCGCGGCGAGCGCCTGCCCGACGACCACACGCCCCTCCACCGCGCGCAAGGCCGCAACAAAGACCTCGAGCAACAGAGGCCGCGCGAAGGCGGCGTCAGCCATCGAGACCGACCCCGACACCGGACTGGAAAACGATAAACGACGTCTGCAAATTGACAATTCGCAATGCGATCGAACGAAAAGAAATGGCTAAGTGTCGAGAAGAAAAGACTCCGGCAGCACGGCAAAGGATGTCGGCAGCCGCAACCCGAGAACACAAAAGGACCCTCCACTGAACCCGATTCGAACGAGTCCAATCCATGAAGCTGTGCCCGAAATGTAGTCGTTCCCCGTTGCCCTTCGTCATGGTCTCGCTGATCTCCAGCGTACTGGCCTTCATCACCTGGCTGGTGCTGGGCCTCTCACAGGTCGAGCCCACCGTCAGGTTGGCCGCCGGCGCTGCGGTCTTCCTCGCCGTCGGCGCGACCCTGTTGCACTACGTGATCAGTTGCCTCAAGCGCCACTGCCGGCACGACCACGAACGTCAAACGGTCCACGGCCACACCCTCAGCCGACCCGCGTAACGCGATCCCGCAGATAGACGGGTGCCGCCCGCTCGGGCGGCACCGCATGCCCCGCGGCAAACGCAGCTGCGCCGAGTACGGCCAGATCCCGAGCCTCGCAGATCGCCTCCCCGGCATCGGCGTTCTGGACCACACGGGTTCGCACGGCAAGCTCGGCGCCATAGACGGACCAGCCCGGCCCGACACCGCACCATCCCTCGCCGTCCGGCGCCTCGACCGCCTCAGGAGGGCAGACCTGCTCGTCGCAACGGGCCACGGCCAAGCCACGTCCGTCGATCTCGAAGCACCCCCAGTAGACCTCGCCCATGCGCGCATCCAGTGCCACCAGGAGGCGCCGTTCGCCGCTGCGCCGAAACGCTCCCTGCGCGATGGCGGCCAAGGTCGAGACCGGCACGAGCGGCAGCCCCGCGCCGAAGGCGGCCCCTTGCGCGACGGCGACCGCGATCCGCACACCCGTGAAGGATCCGGGACCGCGCGCGAAGGCGATCGCGTCGAGCTCGGTCAGACGCGTTCCGGCGTCGTCCAGCACCTGCTGCATCATGCCCAGAATCAGCTCGCCGTGCCGACGCGGGGCGGTCTCGAGCACTTGCTCGATCCGCTCGCCCGACAGCAGGGCCGCCGAGCAGGCGTCGCCCGAGGTATCGATCGCGAGGAGAGTCATCATGGGTCAGGAAGGGAGTAGCTGCATCCAAGGAACCTTGACTGCGATTCTATACGGAGTCGGCGCCGAGCTGCGGATATCCGCTCGAATCGCGGTGACCCCTAACTCGTGCCCGAAACAAGTTGAACACCGACTCTAATCGTTGTCGTTGTCGTTGTCGTCGATTCGATTACGACAACGACAACGACAACGACAACGACAACGAGAATAACGACAACCGTGGCAAAGGTACTGTCTCGTCGAGTTGTTTGGCTTATTTTTGAACTGTTCCTAAAAGGGAGACGGGCGAACACCCCGTTCGCAAGCGAAGGTATCCGACAAGCGTGCCGAATCGAGCATGCGGACGAAATCCTCGGGCGGAAACAGGACCCAACCGCGAAAATCAAGGCTCAAAGGCCCGGCGCACTCGCACGGCGGGGCATCGTCGGCGAGATCCACCAGCCATAATCCGCGCTGACCGCTCAGACCGAATGGATTTTCCAAGCGGGTTTCGACCGCCCAGCCGTGCAACCCGCTCATGCGATCCTGGATCGCGTTCACGAAGACTTGTGCGATCATTCCGAGCAGAAGGACCTCCGTGTATCTCAGCTCGATCGACCTAGCGCGCTGATACCCGACATCGGGACCGGCACCCCGTAAAGCGTGGGTCGCTCGAGGATACCGGGCGCTCACGACTAGCCCCGCCGCCAGGGCATGAAGATCACGCCAGGATCCCACGGGAAGCGGGATCTGCAAGCGCGCGGCATATCGGATCTGGTGCTGAAAGAAATTGAACAGGTTACGGACCGCCCACGTGGTCAAATCGGCATCGGGAGCGCGCTGGCGATCCGCGACCCGCGCGATCGCCGCCGCAAGATTGCGGAACATCAGTCGATAGAGACGCCCCTCGAACACCGAGCCAGACTCGCCGGTGCGCGCACCCATCTCCTCGCCGACGTGCGGCCCCGTGTGCGCACCTGCGTGCTCGCAGGCCGCCAATAAAGGAGCCTTCCAGGCGTGGAGGAGTCGCAGACGTGCAGCGGCGTCCAAATCGCTCGCCAGCAACGCTTCCAGCCTCTCGATCAGCTTGGCAGGTGAGATCCGATCCCCGACCGACGGGGGGGACGCAAGCAAGCTGCTCGCAGACTCGAGATGACCCGACGATCCCGGCTCGCCGACAGCGATGGACAGGGTCATCCCAGTCGGCAAGCCGGGTGCGGGTCGAGCCGAAGTCTTAAAGGTCATCATGCCAAATCCGCGGGTCGACGACGAACCGCCGCGGATCTCTCGATCGACACGTCCGCGGATACCCCGTCCCCTGGGGCAGGTCCGTACACTGAGAAGGATCCATTGGCTGAATCCTAGACCCGGCGGATCGCCTCGAACTGCCGACCGCTCCGCAGATTCCGAAAAAGGACCGATCAGCTGTCGAATCCTTTCAGGATCGCCCGGGTCTCGTCGGCGGAGATGCGCGGGCCGAGACTGGTCACCAGCTTTGCCGAGGCCGCCGAGGCGAGATTGCCTGCTCGCGCAAAATCCCATCCTTGGCCGAGGCCGTACAGGAAGGCACCGGCGAACATGTCTCCCGCACCGACCGTATCCACGGCCTTGACCTTGACCGCTGCGATCTCGATCAGATCCTCGCCGTCCCAAACCAAGGCGCCGTCCGGCCCGCGCGTGATGGCGAAGGTCCGGCTGATGGTCTTGAGATAGTCCACGGCGACGCCGAGGTCGTCGCTGCCGGCCATGCCCATCGCCTCGAACTCGTTGGCGAACAGCAGGTCCACCCCGCAGCCGATCATCTCGAGGAGTCCGGACTTGAAGAACTTCACCATGTTTGGATCGGACAGGGAGATCGCGGTCTTCACCCCGGCCGCATCGGCGATCCCCTTCGCGACGATGGACGCCTCCCGGGCGGCCTCCGAGGTCACCAGATAGCCCTCCGTGTAGAACCACTCGGAGTCGCGCAGCGCGTCCTCGACCAGCTCGCCGGCGGACAGGGCGCCGCTGACCCCCAGAAAGGTGCACATGGTGCGATCGCTGTCCGGCGTCACCAGGACGACGCAACGCCCGGTGTGGCCTTCATCTTTGCGGGTATGGTTGTTGGTGTCGACACCGCCTCGGACCAGATCGTCCATGTAGAAATGACCCAGCTCGTCGTCGGCCACCTTGCACGAGTAAAAAGCCTTGCCGCCGAGCTGACTGAGCGCAATGACCGAGTTCGCGGCCGATCCGCCCGAACCGCGCCGGGGTTGGTGATGCTTGAGATGCGACATGATCGCCGCTTGCTGCACCTCGTCGACCAGGGTCATGACGCCCTTGTCGATCCCAAGGATGCCGAGATCCGTCGCATCCACCTCGTACTCCATATCCACCAGCGCGTTGCCGATGCCGTAAACCTGATATTTCGCCATGAATCCCTCGCCGCCTCGTCGAAAAGGGGGCAGTGTATAACCGATCCGGATGAATCGCTTACTACCGATCAGTGAAGCTCGGCACCGGGTCCAGCGCGATATGACTCTCACGGAGACGCGGAGGGCACGGAGAATCCGAGATCTGTCCTTCGTGCGCTCCGTGGCTCCGTGGCTCCGTGAGAGAGCTCAGAAACCTGCCTCGCCGGCAGCTGCGGACATCGGTGTCGATGCGGTTCAGTTGTTCGGGTATCCGTCCGCGCGATGGGTCCAGAATCCTCTGGCACGCTCGCGCCATGTCCAGGGACCCTCGATGGTGCCGTCCGGCCCGAGCCGCAGCTCGATGGCGCCGACAAGACCGGTGTCGAGTGCCGGGATGCCGCGCGCCGACACCCGCTCGCGCACCTCGGCGACGGGAAAGCCGAAATGGTTGGCATAGCCGGAGGCGAAGAGGACGAGCCCGGGCGCGACGGCGTCCAAAAACTCGGGATGCGTCGAAGTGGCGCTGCCGTGGTGACCGGCGACCAGGACATCGCTCGCAAGCGCATCCCCCCATTCGCGGGCAAGTCGGCGCTCGACCCTCGCCTGGATATCACCGGTCAGAAGGATCGAGCGGCCCGCGGTCTCGACACGCAGCACGCAGGAGGCGTCGTTGCCGTGGAATCCCGCGTCGTCCGGATGGAAAAACCGAAACGTCACACCGGACCAGTCCCAGCCCTCCCCCGCCCGGCAAGGCTCGGCACCCGGCAGATCTAGATCCGCCGGTTCTCCGCTGTCGATGCGATCGATGGGGATGCGTCCGGCCAAACCGGCCAGACCACCGGCATGATCGCGGTCGGCATGGCTGACGACCAGACGCTCGATCCGACGCACCCCTTGGGCTGCCAGAAAGGGCGCAACCACCGCGCTGCCCGTATCGAAGCCGCTCGGAAACCCCGGTCCTGTATCATAGACGAGCGTGCCCTCCCGGGTGCGCACCACGGCGGACAGGCCGAGCCCGACGTCCAGCAGAGTGAACCATGCCTCGCCGTCGCCCGGCTGCGGCGTGCGCAGGGCGAGCATCGGAAGGACGAGCAGCAGACCCAGCCAGCGTCCCGGCAGCCCGCGCGGCGCGAGCAGCAACAGTGCCCCGGCACCCGCGGCCAGCCAGACCCAACCCGGACGCTCGGGCAGCGCCATCACGGCCCAAGACAAGTCGGCGATCCAGGCGAGCCCGTCCAAACACCACCCGAGCAGCTGCGCTGTCCACTGCAGAGGCAGCCAAGAGATCAGGCCAAACCCGGGGATCAAGCTGAGCAGACTCGTCACCAAAACCAGCGGCAGCAGGATCAGACTGAAGAGCGGCACGGCCACCAGATTCACCGGCGGCGCAATCAGCGAGGCCCGTCCGAAGAGCAGGAACAGGAGCGGCAAGAGACCGATCCCGACGGCCCACTGGGCGCGACCCCAGCGGGTCCAGAGATCGCGGCTCGGCAGCCGGTGCCCGAGGCTGAACAAGAGCACCGCCACGGCGCCGAAGGACAGCCAAAACCCAGGCGACAAGACTGCCCCCGGATCCACCAGCAGCACCCCGACCAGAGCCAGTGCGAGCGCATGGTAAGGCCGCAGCGTCCGCTGCCAAACGAGCGCCGCGAAGACCACGGCGATCATGACGAGCGCGCGTTGGGTCGAGACCGCGAAACCCGCGAGTCCCGCATAGCCGAGCGCGGCGATCATCCCACCGACCGCCGCCGCGCGCGGTGCGGCAAACGCGGCCGTGAGACCCGCACTGCGCGACCAAAGCCAGCGCACCAGAACGAAGACCGCACCGGCGATCAAGCCGACATGCAGCCCCGAGATCGCCACCAAGTGGTTGGTCCCGGTGCGCGTCATCACCTCCCAATCCTCTTGATCGAAACCGGAGCGATCGCCGATCACCAGGGCCTGTACGAGCGGCAGGGCCGGTGCGCCGTCCAAGACCCGGGCAAGATGCTCGGCCAGGCCCTGCCGCCGACGGTCGAGCCAATAGCGGCCGGCACCCGCATCGAGCCGCTGCGGCGGCTCGCCCCGACGCAGGTTGCCCGTCGCCTGCACACCCTGCTCGAACAACCAGCGCTCGAAGTTGAAGGTGCCCGGATTGGCGAAACCGTGCCGAGGCTTGAGCCTCACGGGCAGGCGCCATTGCTCACCGGCGCGCAAGGGCGGCGCGTCGTCGTACCAGGAGAGTCGGACCAGACCGGTGAAGGGGATGCGCTCGCCCTCGTGCCGGGCGCGCTCCACCTCGAACAGGAATCGCCGAGCGAGACCGGAATCGGTAGGGATCGAGGCGACGCGCCCTTCCACGACCAGGGGCGCGCGGGCCAGCGCATCGGGCAAGGGCGAGCAGAGCAGTAGGCAGGCATTCCAGTGCGCCCAGAACGCACCGAGCAGCAGCCAGAAGGGCCATCGAAGCGGGCGCCAGCGCCACGCGGCGAGGCCAAGAGCAACCACGACGACTCCGAGCGGGGCAAGCGGCGGCAGACCGGGCAGCAGGTAAACCACGGCGACGCCGGAGGCGAATGCAAGACCGGCAGCGGTCGTGCTCCGGGTCATTGTCGGAGCGCCGCAGGGGATTCGCCACCGCCGCTCGACGGCATGCGCCGGTCCCGACACCACCGATCACAGCATCTATCCATGACTGCTATATACTCCGCGGCCTGATCCTCTGGCGTAAGATCCACCGGACTTGCGGCGTGAAACGATGGCTCAAAAGAAACCTACCCGCGGCCGGCACCTTCCGGGCCAATCGCCATTTCGGCGTCTTCGGCAAACTGCTGCACGACCCCAACTTTTGGCACCTGAATCGTCACTCGGTCTCGGGCGCCACCGCAATCGGTCTGTTCGTGATGTTTTTGCCGCCGGTCGGCCAGTCCCTGATCGCCGCCTGGGCAGCCATCGTCCTGCGTGTCAACCTGCCGATCGCGGTGGTGGTGTCCTGGATCTCCAATCCGGTCACCATTCCGCCGATGTTCTATTTCGCCTATCGCCTGGGGTGCTGGATGCTCGGCATCGAGCCCGGCCATTTCGCGCTGGAATACTGGCTGGACTGGCGCCACTGGATCGCGGTGCTCTGGCCGCTGATGCTCGGCAGCCTGGTTTGTGCGTTCCTCTGCTCCGGACTGGGTTATCTGACCGTCCAGACGCTCTGGCGCTGGCACCTGATGCGGCGGATCCGCGAGCGGCGTGAACGCTATCGGGCGTCGGCGTCGCGCGACAACCGCCCGTCGTCCAATCGCCAGACCTGATCCATGCGACCGGCCAGCTCCTGATCGTGTGTGACGATGACCAGGCTGGTACCGATCGCGAGATTGAGCTCCAGCATCAGGTCGAAGACGCGGCCGGCGGTGATCCGATCCAGGTTTCCGGTGGGCTCGTCCGCCAGAAGACAGGCCGGATGAGTCACCAGGGCGCGCGCCACCGCCGCGCGCTGACGCTCGCCCCCCGACATCTCGCCGGGTTTGTGCCGGGCACGGCTCCCGAGACCCACCCGATCCAGCAAGGCCGCCGCGCGATCGCGTGCCTCGGCCGGCCGGCTGCCGCCGATCAAGAGCGGCATGGCGACATTCTCGAGCGCGGTGAACTCGGCGAGCAGATGATGGAACTGGTAGACAAAGCCGAGATGGCGGTTGCGCAGCAGACCGCGCTTGGCCTCGGAGAGTCGGTTGACCTCCTGACCGAGCCAGCGCAGGCTCCCGCTGCTCGGGCGCTCCAGTCCGCCGACACAATGCAGCAGGGTGCTCTTACCCGAGCCCGAGGCCCCGACGATCGCGATCCGCTCGCCGGCGCCGACGCGAAAATCCACATCGCGCAGCACCTCGACCTCCAACGGACCCTGGCGGAAGGTCTTCGACAGACCCTTGACCTCCAGCACGGGCGCGAGATCACTCATAACGCAGGGCCTCGGCCGGTTGAGTGGCCGCCGCACGCCACGCCGGATAGATGGTCGCGAGCACGGACATGAGGAAGGCCGCGCCGCCGACGAACAGCACGTCTTCGAGATGCACGTCCGAGGGCAGCGCGCTGATGTAGTAGATGGTTGGATCCAAGAAGTGTACGCCGAAGAGCCCCTCGATCCCGGCGACGACGGTCTCGACATTGAGCGCCAGGATCACGCCGGCCACCATCCCGATCAGGGTCCCGACCAAACCGATCGCCGTGCCCTGCACCATGAAGATCCCCATGATGCGAGCGGGCGAGGCACCCAGGGTGCGCAGCACCGCGATATCCGCCTGCTTGTCGGTGACGACCATCACCAGGGTCGAAACGATGTTGAAGGCGGCCACAGCCACGATTAGGAAAAGGATGATGCTCATCATCCGCTTCTCCATCGCCAATGCGCTGAAGAAGTTGCTGTGGACCTGCGTCCAGTCCAGGACACGGTAGACCCCCCCGAGCTCGTAGGCGATGTCGCGCGAGAGTCGCGGCGCGAGCCACATGTCGGTCAGCTTCAGGCGCACACCCGAGACCGCCTCGCCCAAGCTCAGCAGCTTGGCCGCGTCGCCCATCTGCATGAAGGCGGCATTGCGGTCGTAGTCCGCCATGCCGACCGAGAAGACGCCGCTCACGGTGAAACGTTTGAGCCGCGGCATGATCCCGACCGGCGTCGCGCTCACCTGCGGCGTGACGACGGTGACCTTGTCGCCGGGCACCACGCCCAGGAAATTCGCCAGATCCTGACCGAGGATGATCCGAAACTCCCCGTCGACCAGGTCGTCAACCGATCCCGCGACCATATCCCGTCGCAGCTCCGCGACCTGGTCTTCCTCCGTCGGAATGATGCCGCGGATCAGGGCGCCGCTCACCTGCGAGCCGTTGACCAGCATCCCCTGCACCTCGACGAAGGGTGCCGCACCGACGACGTCCGGGTGCGCTCGAACCCGCTCCAGCACATCGCGCCAGTCCTTGATGCCTCCGCCGTAGGGATCGGCGAGGGTGGCATGCGAGGCCATGCTCAGGATGCGAGCCTGGATCTCCTTGTGGAAACCGTTCATCACCGAGAGCACCACGATCAGCGCCACGATGCCGAGCGTAATGCCCACCATCGAGGTGCCCGAGATGAAGGAGATGAAATGATTACGGCGTTTCGCTCGCGTGTAGCGAAGGCCGATGTAGATGGCGATGGGATGGAACATGGCGCGGGATTTAACCACAAAGGTCGCGGACGCGCCCGAAAACCGTAGCACGGGATGCCGGGCGGACACGCCCGTAGGGAACATCGCTGTGATGGCATGAAAGGCACGGCCTGCCTTACCGAGAACCTGGCTTGTGCATCAGCCGGCCGAGCCGCGACTGGTCGCACGGATCGGGGGTACGAGTTTCTCATTTGCCGAGGAGACCGGACTGATCCGCGGAATCGATGCCTGGGTGCTGCGTACCGCCTGCACCGAGCGCAAGCGTTGGCAGGCCGAGGGACTCGACGAGGGAACACTTAGCGCTGGGCAAGACCCTGGGCATACGCGTCGTCGCTCATGGCATCGAGACGCAGAACCAGGCCGATTTCCTGCGGGAGTCCTGTTGTACGATTGCACAGGGGCTTCTCTACACCCAACCGCTCGGTCTGCACGAACTGATGCGGTTCGTCAAGACCTGGGCCTGAGGAACGACTCGAAAACAACCGGAGCAATTCCGCCGGGGTGCGCAGGCGCACTCCGGCCCGGACGGACGCCGCCAAAGAGGCGCGGCGTGAAACAGAACGACTATGACCGGGAGGAGAGCACCATCATGACTCGACTCGACTCGATGCACGTGCGGACGGCGTCCTCGGCCTTGCTGAGCAAAGGCGATCAGGCCACCAGAATCCTTGGACTCCACAATGTCGAGCGCCAGGGCGCCGACCGAACGAGCAACCGTAACCCGAGAATCGCAACCCCGGCCGCGGATCTCGACTATGAGATCGAAGACGGCCACCTGCAGATCCGGATCGATGGCTCGCTGGATCTGCGCTGCGCCTTTGCCTTGCTGCTGATCGGCCAAACGGTGGACGGGAGCATCAACGCCTGTACACTCGACCTGACCGGCGTCGACCGGATCTTCGACTCCGGGATCGCGGTGCTGGTCTTGGTCACCCGCGAGCTGAAGGAGAAAGGCGTGGAGCAGATCCGAATCCACGGCCTCGACCTCGACAGCGCGACCCTGCAGCCGCTTTTGATGTAAGCGTCCCGGGATAGCGCCAGATCAAACCCTACTCACCCCGTCGGCTCATGGCCGATCGGCTTCGCTCGGTCGGGTGAACGAGCGCGAGCAAGGTCCATGGCGCCCTGCGACGGCGCTTGTCCGTCCTACGGGGCAAAGTCATCGACATGGCCGGCTTTGTGAGCACGGCCTCGCCGACCCCTCCGGCCGGGGACACGGATGGGTCAGGATCTTCTAGAATGATGACAAGACTCGACCAAGCGAGCGATGCACAGCTGACGCGGCTCTCGGCGGAGCTCAGACGCGCAGACAACGGGTCGGACGATCTGACCCGCCTCGTGCATGAGCTGCAGGTCCATCAGATCGAGCTCGAGCAGCAAAACCCCGAGCTGCTCGCGGTGCGTGCTGTCCTGGAGGAGTCGCGCGAGTGCTATGCGGACCTCTATGATTTCGCTCCGGTCGGCGACCTCTCGATCGACGTCGCGGGCAGGATCCGAGACATCAACCTGACCGGCGCCAAACTGCTCGGGCAGTCCCGAAATCGATTGATCGGTCGGTCATTCAGCACCTACATCGCCCCGGACGATCGCATGCTGCTGAAGGCCCATATTGCCGACGCATTGCACTCGCAGGCGTGCAGGAGCTGCGAGCTGCGGTTGAGAACGGGCAAGGCGGCGATCTGCGCGGAGCCCCCAACCCTGATGCTCGAAAGCCGGCGCGAGGCCGGGCGCACGCCTGCGCAGATCCGCGCCATTCTCTCGGACATGACCGAGCGCAAGCAGGCGGAGTACGAGCGCAGGCAACGCGACATCGCAACAGCCGCGGCGGAGTCGAGACATCGACTGGTGAGCGGACTTGAGCGACTGTCGGCCGCAGCGACAGCCGCGTTCGACCCGCAGGCCGTCTTGAATGACCTCTTGCGGGTGGATCGCGCCTGGCTGCTGTCTCCGTTCGATCCCGACGCGGCCGAGGTACGCGTACTGGCAGAGGCCGCCGTTCCGGGCTGCCCGGGCGAACCTTTTTTTGATCACACCATCCCGATGGATGACCCGCTGCGCCGCCTGATCCGCTCGGCCCTGAACGCATCCGCTCGGTTGCAGGATCCGGATCCGAGCGCGGTTCCGATGCTGGGCGGCCGCTTCGCGCCGCGCTCGCGCCTGATGGTCGCGGTGTGCCCCGAGGGTGATCGGCCCTCGCTGCTGGGACTGCATCAGTGTCGGGTCGAACGCACCTGGAGCGAGGACGATCTGACCCTGGTGCGGGCCCTCGCGGGACGACTCGCGGACATCTTCGACAACCTCGCGGTGCGGCGCGCGCTGACCGAGAGCGAGGAGTGTTTTCGCGCCACCTTCGAGCAAGCGGCGGTCGGCATCTGTCACCGCGACCCACAGGGCTTCTTTCTCCCGGTCAACCGCAAGCTCTGCAACATCCTCGGCTACACGCAAGAGGAGCTGCTCGCCCAGACCTGTCGCAGTCTCGTCCACCCGGATGATTACGATGGATTGATCCGGTACATCGCGAGGATCGTCGCGGGCACGTCCTACGACCGGGACAGAGACCGAGGCGAAGCGCAAAGCCTTGAGCTGCGACATATCGGCAAATCGGGCCAGACCATCTGGTGCAACCTCACGATGGCCCCCGTACGCGATTCGAGCTCATTCAGAAACCGGTCAATCACCAGGAGCTCCTGCAGCGCGTGCGCAAGGCGCTCGCCGCGGACGAGCGCTTCCGGGCCGAGATCGGCGACCCGCGAATCATCGCCGAGCGGCTCGAGCAGCTCACCCCCAAGGAGCGTGAGGTACTTGAGGCGATCGTCAGCGGAAACACCAATAAGGCGATTGCCGGCACGCTCGAGCTCAATGTCCGCACAGTCGAGACACATCGCGCCAACCTGATGCACAAGCTCGGGGTCCACTCGACCGCGGACCTGGTCCGCTTGGCGCTTGCGTGCCGACTGCGCCTGTAAATCTTTAATAACGCGTCAGAAATCAGTTGAGCACCGAATCCAATCGTTGTCGTTGTCGTAATCGTAATCGTGATCGTATCGACGGTCGATTACGACAACGAGAATGTTCTCGAACGGTCTCGGAATTTCTGCACCGCTCCGCACGAACAAAAAGAGAAGAGGAGGACTCAAGAGGATGGAACGCCGATGGCATCATCGAACCGAGAGCGACATCCCCGCAACCCTCGCCATGAGCGGCAAGCACGGCCCAGCTCCCTGCCGAATCAGAAACTTCAGTGCGGGCGGGCTCTTCATCGAGACCGCCGAGACCCTCGCGCGCAATCAGTTCATTCAGGTGCACATCCATCCGCACGGCGTCTCGCCGCAGATCATCGACGGAATGGTTGTTCATGTCGAGGAGGGAGGGGTCGGGATCGAGGCCGGGACCCGATTCTGGTCGCAAGCACTCAATTGGGGGTGACAGCGAGCGTGCGGCATACAATAGACACATCGACAACCCAACAAAGATGCCTGCCATGCGCCGATTCCCTGCCGAGTGGGAACCCCAGAGCGGGGTCATGCTCACCTGGCCTCACGAAGACACCGACTGGGCCGATCAGTTGGATCGGGTCGAACACCTCTATGCCGACCTCGCCGCCCTGGTCGGGCGTTACGAGCCGGTGCTGAACGTTTGCCGGGACGCCGCGCACGCCGCGGCAGTCCGCACACGCGTCGCAGCCGCGGGCGCCGCTCCCGAGAGCCAGCGTTTCGGTCTCGCCCCGAGCAACGACACCTGGGCGCGCGATCACGGACCGATCGGGGTTCGCACGGACGCGGAAGAACCGCTCCTGCTCGATTTCCGTTTTAACGGATGGGGCGGAAAGTTCGCCGCCGATCGCGACGACCGCATCACCGTGACCCTAAGCGAAGGTGGCCTCTTCGGGGATGCCCCGCCGGAGGCCGTCGACCTGGTTCTCGAAGGCGGTGCGATCGAAACCGATGGCCGTGGCACCCTGCTCGCGGTGACCCGGACGCTGGTCGACCCGCGACGCAATCCGGGCCTGACGCGCGACGCGATCGAGCAGCTGCTCGCCGAGCGTCTCGGCATACGCCGCTTCCTGTGGCTCGAGCACGGCGCCATCAGCGGCGACGACACCGACGGACACATCGACACCCTGGCGCGCTTCTGCGACCCCGACACACTTTGCTACGCCCGCTGTACCGACTCGACCGATGCCGATTTCGCCGAGCTTCACGCGATGGAGCAGGAGCTTCGGGCCTTGCGGGACCCACAGGGCAATCCCTACCGTCTGGTGCCCTTACCGACCCCCGCCCCCGTTCTGGACGGCGACGGCGAGCGCCTTCCGGCAGGCTACGCGAACTTTCTCCTCATCAACGGCGCCGTGCTCGTGCCGACCTACGACAACCCGGCGGATGCCGAGGCGCTCGACACCCTAGGCCATCTCTTCCCGGACCGCACCGTCCTGCCCATCGACTGCCGGCCCCTGATCCGCCAGGGCGGCAGCCTGCACTGCATCAGCATGCAGCTGATGGAGGGCGTGCTGGCTTAAACCGCGCCCGGTGCGGTATACGTTGTGTTGGAGTGGCCTGGCCGCACCAGTTCCGACAACTTTCGGAGCTTGCGCGGTTTAAGCCGATTTCCGCAAACTTCCATACCCGTAGGTCGTCTTTCTCATCCAAACCGCGTCACAGTATAGGGTCTTGGAAACCGCTAGGGTTCGAACACCCGAAAACGCCCGGATGAACCAAGGACGCGGCTTTAAATCATTCGAGCTCGCTAACGTTCTTATTAACTGCGCTGCATCAAATCAGGGCGACGGCAAAGCGCCTAGAATTCCAGGCGGATAAGTTGAGGTGTGTCGTATGTCGTTGCTGGATCAGATTCCCGTCGTCGTCGAAACCGGCTCGGCCGTGCCCGAGGGTGATCCGCATCCGCAATGGTACGGCAACGCCGAGCCCGTCCTGCATGAAGTCCGCCATGCCCTGTCGCGTTTGATCGCGACCGGGGAGACCACCAAGATCGATCTGAAAGCGATGCCCTTCGGTCCGGGTGAGCTTGAGCGCCTGCTGTCGTTTCTCGGCACGGGCGAGGTCCAGGCCACCATCGAGGCACTTGGCCCGACCCGAATCCAGGAGACGGCCGTCTCCGGGGTCTGGCTGGTGGATTATCTGAATTCCGAGGCGCATCGCCTCGCCCTGCATCTCGAGATCGCGACAGTTCCCGAGATCCTGTGTCCGCAGCCGCAGGATCTGGACGACGCGATCGCCGCGCTCGACGCCCGATTAAATCCGGACCAGAGCGCCCCGCCTCTCGCGTCCTGACATCTGAAGGAGGGACTATGGCTGCCCGTAAACCCACTGATAAAACACTCGGCGAGAGCCTTCGGGAACGTGGCGTCTCGCGCCGCGGCTTCCTGAAGTTCTGTGCCGCGACCGCCTCGATGATGGCGCTGCCGCCGAGCATGGCGCCGGCGATTGCCGCGGCGCTGGAGAAGGCCAAACGACCATCGGTCATCTGGCTGTCGTTCCAGGAATGCACCGGCTGTACCGAGTCGCTGACCCGCAGCCATGCCCCGACGCTCGAGGATCTGATCCTCGACGTCATCTCGCTGGATTATCACCACACCCTGCAGGCCGCGGCCGGCGATGCCGCCGAGCATGCGCGCGAGCAGGCGATGGCGGCGAATCCGGGTGAGTATCTGGTCATCGTCGACGGCTCCATCCCGGGGCCGGACTCCAATCCGGGTTACTCCACCGTCGCCGGGCACAGCAACTACGCCATGCTGATGGAGACGGTGGAAAACGCCGCCGCCGTCATCGCGGTCGGCTCCTGTGCGACCTTCGGCGGTCTGCCCGCGGCCAACCCCAATCCAACCGGCGCCATGTCGGTGATGGATCTGGTGAAGAACAAGCCGGTCATCAATGTCTCGGGCTGTCCGCCGATCCCGATGGTGATCACGGGCGTCATCGCCCATTACCTGACCTTCGGACGTCTTCCCGAGCTCGACGCCTACAACCGCCCGATGGCCTTCTACGGTCAGTCGATCCATGACCGCTGTTATCGCCGGCCCTTCTACGACAGGGGGCAATTTGCCAAGACCTTCGACGACGAGGGTGCGCGACTGGGCTGGTGTCTGTATGAGCTCGGCTGTAAGGGTCCGACCACCTACAACGCCTGCGCGACCATGCGCTGGAACGACGGTACCAGTTGGCCGGTCGAGGCCGGACATCCCTGTCTGGGCTGCTCCGAGCCGAAATTCTGGGATGCCGGCGGCTTCTACAACGCCGTCTCGGTGCCGACCTCGGCGTCCGGAATGAACGTGCTGGCGGCCGGTGCGACCGGTGCCGTCGTCGGCGGCGCGGTCGCGGCGCTGGCCAAGAAACAGACCAAGACAGCCGTCGCCCATCGTCAGCCCGTCACGGTCGAAGAATTGGAGGCGAAGCTATGAGCGGCTCGATGGAGTTTCTGTTGTGGACCAAGGGTCCGATGTTCAACATCGCGATCGCCATCTTCGCGATCGGTCTGCTGGTGCGCATCGCCGAGATCTTCATGCTCGGGCGCAAGAAGAACTTCGCCGAGGCGCGCGCCGGCGAGTGGGGACCGGGCTTTCGGACCATGTTCACCCGCACCGTCGCGGATCCGGGCACCTTCCAGCGCGCACCCTTCAACGTGGTCGTCGGCTGGGTCTGGCACATCGGCTTCCTGATCGCGCTGCTGCTCTTCCTGCCGCATATCGCGCTGATCGAGAGCCTGACCGGTCTGTCCTGGCCGGCGCTGCCTAATCCGGTCATCAGTCTGGTCACCTCCGTCACCCTGGTCGCGCTGATCGCTACCCTGGTGCATCGCATGACGCATCCGGTGAAGAAACGCATCAGCACGGTCGAGGACTACGTGGTCTGGGCCGTGGTCTTCGCGGTCGTACTGACGGGCTGGCTGGCCTTTTACCGTCTGATCAACCCCTACCCGCTGGTTCTGGGCATGCACATCCTTTCGGCCGAGATCATGCTGATCCTGCTGCCCTTCACCAAGCTGACGCACATCTTCACGACCTTCATCGCACGCTGGTACAACGGGGCCGCATTCGGCCGTAAGGGGGTTCAGTCATGAGCGAGCTGACACTCGACAAAGGCCTAACGCAGCCGCAAGCCGCCCCGAAGACGAGCGAGCTGTCACTCGAACGGGGGCTCGCGGCCTTCCGTGCCGAGGTCGACGGTCCGGTCGCGGCCTTCTTCTCGAGCTGCGTGCACTGCGGCATCTGCGCCCAGTCCTGTCCTTTCTATCTGGAAACGGGCGATCCCAAGTACACGCCGATCCTCAAGCTGGAGCCGCTGCGTCGCGTCTGGGAAAACGACTTCACACTCTGGGGCAGGATCAAGGGACTGTTCGGCCTGCAACAGAAGGTCACCGACGCGATGCTGGCCGAATGGGAGGAGCTGCTCTACGACTCCTGCTCCATGTGCGGTCGCTGCTCCATGGTCTGTCCGGTCGGCAACGATCTGGCGCTGATGATCCGCAAATCGCGCGAAGGCATGGTCCAGGCCGGGCATGCGCCCGAAGGACTGATCGCCGCCTCGGTGCGCGCCATTCAGACCGGCAGCCCCATGGGTCTGCAATGGAAGACGCTGGCGGTACAGATCAACCATGTCCAGACCAGCAGCGGCCTGGAGGTCCCGGTCGACAAGGACGGCGCCGAGTATCTGGTGCTGCTCTCCTCGATGGAGATCATCAACTTCCCCGAGTATCTCGAAGCCATCACCAAGATCTTCGACCATGCCGGGGTCACCTGGACCCTGTCGACCGACTGCTTCGAGGCGACCAACGCCGGCATCCAGATCGGCAACAAGGACATCGCCGCCCAACTGGTCGAGCGTGTCGTGGCCGCCGCCGAGAAGCTCAAAGTCCCCAAGGTGATCAGCCCCGAGTGCGGTCATGCCTTTACGGCCATCCGCTGGGAAGGCCCGAACCTGATCGGTCGGCCCTACCCCTTCAAGGTCTTCCACATCATCGAGGTCCTTGATGAGCTGCGCGCCGCGGGGCGGATCAAGACCGAGGGGATGGAGACCGATCGGCTCTCGATGCACGATCCCTGCAACCTCGCCCGCAAGAGCGGCGTCATCCAGCAGCAGCGCAACCTGATGAATCTGGTCGCGGAGAACTTCGTCGAGCTGAAAGAGCACGGCAAGTTCCAATGGTGCTGCGGGGCGGGCGGCGGGGTGAGCTCCAACGAGCGCGCAGAGCCGCTGAAGATGGCCGCCTTCAAGCGCAAGAAGGCGCAGATCGAGGAGGTCAACCCGGAACGCATGGTCACCATGTGCGCCACCTGCCGGACCCAGCTCGAAGAGGGTCTGGAGGAATTCAACATGGAGATCCCGGTGGTCGGTCTCACCGAGATGATCGCCGAGCACCTGGTGGAGAAGAACTGACATGAGCGAACGCATCGTCGTCGATCCCGTCACCCGCATCGAAGGCCATCTGCGCATCGAGGCCCAGATGGACGGGGACAACATCGCCCAAGCCTACAGCTCCGGGACCTCGGTCCGCGGACTGGAAACCATCTTGAAGGGCCGCGACCCGCGCGATGCCTGGGCCTTCGCCCAACGCATCTGCGGCGTCTGCACCCTGGTCCACGGCATTGCCTCCGTGCGCAGCGTGGAGGACGCGCTCAAGATCGAGCTGCCGCCCAACGCCCAGTTGATCCGCAACCTCATGATCAGCTCGCAGTTCGTGCACGATCATGTGATGCACTTCTATCACCTGCACGCGCTCGACTGGGTCGACGTGGTCAGCGCGCTGAGCGCGGATCCCAAGGCGACATCGGATCTGGCGCAGTCCATCAGTAGCTGGCCCAAGTCCTCGCCGGGCTATTTCGCCGATACCCAGAAGCGTATCAAGACCTTCGTGGAATCCGGCCAGCTCGGCATCTTCGCCAACGGCTATTGGGGCCATCCGGCCTACAAGCTGCCGCCCGAGGCCAACCTCATGGCGGTTGCGCATTATCTCGAGGCGCTGGCTTGGCAGCGCGATGTCGCGCGTCTGCACGCCATCTTCGGCGGCAAGAATCCGCATCCGAACTTCGTCGTCGGCGGCGTGCCCTCGCCGATCGATCTGAACTCGGACTCCGCCATCAATTCCAAGCGTCTCGCCGAGGTGCAGCAGATCCTGCACTCCATGCAGACCTTCGTGGATCAGGTCTATGTCCCGGACACCCTGGCGATCGCGAGCTTCTACAAGGATTGGGGCGAGCGCGGCGAGGGCCTGGGCAACTTCATGAGCTACGGCGACCTGCCGGCCACCGGGACCCTGGATCCGGCGCAGTTCCTGTTCCCGCGCGGTGTCATCCTCAACCGGGATCTGAGCACCATCCACGAGATCGACCTGCACGACCAGGGGCAGATTCAGGAGTACGTGGCCCACTCCTGGTACGAGTATTCAGGCGGCAACGACAAGGGGCTCCACCCCTACGACGGCGAGACGAACCTGGAATACGACGCGCGCGGCGGCGTGAAACCGCCCTACACGCAGCTCGACGTGAACGATGGCTATTCCTGGATGAAGGCGCCGCGCTGGAAGGGTCACGCCATGGAGGTCGGCCCGCTCGCCCGCGTGCTCCTGCTCTATGCCAGCGGCCACGCCCAAACCCAAGAGCTGGTTGAGATGACCCTCACCACGCTCGACCTGCCCGTGCGTGCGCTCTACTCCACACTCGGGCGCACCGCGGCCCGGACCCTGGAGACCAAGATCCTAGCCGACACCGCACAGGGCTGGTACAACGAGCTGATCGCCAACATTAAGGCCGGCGACAGCCGCACCTTCAACGAGACCCTTTGGGATCCGTCGAGCTGGCCCGCCGAGGCACGCGGCGCAGGCTATATGGAGGCACCGCGCGGCGCGCTCGGTCACTGGATCGTGATCAAAGACGGCAAGATCGCCAACTACCAGGCGGTCGTGCCATCCACTTGGAACGCCGGCCCCCGCGACCCGAGCAGCCAGCCCGGCGCCTACGAGGCCGCGCTGCAGGACAACCACCAACTGGTGGACGTCAAGCAGCCGATCGAGATCCTGCGCACCATCCATTCCTTCGACCCCTGCATCGCCTGCGCGGTGCATCTGACCGATCCGGACACGGGTGAGCAGATGGAGATCAAGATCGCCTGAGGCGATTGTCGGGGAACTCAGGAAAAGGCCGCCGGTGCGGCCTTTTTTTGTGGGTCGAGACTGATCGGTGCTGAAGTTCCCCGGCACTTGTCCTTGCGCCCGCCCGCACCTCCCTGCATCCTTCCCCGGTCAGTTTTCAGGGGAATACCATGGCCCGCCGCAAATCGCACGGAAGCACGTCCGACTCGTCCGCCAACCTCCGCTTCGAGGCCAAGCTCTGGCTCGCCGCGGACAAACTCCGCAACAACATGGACGCGGCGGAATACAAGCACGTCGTCCTCGGCCTGATCTTTCTCAAATACATCTCCGACAGCTTCGACGAGCACCACGCCAGGCTCATCAAGGGTGAAGGCGATGACTAAGGCGCGAACCCCGAGGACAAGGACGAATACCTCGCCGCCAACGTCTTCTGGGTACCCAAAGAGGCCCGCTGGACTCACCTTCAGGGCAACGCCAACGTCGCCTGGGTCCAGCACTTCATCCACCACCTTTCAGCGCCTTCTCCGAGCGGCGGGGGCATGGCCGGCTTTGTCCTGGCGAACGGCAGCATGTCATCCAACCAGTCCGGCGAAGGCGAGATCCGCAAGGCCATCGTCGATGGCCGACCTGGTGGACTGCATGGTCGCCCTCCCCGGCCAGCTCTTCTATTCGACGCAGATCCCCGTCTGCCTCTGGTTTCTCGCGAAGAACAAGCGAAACGGAAAACGGCGCGATCGCCGCGGACAGACCCTCTTCATCGATGCCCGCAAGCTCGGCACCCTCGTCGACCGTGTCCATCGCGAGCTGACCGACGCCGATCTGGAGAAGATCGTCTCGACCTACCACGCCTGGCGCGGTGATCACACGTCTCCCTTTCCCCTCGCGGGAGAGGGCCGGGGAGAAGGGGCATCCCCCTACGCCGACATCCCAGGCTTCTGCAAATCCGCCACCACAGCCGAGATCGCGGCGCACGGGTCTGTGCTCACCCCCGGCCGTTGCGTCGGCGCCGAGGCGGTCGAGGACGACGGAGAGCCCTTCGAGGAAAAAATGACACGCCTGGTCGCGGAACTGAAAGGCCAGTTTGCAGAATCGGCTAAGCTTGAAACCGAGATACGCACACAACTCACCCTCCGGCAGAAGCATGGCGAACCCGACGCTTGACCTCTTCCCACGCCACCTCGGTGAGCTGCGCCGGCTTATCGCCGCATACCTGCCCAACGCCGAGGTCTGGGCCTACGGCAGCCGCGTCAACGGCACAGGCCACGACACCAGCGATCTCGATCTGGCGGTCCGCAATCCCCAAGACCTCAAAGCGCGGCAGCCCGCCGCCTTCTGGGAGCTGAAGGACGCCTTGAGCGAGAGCAACCTGCCCTTACTCATCGACCTTTTCGACTGGGCGACCCTACCGCCCGCCTTTCACACCGAGATCGAGCGGCAGCATGTGATCCTCTATGCATGCGATGGGTACGGACAGCCCTCAACGCCACCGAGACCGGAGCGCAGCGCTGGAACCATTGGCAAGAGGATGGGTTATGGCGGATGACCTCGCCCCCGACCCGCAATCCGCCCGGCTGCTCGATGACGTGCGCGCACTCCTGCGCGCCGCCCGCACCCGCGCCTTTGCTGCGGCCAACGCCGCGATGGTCGATGCCTACTGGCAGATCGGGCGCCGCATCGTGGAGGAAGAACAAGGCGGCGAAGTCCGCGCCGAGTACGGCAGCCAGCTCATCCGCAACCTCGCGCGTGCCCTCGGCGATGAGTTCGGGCGCGGGGTGTCGGTCGCCAATCTGAAGAATTTCAGACAGTTCTACCTCACATTCCCGGACGCAGGAAAAAGCTACGCACTGCGTAGCAAATTGACCTGGACCCACTGGCGTCTCGTCATGCGCGTCGAAAGCGTGGCCGCCCGGCTTGGTCCTCGCGCCGCCTGGAGCGCGAAATTGCGACCCGCACCTTCGACCGCCTGCTGGCCCCTCCGCCCGCGCCAGCAGCCCTAGTCCCGACCGATGCCCAACCGTCCCTCAGGATAACGGAGTTCGTCAAAGACCTACGTGCTCGAATTCCTCGGCCTATCCGAGCCCTTCGACGCCCACGAGCGGAAACTGGAGACCCTCCTCGTCTCGCGCCTGCGAGATTTCCTCATGGAGCTCGGCAAAGGATTTTCCTTCGTCGGCCGCCAGTTCCGGATCAGCACCGAGACCACGCATTTCTACGACGATCTCGTCTTCTACGACCTGGAGCTCTTGCGCGAGTCCATCGACCTCGAATGCAAGCTGGCCCTGGGGCACGACGGTCAGAGCGCCTTGCCGGAGGATTTCTGGCCGACTTACAGCGCCTTCGCCGATACCGACGGCGGTGTGGTGATTCTCGGAGTGCGAGAACGGAAAGGTCGGTTTCTCATCGAAGGCATCGACAAGGTGGACAAGATCCGCAAGGACCTGTTCGATGCCCTCAACAATCGCCAAAAGGTCAGCGCCAATCTCCTGACCGATGCCGACATGCGAGATGTCTCGCTGGATGGGCGCACCTTGCTCATCATCGAGATCCCCCGAGCCAACCGCAAGCAACGACCGCTGCGAGTGGTGACCCACGCCCGCATTCGGGAAATGACTGCCCTTCACCCCTTCGACATCACGCGGATGCTTCAGGGATTGGTGCAGGATGGATTCCTGGAGGCGCATAACCCGGGTCGGGGTTCCGTCTACTGCCTCCCCAGGGCTGCTCTTCCGAAACCGGAAGAAGTGTTCGGAGACGGCTCCGCACAACTGACATTCAGCTCCGCACATTTGAGCACCCGCTCCGCACATTTGCGTCCGGACTCCGAAGCTTTGCCGACCAGCCGGGAGACGTATAACGAGCACCGGGATCTCGATGGAAGACTCTTGGCCGATCAACTCGACGCGCCCGTCATCGACTCTCTGGATAAGCTCGACGCCGGGTTTCACTCTGCCTTGGAGCTGTTGGCGACGCAACCCAGGACCAAAGGCAAGCTGCCCGCGGACAGCATGAAGCGCGTGGCGCTGGCGTTGTGCCACGGGCATTAATTTCGTCACCTTAAGCTGTCTGGCGCAGCTCGTCATGCGCGACACCGGTGCGTCGCGGCAACAATACCTCAAGCCACTGACGAAAGAAGGAAAACTTAGACTCGCGTTCCCGACAACCCCGACGCATGCCAAACAGGCGTATCGCTCGGTGGAGTAGTCGCCCAACGCCGTGCAATAAATCCATCATCGAATCCTGGGACCGTCGTGGCGAGTCCGAGACCCAGGTGCTCAAGCGGACAACGCGCGAGCGCCGGGAGGCGACGCGGACCCTCTGCGCGATGCTGAACCACCGGGGCAGTCGGGTGATCTTCGGCGTGGAGCCGGACGGACGGATCATCGGCCAGATGTTTCGGACCGGACGGTCGGGGAAGTGGCGCAGGAGCTGGGCGAGATCAAGCCGCCGGTGTTTCCGAGTATCGAGCGGGTGGATGTGGCGGAAGGTCGGCAGCTTCTGATCGAGGCGTGGGGCCGCGGAACGATCAAGATGGAAGGTTGACGGTGCGCGCGGGTCTGCCAAGACCGGAGATCATCGAGGCCGCAGGCTGTGTCATGGTGAGATTTAGCCCCACGGTCTACGTGCCGCCGCAGCGGGTGGCCCAGAACGTGACGGAGCGACAGCAACGGGTGCTGGCGGTGCTCAGCACCTCGGCGGATGGACTGGCGTTGCGGGATATCCGCAAAGGGTTGGGTGATGAGATTCCCGAGTGGGAGCTCAAGAACGAGCTTGCCGCGCTAAAACATCTCGGACTCGTGCAGACAAGAGGCTACGCGAGGGGGGCGCGGTGGATCTTGTCGTAACCAGCTCCAATTCACTCCAAATGAACTCCAATTCAACTCCAATTGCCCATGCGTAGGTTTATAGCGCATCCTTCCGTTTTATATTAGATTTTTGGCGTCTTGGCGTGAACCTAATGACCATCAACGAATCCATCGTCGAAGACGCCGCCGCCCTGAACTGGTTCCGGGAGCTGGGCTATGCCGTCGGGCACGGGCCGCAGCGCGCTCCCGGCGAACCAACGGCGGAGCGGGCCTCGTTTGCCGATGCGGTCCTGGTCGGCCGCCTGCGCGAGGGACGTCGCCGGAGCAGATCGATGCCGCCGTGCGCCAGCACGTGTCGAAGGCCATCACGATCTTGAAGCGTCCCTTAGCCACCGATCAAGGCCGGTCCCGCGGCGGCGATCACCACAGTCGCCAACCCCAAGCCCAGATTGACGGCCATCAACCCGCGGATCCACCCGAAAGCGGAGGCGGCTTTCGGCCAGTCGGCCGCGGCGACGTTGTGCTGCATCCGGCGGAACGGGATGAAATAGATCAGACTGAAGATCAGCGTCATGATCAGGGCAATGCCCATCATGGCGTGAACGTAGAGCCCGGCCTTGCCGCCCATGACGCCGAGAAAGACCCAGAGTCCGCTCAGCCAAAGGACTGCGATTGCACCCCAGACCCAGGGGAAAAAACGCTGAAAAACGCCGAGTGCGACGCGCAGGCGGGGCTGCGGATCCAGCGCCGCTTTCAGCGTCGGACGCAGTGCGAAATGGGCGAAAAACATCCCGCCGACCCAGATAAGACCGGCGACTTGATGCAAAGCGATCGGGATGGCGATGTGGAGGTTCATGGTCGGTCGCTATAGTGGTTAGTGGGGCCTTGCTCGTAACTCCGGCCATCGTGGTACGTGGCGCAGAGCGCCACGGGGCATGCGTGACACCGCAGAGCGGGTATCACGAGTGACTGATGTTTCGGGTGGCCGGTCTTACGAGCGAGGCTGTGAGTGTTTAGCCCGTAGGTTGGGCAAAGCGCAGCGTGCCCAACCCGCGCCGACATCACAGGAATTCGTTGGGCATGCTGCGCTTTGCCCAATCGGCCTGTTCATGTTGATTTTGAATCGTGACTTACGGCCAATCCCCCGCGGCATCGGGATCCATCAGCACATCCGTCCTGCCCAGGGCCGCGACCCGTGCGACCGGCAGGTCCGCCCCGCGACGCCAGGCCGCAAGCGCCTCGCGCTTGCCGTCACCCGTCACCAGGATCAAGCGCTCCGGGGCAGCAGCGAGGGCCAACGGGGTCAGGGTCACCCGATCGGGCGGCGGTTTCGGCGCCTCGTGAACCGGCGCCGCGCGTACGTCCGTCGGGGTCACATGACCGGGGAAGAGGCTCGCGGTGTGACCGTCCTCGCCCATGCCCAGCAGAATCAAGTCGAAGGGCATGTGGGCAGCGATCAGCGCGTCGTAGCGGCGCGCCGCCGACTCTGCACCGGACTCCGCGGGGATCCAATGCAGATTGTCGGGCGGAATCGCAACGTGCTCCGTCAGGGCCAGCTCGATCGCGCGGCTGTTGCGCTCGGGGTCTTCAGGCGAGAGACAGCGCTCGTCGCCGAGAAAGAGATGCCAATTCGCCCAGTCCTCACACTGCTGGGCCAATCGATCGTAAGCCTCCAACGGGGTGCGCCCGCCGGCCAAGACACACCGAAACCGCCCGCGTGCCTCGATTGCACCGCGCGCCGCAGCGCTCATTCGGCGTGCCGCTTCCTCGGCCACCGCCTCCGCCGATTCGAGACCAGTAAAATGGATCATCTGCTCGCCCATGGCACTTTGCCCCCTCCGACCAGTAAACTGGCGGCGTTCTATACCTGACCGACACCGCCAGTCACGACCTTATGAAAATCCTCTTGATCGACGACTCCAGAGTCACGCGGTACGCCTTGCGCATCGAGTTGAAGAAACGCGGTATCGATGTCGATACAGCCGACTCTGCGGAGGCTGCCTTGGAGATGCTCAAAAGCCGGGTTCCGGACGCGATCTTCATGGATCATATCATGCCGGGTTTGAACGGCCTGGAGGCCCTGGAGATCATCCGCGCGGACCCGCACACGGCCCACGTGCCGATTGTGCTCTGCACCTCGCAGGAGGACACCGACTTCGCCGCGACGGTGCAGAAGAAAGGCGTGCTCACGGTCCTGCCCAAATCGCTCGCTGCCGAGCGGCTCCCAGAGGTCATCGCATGTGTGCGCGCGGCGGTCGAGGGCGACGCGCCTGCCCCGCTCGCTCAGGTCCCGCCGGCCACCAGGTCCGTCGCCGCCACGGCGTCACTGCCCGGACCGCCGAGCGAGGCCGAGCTGATCGCGTTGATCGAGGAGCGCTTGGAGGCGGGCATCAACAGGCGCCTGACGGTCCTCGTGGAATCGCTAAGACGCGACCTCACCGAGATTCTGATCGCCGAGGCACGCCACCTCGTCGAGGAGCGACTCGCCGAGGAGCGCGCCGCGATTGCTGCCGCACCGCCCTCTGCGAGCCAGCAGGATCTTCGCGATCTCGAGGCGCGCCTAGTCCGCGAGATCCTTCCGGTCTTGATCGAGGATCGCGTCGCCGCGGCGCTCGCACGTCAACGCCCCGCGATCGTCGAGGAGGTGAGGCAATCGCTCCCCGCCGTGACGCCATCGCCGACCGGAGAGAACGACGGGGCGCGATTCGGCGGGCATGCCCCCTTGCACCCGCAAGCCGGGTCGCGCCGCAGCGCCTCCGACATGGAGGTCATGGATCCAGCGAACCGCCTACGCGACATGGCTACGACTGCGCTGCAATCGCTGCGTGCGGCGATCAAGCGCCACGATCGCTGACCTTGTCCCCGTCGAATCGAGCCATCGGCCGCCGAAGGATCAGCTGTGCGGAGGTTCGTCGCTGTCGCACGGCTCCTCGTTCGACGGACTGTGCTCCGAACGATGCCGATCCCGTCGCGCGGCGATGAATTGGGAGTAGACCAGCCAGGCGGCAAGCGCAATGAAACCGTAAAACTCGATTGCCTTCAGTGAATTGCCGTCCGCTCGATGTCCTCCGCTGCGCGTTCCGCAGGGATCGCGCCGCTGCAACCGTCGTTCACCGAGGCTCCATCGCACCCCGTCACCTCGCGTTCATCCGAGTCTTTTACTATGCTGGCACGACCGACGACGGACACACGGAGAACCACATGACGACAAGCAGCCTCTCCACGACCGAGATCCACGCCAATCCGCTGTCCCCGGAGCTTCTGACCAAGATCGATGCCTACTGGCGCGCCTGCAACTACCTCGCCGCGGGCATGATCTATCTGCGGGACAACCCGCTGCTGCGCGAGCCGCTCGCCGAGGGCCATCTGAAGAAACGCCTGCTCGGTCATTGGGGCGCGAGCCCCGGCCTCTCCTTCATGTATGTCCACCTCAACCGCATCATCCGGGAGCATGCACAGGAGGCGATCTTTCTCGCCGGTCCGGGCCACGGCGCGCCGGGCGTGCTGGCCCCCGTGTATCTGGAGGGCGCCTACTCCGAGATCTACCCCAACAAGAGCGAGGATGAAGAAGGCATGCGCGCCTTCTTCAAGCAGTTCTCCTTCCCGGGCGGCATCGGCTCGCACTGCACGCCCGAGACGCCGGGCTCCATTCACGAGGGCGGCGAGCTGGGTTACTCGATCTCGCATGCCTTCGGCGCCGCCTTCGACAATCCAGACCTTTTGGTCGCCGTGGCGGTCGGCGACGGCGAGGCCGAAACCGGCCCGCTCGCGACCTCCTGGCATTCGAGCAAGTTTCTCAACCCCATCCGCGACGGCGCGGTGCTGCCGATCCTCCATCTGAACGGCTACAAGATCAACAACCCGACCCTGCTCGCACGCATTCCGCGCGAGGAGCTTGCCGAGCTGATGCGCGGCTACGGCTGGACGCCCTACTTCGTCGAGGGCGACGACCCCATGACGATGCATCAAACCATGGCGGCCACCCTGGATGCCTGTCTCGCGCGGATCCGCGCATTTCAGCAGGAGGCCCGCACGAGCGGCAAGGCAATGCGCTGCCATTGGCCGATGATCGTGCTGCGCACGCCCAAGGGCTGGACCGGCCCCGCAGAGGTCGACGGCAAGAAGGTCGAGGGCTTCTGGCGTGCCCATCAGGTGCCGCTGTCGGGCATGCACGACAACCCAGCGCATCTCAAGCAGCTCGAAGACTGGATGCGCAGCTACAGACCCGAGGAGCTGTTCGACGACGCGGGCAGGCTGATCCCGGAGCTGCGCGCACTTGCCCCCGAGGGAACGCTGCGCATGAGTGCGAACCCGCACGCCAACGGCGGTCTATTACGCCGCGCCTTGCGCATGCCGGATTTCCGCGACTATGCCCTTCACGTCGCCGAGCCGGGGAAGATCCGCGCCATGAACACCAAGCCGACGGGCGCCCTGCTGCGCGACGTCATGGCAAAAAACATGGACAATTTCCGTGTGTTCGGCCCGGACGAGAACACCTCGAACAAGCTCGACGCGATTTACGAGGTGTCCAAGAAGCTCTGGCTCTGCGAATACAAGGAAGAGGACGCGCAAGGCGGTGAGCTCTCTCCGGACGGTCGCGTCCTCGAGATGCTCTCCGAGCACACCCTGGAGGGCTGGTACGAGGGCTATGTCCTGACCGGCCGGCACGGCTTCTTCGCGACTTACGAGGCCTTCGTCCATGTCATCGACAGCATGTACAACCAACACGCCAAGTGGCTCGCGATCTGCGAGGAGATTCCGTGGCGCGCGCGCATCTCCTCCTTGAACCTTCTGATCACCTCGACCGTCTGGCGGCAAGATCACAACGGTTTCACGCATCAGGACCCCGGTTTCCTGGATGTCGTAGTCAACAAGAATCCGGAGGTCACCCGCATCTATCTGCCCCCGGACGTGAACACCCTGCTCTCGACAGTCGACCATTGCCTACAAAGCCGCGACGACATCAATGTGATCGTGGCCGACAAGCAGAACCATCTCCAATACCTGGACATGGATGCCGCCATCAAGCACTGCACCAAGGGCATCGGCATCTGGGATTGGGCGAGCAATGACCAGGGTGTCGAGCCCGACGCCGTCATGGTCGGCTGCGGGGACATCCCGACCAAGGAGGCCCTGGCCGCCACCGCCCTGTTGCGCGAGCACTTTCCGGACCTCCGACTGCGCTTCATCAATGTCGTGGACCTCTTTCGCATGCAACCCGCGGGTGAGCATCCACACGGCCTCTCCGACGCCGACTTCGACAGCCTCTTCACCAAAGATCGGCCGGTGATCTTCAACTTCCACGGCTATCCCTGGTTGATCCATCGCCTCGCCTATCGCCGCACCAATCACACGAACCTGCACGTGCGCGGCTACAAGGAAAAGGGCAATATCAACACGCCGCTGGAGCTCGCCATCGAAAACGAGATCGACCGCTTCAGCTTGGCCATCGACGTCATCAACCGGGTCCCGCGTCTGCAGGTCGCGGGTGCGCACGTGAAGGAGAAGCTGCGCGACATGCAGATCGACTGCAGAAACTACGCACACGAGCATGGCATCGACAAGCCCGATGTCGATGACTGGATCTGGCCCTTCTAAACCGCGTCCAGAGCGAAATGCTAACTTTCGAGTAATTCGACGTTTGGTGCATCCACAGCCCTTGGCGGGGACGCGGTTTAAAATAATATATTTTTTAATACCTTAAACCGCGCCAGCTCCGGCGGTCGTCAAGTCTGCCGGGGCCGATCCCATCCAAAAACATCGCATACCGCGCCGGGCGCGGTTTAAGTCCGAAACGCTGCACTGCCGACGAGACGCCACCATGAACACAGCAGTCGCCCACGACTCCGATGCCCCGGCCGAAACCCAGACCGAGACGCCGACCAAGACTCACGAGCATACCCGCACGGGCATGTCGAAGGCGTCTCTGAAGCAGGCCTACATCGACAACCTCTTCTATGTTCAGGGGCGTTTCCGCGAGGTCGCCACCTCCCACGACCTCTATATGGCCGCTGCCTACACGGTGCGCGATCGCATGCTGGATCGCTGGGTGAAGTCCGCCCAGGTCTACAAGACGTCGCGGGCACGCACCGTCTGTTATCTCTCGGCCGAGTATCTGCTCGGACCGCATCTGGCCAACAATCTGGTGAATCTCGGGATCTCGGAGGTCGCCCGGGACGCGGGCGAGGAATTGGACCTCGACTTCAAAGCCATCCTGGAGGAGGAGGAGGAGCCTGGTCTGGGCAACGGCGGGCTCGGTCGCCTCGCCGCCTGCTACATGGATTCGCTGGCGACGGTTCAGATCCCGGCGATCGGCTACGGGATCCGCTACGAGTTCGGGATCTTCGATCAAATCATCGAGGACGGCTGGCAGATCGAGCGCAGTGACACCTGGCTGCGCAACGGCAACCCCTGGGAGATCCCGCGGCCCAAGATCAGCTTTCCCGTCATGTACGGCGGCCACACCGAGCGCTATCGCGATCATGCGCAACGCCCGCGGGTTCGCTGGATTCCGAGCATGGTCATCAGCGGGGTCGCCTTCGACACCCCGGTCCTGGGTTACGGGGTCGACAACGTGAATCTGCTGCGGCTGTGGAAAGCGGAGGCACCCGAATCGTTCGACTTCCAGATCTTCAATGGCGGGGACTATTACGGTGCGGTCCACGCCAAGATCGAGGCAGAGACCATCTCGAAGGTCCTCTACCCGAACGACGAGCCCGAGGCCGGCAAGGAGTTGCGCCTCAAGCAACAGTACTTCTTCGTATCCTGCTCGATCCAGGACATGATCCGGTTGCACCTGAACACCGTCGGCCCCCTCGAGACCTTCCACGAGAAGTTCGTCGCCCAGCTCAACGACACCCATCCGGCAATCGCCGTGGCCGAGCTGATGCGCCTGCTCATGGACGAGCACGAGATGACCTGGGACAACGCCTGGCCCATCACCCGCGAGACCTTCTGCTACACCAACCATACCCTGTTGCCAGAAGCCTTGGAGACTTGGTCGGTCGGCCTCTTCGAGCGGTTGCTGCCTCGCCATCTGGAGATCATCTACGAGATCAACAAACGTTTCCTCGACGAGGTGCGAGTGCGTTTCCTCGGCGACGAGGAGCGTGTCGCGCGCATGTCGCTGATCGACGAGACGGGTGGACGGCGGGTCCGGATGGCCCACTTGGCCGTGGTCGGCAGCCGTGCCGTCAATGGGGTCGCCGCGCTGCATTCGGAGCTGATCAAGACGACCCTGTTCAAAGACTTCTACGAAATGGCCCCGGAGCGCTTTCACAACGTCACCAACGGTGTGACGCCGCGGCGCTTCATCGTGGTGAGCAACCCGCGTCTGGCAAATCTGATCACCGAGGTATGCGGCCATGACCGCTGGATCCGGGATCTCGAGTGTCTGCACGATCTTGAGATACACGCCGATGACCCCGGACTCCAAGCGCGTTGGCGCGAGGTCAAGACCGCCGCCAAGCGCGATCTGGCGGTCTGGCTCGAGCACCATGCCGGGGTGCTCCTTGATCCGCAGACCATGATGTTCGACATCCAGGCCAAGCGCCTGCACGAGTACAAGCGCCAGCATCTGAACGTCCTGCATATCATCCGCGTCTATCAGCGCCTGAAGCAGAGCCCGAATCTCGGCATGGTCCCGCGCGCCTTCATCTTCGGCGGCAAGGCGGCCCCCGGTTATTACATGGCCAAGCTGATGATCAAGCTGATCAACTCGGTCGCCGAGGTGATCAACAACGACCCGCAGGTCAATGGTTACATCCGCGTCGCCTTCATGCCCGACTTCAACGTCAAGAACGGTCAGCGACTGTATCCGGCCGCGGACCTCTCCGAGCAGATCTCGCTCGCCGGCAAGGAGGCGTCGGGAACCGGCAACATGAAATTCTCGATGAACGGCGCGCTCACGGTCGGCACGCTCGACGGCGCCAATGTCGAGATCCGCGAAGAGGTCGGCGCGGAGAACTTCTTCCTGTTCGGGATGACCGCCGATGAGGTCCGTCGCAAGCAGGCCGAGGGCTACCGGCCATGGGACTATTACCACGGCGATCACGAGCTGAAATCGGACATCGACCTCATCGTCTCGGGGCTCTTTTCCCACGGCGACACCAACCTCTTCCGCCCCTTGACGGATCACCTGATCCATCGGGATCCCTTCATGGTGCTGGCCGACTATCGCGCCTATCTGGAATGCCAGGACAGGATCAGCGAGTTCTACGACCGGCCCGCGGAGTGGGACCGCATGTCGATCCTAAACGTCGCGCGGATGGGCCGGTTTTCCTCGGACCGATCGATCCGCGAGTACGCAGAGCGGATTTGGAACATCGTGCCGAAGCCAATCGGTGCCTAATCCTTATCCTTCACGCCGAGGACATGACATCTCTACACCGCGCCCAGCGCGGTATGCGATGTTTTTGGATGGGATCGGCCCCGGCAGACTTGATGACCGTTGGCGCCGGCGCGGTTTAAAATATTAAGAAAAATATAATGTTAAACCGCGTCCCCGCGAAGGGCCGTGGATGCACCAAACGGCGAGCTCACTCGACGATGAGCATCTCGCCCTGGACGCGGTTTAGTTGATCCAGGACAAAAAAAGTCGGAACAGCCGGATTCGCCGATAGCAATGATTCGGACACCTCCGCATACTGTCTGCGACACGTACAACCCGAGTCATGACGACGAGCCGAGATCATGGAGACGATCAACAAGGTCACCGATGTGCCGCATGGAATGCATCTCGGCGAGACAGACGTCTTGCCGTATCACAACCGGCGCCGCCCCAAGACACGTCCGTGCTCATCCCCCGCTTCACCCCGACCGGCAACCCGATCGGAACACACCTCGGCCGATCGATTCCCGAGAACACGGCACTCTGCCGACATCGCTGCGGCAGCGTCGGATGTGCCTGCGCGGTAGGTCATCCCGTGCGCCGCCGACAAGGGCGCATGATTCGCAACCCAAGGATCCGAAACACCAACAACGCAAGGAGCAAGGCGATGACCGCAACACCCAAGACACTCGTCGATATCACGGTCTTGATGGACGCACTCGACAACGAGCAGGAAACGGACAATGCATCCAACGCCATCCTCTCCCTCGCGGCCGGGGGACGTATTCAAGGCTATGTCTGCGCCACAGCCATCGACCCACTCCATAACGAGCTCGCACGCAAACTAGGCGCGGCCCGGGCACGATCGGAGATCCAGCGCGTCTGTGCCATCCTGGCGATCGCTCCGGTCGATGCAGGAGTCATCGACGGTGCCATCGGCCTCGACTGGCGATATCTCGACGATGCCCTCACCCTCGAGAGCGCACGCCTGAGCGGAGTGGACTACCTCGTGACGCTCAACGGTGACGATTTCGACCATCCATTTGTCACCGTTCACGCACCCGAAGAGTTCATTCATTTCATTGAACAACAACCTTAGGTAATTTCCGGGAATAAGCATCCCGACTGCGCATTCCCGGCAGACCTGTAGGGGCGAATTCATTCGCCCTACAGGCCGGTAGATCCTTTCACAGAAACCACCTTCATGTCGGAAGGGCTGCCGAACCGAGCCGGCTCGCCGCAGCCGATGGGCCTGACGGCCTTTACGGCGAGCAGTCGCTGACCGCCAGCTCGCAGTCAGAAGAGCCGGTCTCGCAGAAATCCAAGCAGGTGAAGAGCCGCCCTTCGAAGGCGGCATCGACCGCGATATGCCCGGATTCGGCACGCACCTCGAATCCGGGTTGCGTGACCGGTTGGTGTTGCACCAGTGTGAGCCGATCGGCCGGGTAAGAGACGTCCAAGGCCACCTGCATGGGGTAGTAGCCGTCGAGAAAGCGGCGCATATAAGGCCCGTTGCGCAGCCGGTAACGTCCGTCGCCGAGGGCGAACAGGGCTCGGCTCTCGGCGCGAATACACAGCCTCGCCTCGGGCGTGATGTCCGTGAGCTGGACCGAAGGACCCTCCACCCAGGCACGCCCGATCCCCTGCGCACTGACCACCTCCAAGCCGCGAATCCGCTCGGCGTTGAAGAGGATCTGCGCCGCGCGGACCGCGTCGAGATGCTCGTGACACTGGGTCAGCTCAATCCATCCCTCGCGCAGACTCTCTGCCCCGATGCGGATCCGATTGACATGCCGATGGGTCTCGGCGGCACGCTCCGGCTCGACAAACCGAAGCTCGCCGTCACTCACCGCTGCGATACGGGCCTCGAGGTCCATCTCGGGCCAGTCAACTTCATCCGGGAACGCGGCCTCGGCGGATGTATCTTCGGCAAGCGCGGATCCCCCCGCCAGTCCCCACAAGAGAATCGCGAAGCAGCAGCTCAGCGGCACGAACGAAAGGGCTCGCTCGCCGATCCTTGATTCGGTCATCGGTGTCATGCTCGGTGTCATGGATCGCAACATGCTCGCTCCTTATCGCACGGGGACATCGAAATAAGTGTCGGGATAGGGCTCGTCTACCAGCGTGTAATGCCACCACTCCTCGGCGAGGTTGCGAAAACCCTGCTCGCGCATGGAGGTTTTCAGCAACAGCCGATTCGCCATCGCATCACCCGTGATGGCCGGGTTCAACGTATGTGAGAGCGGACTGAAGCAATCGAAACCCGTGCCCATGTCGACGCTGTTGTCCGCGAAACGCTCCGAGGCCGGGTTTTCGCACGAACGCCCGGGGGCGGCGGGATCGAACGCCGGTTGATCGGGCGTCGGCACGGGAACGATGGTCAGATCGACCGTACTGCCTCGCGAATGTCCGGAGCGCGCCGCGATATAACCGTCGTCGAACAGGCTGGCCTTCTCGACATTCGGATAAAATTCGACCTTCATGCGCTGGTCGTCGAGATCCGCGGCCCAGGCAACGAACCGGTCGACGGCGCGCTGCGGCCGATAGCAGTCGTAGATCTTCAGTGACAGGTTCAGCTCGCGCAGGGTCGCCTGCACCCCGGCCAAGGCCGCTGCCGCCCGGTGGGTCAAGAGACAGAGCGGCGCCTCGTAGCCCTCGATCGGGCGACCGACGAAGTTGTGCTCCGTGGCATAGCGGATATCGAGCACGACATCGGGAACCACATCGCGGATGTCGACCAAGTCGGCCTCAACGAGCAGCGACGACTCTGCAATCACCGAGCACGACATCCAAGCCCCGAATGTCGCCGGCAGCAAACCCTTGATCAAAAATTGAAAAATTACCCCGCGCATTCAGTCATCCTCCAGTAGAGCTTGTTTCGATCAACGGGTACTCCGCGCGATGGCGCGGGGGCGAGGCAGGCCCCGCGAAGGGGCGTGCTCAGCGAGGATTCTCGACGCCGGACATGTCGCTGCGGCGCTGGCGCAGGCCTTTGAGCGCCTGCACCAGCGCCGCGCTGTGGGCCTCGAGCCTTGACCAGCCTTGCTGCACCTCGGGGTGACCGGCCACCGGGTCGGCCTCGTTGACCAGGGTCGCGGACGAGCGCGCCCTCAGCGCCTGCACGATGCCGAGCAGCGCGGCCCCTTCCTGATGCGAGGCGTAATGGTGACCCTCCACCGCACCGAGCTCCGCCTTCGTGTTGTAGCGGCGTTGCGTGCCGGGCTTGGCTAACCAGACACCGAAGTTGCAGGCCTGCGCGCCCGGCGGCGGCGAGGTATTGGCGCATGGCCTTCATCCAAGCATGATGCTCCACCTCGGCCAACAGCAGGGGCACGTCGCCGGGCTCCAGCGGGGTGATGTGCAGCCAGCTCGGCGGAACCTGCCACTGGGCCAGCCACGCCGGCATCTCGGCTGCGGGCATGGGCCGTGCGATGGCGTAGCCCTGGGCCAGATCACAGCCAAGCTCCAGCAGCATCCGGCCTTGGTGCTCGGTCTCCACCCCCTCCGCCAGGGTTTGGCGGTCGAAGCTGCGGGCCAGCCCCAGCACGCTGTTGACGATGCTGGCGTGCTCGCTGTCGTCGAGCATGCCGCGCACGAAGCTCTGGTCGATCTTGATGGTCTGGGCCGCGAGCTGCTTGAGAAAGGTCAGCGAAGAATAGCCGGTGCCGAAGTCGTCGAGCGAGCAGGTCACCCCCATGCGCTGCACCCGGGCGATCAGCGCCGCCTCTTCGGCCATGTTGTCGAGCGCACTGGTTTCCAGAATCTCCAGGTCAAGCTGGGCCGGGGCCACGCCGGGCTGCGCCGCGAGCTGGCGCGCCAGCCGGGGGACGAAGTCGGGGTCGGCGAGTTGCAGGGCGTCCACATTGACGCCCACGCAGGTGCAGATGCCCCGGGCGTTCCAGGCCGCCAGCTGGGACAGGGCCGTTTCGATGACCCAGTCGCCCAGCGTGACGGCCAGCGGGTGCCGCTCCAGCAGCGGGATGAACTGGCCCGGCGGCACCAGCCCGCGCTGCGGGTGCTGCCAGCGGATCAGGGCCTCGAAGCCGGCCACTTGGCCGGTGGCCAGCCACACCTTGGGCTGGTAGTGCAGGCGCATCTCGCCCGCGGTCAGGCCCTGTCGCACCTCCTCGATGCGGATGAAGCGCTCGCGTGTGGACTCGTCCTTGAGCGGGTCGAACAGGTGGTAGCGGTTCTTGCCGGTGAGCTTGGCGAGATACATCGCTTGGTCGGACTGGCGCAGCACTTGTTCGGCCTCCATGCCGTCGGCGGCCTGCGGAAACACAGCCACCCCGATGCTGGCGGTCAACTGCAGCTTGTGGTCTTCGAGACTCAGCGGCTCGGCCACCGCCTGCAGCATGCGTCGCACCGGCGCCGCAAAGGCGTCGGGATTGTCGAGCGGGGTCAGGATCACTGCAAACTCGTCGCCGCCGATGTGGGCAAGGTACTGCCGGTCGCGCAGGGACCGGGCCAGGCGCTGGCCGATCTCCACGATGAGCTGGTCGCCCCGCAGCAGGTCGGAGGTGCACCGCTCCAGCTCAGCTTGCTGAATGGCGTTGGCGCGGCGCATCGCTTGCAGCGCCAGATGGGTGCCGACCCGGGCCAGCACCTCGGCCTCTTGGAACGGCTTGGTCACATAATCGACCCCGCCCGAGGCAAAGGCACGCACCTTAATGTCGGTCTCGGCCAGGGCGCTGATGAAGATCACCGGCACCTCGGCCAGCCCGGGCATGGCCTTGAGCCGGCGGCAGACCTCGTAGCCGTCCATGACCGGCATGCGCATGTCCATCAGCACCAGGTCCACGGGCCGCTGCCCGAACCGGTTCACGGCCTCGGCGCCGTCGCCGGCCTCGGTGATCTCGAACCCGACCGAACCGAGGACGTCGGCAAGCAGGCGGCGGTTGTCGGGCAGATCGTCCACCACGAGCAGGCGCGGCGCCGGGGTGCCGGAGGGCAGTTGCCAGCCGTTCGCGTCCGCTTCTGTTGATGCCTGGACCGCCTGGGCCGGTGTCCTGCACCTCGAACCACAGCGCGGCGGCCCCGGCCAGGCCGCTGTCGTGCCCCGCCATGGCGGCGGGCCAGCTCGGGCCGGCGCGCAGCGTGACCGTGCCGACCCGGGTGAACTTCACCGCGTTGCCCAGCAGGTTGATGAGCACTTGGCGCAACTTGCCCTCGTCGCCGTGGACCATCGCGGGCAGATGGGGGTGGCGCGCCATCTTGGGGTGCAGACCCTTGGCCCGGGCGCGCAGGGCAAACAACTCCGCTAGGTCGTCCAGCAGTGCGTGCAGGTTGAAGTCCAGCGGGTTGATGGGCAGACAATCGGCCTCGATCTTGGAAAGGTCAAGAATGTCGTTGATCAGGCCCAGCAGGTGCTCGCCGCTGCGTGCGATGGTGTCGATCTGCTCGAGCTGGCGCGGGGCCAGGGTCGGGTCGTGCGCCAGGATCTGGGAAAACCCGATGACGGCGTTGAGCGGGGTGCGGATCTCATGGCTCATGTTGGCCAGGAAGGCGCTCTTGGCACGGTTGGCGGCCTCGGCGTCTTCCTTGGCCTGCGCCAGCTCAGCCGTACGGGCATCGACCAGCTCGCTGAGGTGATGGCGGTGCTGCTCCAGCTCCGCCCGCGCCCGCTTGCGTTCGGTGATGTCATGAAAGGTGCCGGTGAGCACGTCGCCTGCGTCGGTGCTCACCCGTTCGATGCAGCGCAGCTCGGCGATCGACACATCTTTGCGTCCAACGGGCGTTCCGGCCTGCTCCAAATTAGGACATCGATTCGAGGCAAGCCGGACCAGACGACCCGGCATTCGCCCACTATACTGCCCAAACATGCCCAAACATGCCCGAACCTCATCCGGTCACCGGCCTATGCCCCGTGCAACCTTGCTGCGACAACGCCTGCTGCTGCTCTTCCTGGCCGGGATGCTACTGCTGTTCTCGCCGCTAGTCATGCAGTTCGAGAGGCTCGGCCGCTGGCTCGGGGCGCCTGTGCTGTTGATTTATCTCTTCGTGACCTGGGCCGGGTTGATCGCCGTCGCGGCCTGGATCGTTTCGCGCACACGCGATTGATCCGCGCGAGAACCGGCGCAATGATCAACGGCCCGCTGATTATCGGGATCTCGTTCGCCTACCTGGGACTCCTCTTCGCGGTCGCCTACTGGGCCGATCGGCGTGCCGAGCAGGGCCGTTCGGTCATCGCGCGCCCGACGATCTATGCCCTCTCGCTCGCCGTCTATTGCACCGCCTGGACCTTCTACGGCAGCGTCGGACGCGCCACCGAGAATGGGCTGGGATTCCTGCCCATCTATTTGGGCCCCACCCTGATGGTGCTCCTGTGGGGCTCGCTCCTGCTCAAGATGGTGCGGGTCAGCAAGGCCGAGCGCATCACCTCCATCGCCGATTTCATCGCCTCACGTTACGGCAAGAGTCAACTTCTCGGCGGCCTGGTGACCATCATCGCCGTCATCGGCGTGGTTCCCTATATCGCGCTGCAGCTCAAGGCGATCGCCTGGAGCTTCACGATCCTCTCGCATTATCCGGAGGTGCGGATGCCGGTGCACGGCGACGGACCCTTCTGGGGCGATACCGCCTTCGTGGTCGCGCTGCTGCTTGCCGCCTTCACCATCCTGTTCGGCACCCGTCATCTGGATGCGAGCGAGCGCCATGAAGGACTCGTCGCGGCCATCGCCTTCGAATCCATCGTCAAGCTCGTCGCCTTTCTCGCGATGGGACTCTTCATTACCTTCGGCCTCCTCGGCCTGGGCGGGCCGGCGTTGCCGCCGATCGAGGACAGCCCGCTGCTGCTTCCGTTGCTCGAGCCGAGCATCTCGCCCTTCGCCGACTGGTTTGCCATCTCCCTGCTGGCCGGTCTGGCCGTCATTCTGCTGCCGCGCCAGTTCCAGGTTGCTGTCGTGGAGAACAGCGACGAGCGCCATCTGCGCCGCGCGATCTGGCTGTTTCCGCTCTACCTGCTGCTCATCAACCTCTTCGTGGTGCCGATCGCCATCGCGGGGCTCCTGACCTTCCCGGACAGGACGGTCAACGCCGACACCTTCATGTTGACCCTGCCGATCGCCTTCGAGCAGCCCTGGCTCGCGCTCCTGGTCTATATCGGCGGGCTCTCGGCCGCGACCGGGATGGTCATCGTCGAGACCATCGCACTCTCGACCATGGTCAGCAACGATCTGGTCCTGCCGGCACTGCTGCGCCGCTGGCGCCGCCGTCCGCCAGCCGCGGACCTTGGACGTCTGCTGCTGACCATCCGGCGCGGCGCCATCGTCGTCATCCTGCTGCTCGGTTTCCTCTACTACTGGCTGGCCGGCGAGGCCTATGCCTTGGTCGGTATCGGATTGATCAGCTTCGTCGCCGTCGCACAGTTCGCGCCCGCCGTGATCGGGGGGCTCTATTGGCGCGGCGGGACGCGCGAGGGGGCACTTGCGGGCTTGTCCGCAGGTTTTTTGCTCTGGATCTACACGCTGCTCCTGCCCTCCTTCGTCAAGTCCGGTTGGCTCCCGCCGGCATTCATGGAATCAGGCCTCGGCGGATTCGACCTCCTGGCCCCGATGGCGCTGTTCGGCCTCACCGGCTGGAACGAGATCACGCACGGTCTTTTCTGGAGCCTAACCGCCAATATCGGCGCCTTTCTCTTCGTCTCCTCGCTGCGCGCACCCAATGCGGCGGAGGCATCCCAGGCCGGGATCTTCGTCGATGCCTCGCGACGCACCGCGCTCGCGAGCGCGCCTCTATGGCGCGGGAGTGCGGAGATTACGGAGCTGATGAGACTGGCCGAGCGCTTCCTCGGATCGGCCCGTACCCGCGCGGCCTTCACGCAATACGCGCACTTGCGCGGACTGGACACGCCCGAGGCACTTCCGGCCGATGCGGAGACGGTCTACTTCGCCGAGACGCTGCTCTCGGGGGCGATCGGCGGCGCCTCGGCCCGGGTGATGGTCGCCTCGGTCACCGACGAGGAGCCGCTCGGGCTCGACGAGGTCCTAAACATCCTCGACGAGGCATCCCAGATTCGCGCCTACAGCCGCCAGCTCGAGCAGAAGTCGCAGGCGTTGGAAACCGCGACCGAGGAGCTGCGCGCGGCCAACATCCGGCTCCAGGATCTGGACCGCATGAAGGACGACTTCATCTCCTCGGTTACCCACGAGCTGCGTACCCCGCTCGCCTCCATTCGGGCCTTCTCCGAGATCCTGTTCGACGACCCCGACATCGACTTCGAGCAACGGCGCCGCTTCCTCGGCATCCTGGTCAGCGAGACCGAGCGGCTCTCGCGCCTGGTGAACCAGGTGCTCGACCTCGCCAAGATCGAGTCCGGCCACGCCGATTGGCGCACCGAGGTGGTGGAGCTTCAGACCGTCATCCACCAAGCCGTGTCGGCCACCGAGCAATATGTCGAGGAGCGCGGCTGCCGCGTCCATCTCGAGCTGCCCGGCGAATCCGCTATGGTCTGGGGCGATCGCGACCGCATCGTACAAGTGCTGGTGAACCTCCTGTCCAACGCCGCCAAGTTCGCTCCGACCGGATCGGGCGAGGTCTGGATCGGACTCTCGCCCGCCGACGCGGCCTGGCGGGTCTGTGTCGAAGACAACGGCTACGGCATCCCCGAAAGCGACCTGGAGCTGGTCTTCGAGAAGTTTCACCAAACCGCGCGGGGCGGCTCTAAGCCCGGCGGGACCGGACTGGGTTTGCCCATCAGCCGTCGAATCATCGACAATCTGGGCGGCCGCATCTGGGCGGAGGGCGCGCCCGGAAAAGGTGCTACCCTTTGCTTCGAGCTGCCCGCCCATCCGGGGAACCCAACGGACCGAAGGCCTGACCATGAGCCTGACCATGAATAAGCGGATCCTGATCGTCGACGACGAGCCCAATATCGTCATCTCGCTCGAATTTCTGATGATGCGCGAGGGACACGAGGTCCGCGTGGCGCGCGACGGCGAGGCCGGCCTGGCCGCCGTGCGGACGCATCGCCCGGACCTAGTGGTGCTCGATGTCATGATGCCCAAGCTCGACGGCTTCGCCGTCCTCGAAGCGGTGCGCGCCGATCCCGGGCTGGCCGGAACACGGATCCTGATGCTGACGGCAAAGGGGCGCGAGGCGGAGCAGAACAAGGGCCTCGCCCTCGGTGCCGACGCCTACATGTCCAAACCCTTCTCGACCCGTGACCTGGTCGACAAGGTCAAGGAACTGCTCGAACGCACCTGACGCCGACGGAGCAACCGCATGTCCGAGACCGAGCACCCGGTGAACGACGCGTCTGATCTCGTGGCCGTCGGTGGAACCGACCAAGGCCTGCTGCGCAGCTTGGCGCGGCGACAGCCGTTGATCGTCGGCCCGGCGACCAGCCTGCGCGAGACCCTCTATCATTTCAGCCAGGATCACCTGGACGCCGCCGTCGTCTGCGACCCGGCGAGCGGATTGCCGCTGGGCCTAATCCGACTGCGCGACATGCTGCATGTGATCGGCTTCGAGGGCGGCGGGCTCGACGATCCGGTCGCCGTCCACATGATCGGCGCTCCACTCACGCTCACCGCGGACGCACCCGCGCATCGCGCACGGGTCATGATGGCCAAGCGCGGTGCCGAGCATCTGCTCCTGACCGAGCATGACGGGCGTCTCTTCGGTCTGGTCAACCAGGCCGACCTGCTGGGGCTGCGCGCCGGCGGGGCGGAGACCCTGATCGCCGCCATCAAGGCCGCTCGCGACGTCGAGGCCATGGCGCTCGCCGCCGATCGGGTGCGGCGGCGCGGCGAGGAGCTCTTCCACTCGGGGATGGGCGTGGAGACACTCTGCTACTGGATGTCCGGTCTCAACGACCTGATCGCCATGCGGGTCATCGAGCTGATCGAGGACGAGTTCGATCTCCCCGCCGTGCCCTGGTGCTGGATGGCCTTCGGATCGGAGGGTCGCCTGGAGCAGACCTTCTCGACCGATCAGGACAACGGACTGCTCTTCGTGCCGCCGGACCCGGACAGCAGCGAGTCGGTCCGTCAGGCCTTCCTGCCGTTCGCCCGAGCGGTCAACCAGGCGCTGCATTTCTGCGGCTTCGAGCGCTGTCGCGGCAACATCATGGCCGGCAACCCCGACTGGTGTCTGAGCGCGGACGAGTGGCGTAAGCACTTCCAAACCTGGCTGCGCGAGCCCGAGCCCCAAGCCCTGCTCAACGCGGTCATCTTCTTCGATTTCCGCCCGCTCTACGGCAACGACGAGCCGGTCGACCGGCTGCGCGACTGGCTGAGCCGAACCGCGCCCGAGCAGACGCGCTTCTTCCACTGTCTCGCCGAGCAGGCACTCGGCGTCGCCCCGCCGCTCGGCTGGGCCGGGCAATTCGCCTTCGATCGTAACCGCGACTTCCCGCACACCATCGATCTCAAGACCCAGGGCGCACGCTTCTTCATGGACGCCGGCCGACTTTGGGCACTCAAGCACAGCATCTGGGCAACCAGCACCGCCGAGCGTCTGCGCCTCGCCGGTGCTGCAAAACGACGCGACCCGGAGGAGATCGCCGCCGAGATCGAGTCCTTCCACCTGATCCAGCGGTTCCGCATCCACCAACAGCTCACGACCAAAGACCCGGAGGCGGTCAACCGTGTCGATCCCGACGACCTCAACGAGCTGCATCGATTGATGCTCAAGGAAGCCTTCAAGCAGGCCAAGAAGCTACAGGCACGGATGAAACAGGAATTCGCCCTGTAGGTTGTACTGACGATAGGAAGCACAACACCGCCGATGGTGGGTTGTGCCTCGCTACCGCTCGGCACAACCTACGCGATGAGGGTTGCGGCGAAGACGACGGCGAGGAGGAGCACCGTCTCGGTGATCTCGACGAGGGCACCGGCAGTATCTCCGGTGAACCCGGCGATCCGGCGCATCATGGTTCGGCGGGACAGCCCAAAGACGGCCAGGGTCATTGCGCAGAGCGCGAACCCGATCCAACCGGCGATCGAGACGCAGGCAATCCCCGCGACCAGGGTTGCCGCCCAAGCCGCGCGACGCGGCAGTTGCGCCATCTGCTCGGAGGCCATCCCCCGGTCACGGGCATAGGGTGTGGTCAGCATCAAGAGCGGCAATTGCGCCCGTGCCAGCAGCGGAATCAGGAGCAAGATCCAGGCGGAGCCGCTTGCAATCAGGGCCTGGAGCCCGGCCCATTTCGCGATCAGCACAAGCCCGATCGCGGTCACCGCGGCGGGTCCGCAGCGCGGGTCCTTCATAATCTCCAGGGTCCGCTCGCGGCTCGCGATCCCGCCGACCCAGGCGTCGGCGCTGTCGGCCAGACCGTCCAAGTGCAACGCACCGGTGGACCAGACCCAGAGGATCAAGACCAAGGCTGCAGCAACGCCCGGATCCACGGACGCGAGCGGGGTCGCGGCTAAGGCCATCAACACCCCCAACAGCACACCGATCGCGGGATACCAAGGCACCGACAGGCCCGAGAGTCGGGGCTCGAAGGGGCTCGGCTCGGGAAAGGGCAGACGCGTCAGAAGACGTCCGGCAAGCCAGAGCGGACGCAGGTCCACTCAGGGAGGCCCGTGGCACATGAGACTGGGTCGCCCAGGAGACTCCGGCACGCGCAGGCGGGAAAGACAGGCCGGAGGGACCTCGATGAGGAGCGATGCCTCGGGCGGCATCCGCAGCACCTCGGCGAGAACGACCCGGATCACGCCGCCGTGGGTGACGGCCAGGGTGAAGGGCTCACCCGCATCGCACACCTGGCCCCAGACCGCCCTGACCCGCTCGCGAAAGACCTCGAACGGCTCGCCGCCGGGCGGTGCGTAGCCGACCGGATCATCCCAGAAGCGGGTCAGCTCTGCGGCCGGGATCTGGTAAGCGGCCAGTCCCTCCCAGGCACCGAAGCCGCGCTCGCGCAGACCGGGCAAGATCGCTAAGGGGAGTTTGTGGCGCTCGGCGAGGCGCTGCGCGAACGCGCTGCAACGCCGCGACGGCGAGGAGACGACCCGCGTCCAATCCGGATTCGCGGCGGTCGCACGTGTCATCTGATCCCAGCCTTCGGCACTCAGCGGGTCGTCATGTCCGCCCCGAAAGCGCGCGCCGCCCTGCGCCTCGCCGTGACGCAGCAAATCCACGAAGCAGTCCTGCATCAGGCCTCGCTCACCCCGGCATCGCCGAAGGTCGCCATCTGCTGATGCAGCGTACAGGCCAGGCGCAACAGGGGCACGGCGACGGCGGCACCGCTGGCTTCACCGAGTCGCAGGCCCAGATCGAGCAGCGGATCGGCATCCAACGCGGCCGTGATACGCCGATGTCCGGGTTCCGCGGAGCCGTGCGAGAACAACAGCCAATCGCGCACCTCGGGCTGAAGGCGCACGGCGGCGAGCGCCGATGCGCTTACGACGAAGCCGTCGACCAGCACCGGGAGTCCGCGCTGGGCGGCCGTGATGAAGGCACCGACCATCGCGGCAAGCTCGAAACCGGAGAGGCGAGCCATCAGCTCCAACGGGGTGCGATCGGGTGTGACATGACGTGCCAGGGCCATGCTGATGACCTCGGCCTTGCGCGCGACCCCGGGCTCATCCAGCCCGGTGCCGGGCCCGACGAGCGCACCGGCCGGCAGATCCAGCAGCGCACAGGCCAAGGCCGTCGCCGGGGTGGTGTTGGCGATCCCCATCTCGCCGCATATCAACAATCGCGCCCCGCTGTCCACCGCACGCTCGGCCGCGGCGCGGCCGGCATTCATGGCTGCGGCGAGTTGCTCGTCGGTCATGGCCGGCTCCCGCGCGATGTTGCCGGTCCCCGCACCGATCCGCTCGGGGCGCATGTTCGGGATCGGCCCCGGATCTTCGACCGTCCCGAGATCCGTGATCTCCATGCGCGCATCCAGTGCACGGGCGAGCACCGAGATCGCGGCACCGCCACCGGCGATGTTGCGCACCATCTGGTTGGTCACGGCCTGCGGGAAGGCAGAGACACCCTCGGCCGCAACCCCGTGATCGGCCGCGAACAGCAGGATCTGCACCGGATCGGGCGACGGGGTGGGGGTGCCCTGCAATCCGGCGAGCCGGATCGCGATCTCTTCGAGTCGGCCCAGCGAGCCGCGCGGTTTGGTGAGCTGATCCTGCCGGCGCCGCGCCGCATCGGCGGCCATGGCATCGATCGGTAGACAGGGTTGGCTGATCCAGCGTAGACCTTCAATCATGCCGCTTCTCCTTTGAGCACGAGGGGCAGACCGGCGACGGTCAGGATGACCCGGTCGCAGCGAGCAGCCAGATCCTGGTGCAGCACGCCGGCCAGGTCGCAGAACCGACGCGAGAGCGCGCCGAGCGGGACCACGCCCATGCTTGTCTCGTTGCCGACCATGATGAGGCGCCCGGGCGCCCGTGAAACGACATCGAGCAGTGCCCGGGTCTGATCGTGCAGACCCGATTCATCCGTTGTCATAAGCCAGTTCGTCAACCAGAGTGTAAGACAGTCGACCAGGATGCACCGATCGGGCGCACATTCGCGCTCCAGCACCTCGGCCAACAAGAGCGGTTCTTCGACGAGCCCCCAGTCGCGCGGGCGACGTTCGCGATGCCCGGCAATCCGCCGGGTCATCTCGGCATCCCCCGCCCGGGCGGTCGCCACATAGACGACCGGCAGTGCGCTTTCGATGGCCAGACGCTCGGCCAATCGGCTCTTGCCCGAACGCACGCCCCCCAAGATCAGGGTGCGTGCGCCGGCATCACCCTCGCCCCCGTTGCAGCAAGGTCCGGACCGGTCATCCATGCTTAAACCGCGCCCCGTGCAGTATGCATCATGTGTTGGATGGCTTGGCCGCGCCGGCTCCGACGACTGTCGGAGCCGGCGCGGTTTAAAGGATTAAACATCTTAAATTCTAAACCGCGTCTCACTGGGATCAAGGAGATCTCCGAAGGTCAACGAACAACGAAAACGACGCATGTCGCTCTGGACGCGGTTTAGAGCTCGACCCCTTTCTGCGCCATGATGCCGGCATCGAAGGCATGCTTGAGCGGGCGCATCTCGGTGACTGTGTCGGCGATCTCGATCAGCTCCGCGGGCGCCGCACGACCGGTCACGACCGCATGCTGATGGATGGGACGGTTCTGCAGGGCATCGAGAACCGCATCGAGCGGGACCAGGCGGAGCTTGAGCGCGATGTTGAGCTCGTCCATCACCACCATGCCGAAGGCCGGATCGGCAAGAAAAGCGGCGGCCTTCTCCCAAGCCGCCGTCGCCGCGCGCCGATCCGCCTCGGCATCCTGCGTCTCCCAGGTAAAGCCCTCGCCCATCACGTGATACTCAAGCTCCGGGAAGCGCCTGAAGAAGGCCTCCTCCCCGGTCGCAAAACTACCCTTGATGAACTGGACCACGGCGACCTTCATACCGTGGCCCATCGCACGGGCGACCATCCCGAAGGCCGAGGAGCTCTTGCCCTTGCCGTTGCCGGTGTTGACGACCAGGACACCGCAGTCCTGGTCGGCCCGGGCGATGCGGGCATCCACCAGCTCCTTCTGGCGCTGCATGCGCCGGCGATGGCGATCCTGTGCGCTCTCGTCGGTCATTGCGGACGTGCACGCTCGGAGCGAGCACCGGAGACGGCGCGCGCGAGTGTCAGATGAACGACCGCCGCCAGGCTGACATAGACCATCAGGTGCAGCAGGGTCGCGGGCATGTAGGTCGCGAAGCGTCCGAGCAGCTCAAGCGCGCTCAGATCGGCAAAGCGACCGGAGAAGAGATAGAAGCCGCCGCTGGCGAAGACCTCGGACAGGACACCGCCGACGAGCAGCGCGCCGAAGAGCACGGGCAGGCTTCCCTTCGTCAACTCAAGACGACCGGCGGACCAGCGCCCCATCCCCCAGACCACGCCATAGGCCGGAACCAACATCCAATAGGCCGGGGTCATGCAGTAGCCGCTGACGCCGCCCCAGCCGATGGCGGTTAGATCGATGAAGGTCGCCAAACCGAACAGGGCCGGGAAGCCCCAAATCGAGCGCAGGTATAAACCAGCCAAGAAGAAGACGGCCAACGAGGCATCCGGAAGATGATGCGCCAGCGGGGCGAACTGCTGGCCGCGGGTCGCCGCCATGAGCCCGGCCAAGGCAAGGCCGATCAGGATACGGCTACGAGAATCGGTAATAAGGGTCATGAGTTCGAGTCTCCTGGTCGCGTCGCCGGGGCGACGATGTGGTGTTGCTTTGGTCCCGTGCGGTCATTGTAGGTGGTCGCACGGGGGGGCGAAAGCGGTTGGGTTGGGGGGGGTATCAGCTATCAGCTATCAGCTATCAGCCTTCAGCTCCGATGTCTGTTCCTGTTTTCGGTTTGGACGCCACCGGCCGAGAAGCCGGACGGGAGCGACGACAATTGCCTGCCCTCGAATGGCCGATCGCTGATGGCCGATGGCTGATAGCTGATAGCTGATAGCTGATAGCTGATAGCTGACGGCTGACGGCTGACGGCTGACGGCTAACGGCTAACAGCTAACGGCAATCTCAAGGCTCATATCTCAAGGTCAGGTAAAACGCCCTCCCCGGCTGGTTGAACAGATACGCGGTCTGGTAGTCCTCGTCGAGTGCGTTCTCCAGTCGCCCCTGAATCCGCACCGCGGGTGTGAGGGCATACTCGGCACGCAGACCCAGCAGGGTGTAGCCGTCCAGACGCTCGTTGTTGGCCAGGTCGTCGAAGCTCCGCCCGGCGAGATAGAGACTAAGACCAGCCGACCAGCGCTCGAACTGACGATCGAGGTCGAGCTGGAGCATCTGCTCGGGTCGTCGCGGCAACAGATTACCCTGATTCGGGCCGTCCGAGCGATTTTCAGGATCCAATAGGGTGAGACTCGCGCCGAGATCCCACTCCTGGATTCGGACGATCCCGGACGCCTCGAACCCGCGGATACGGGCCGAGGCGATGTTGGCCGGAGCGAGGGTGACCGCATCGAAGGTGATCAAGTCGTCGATGTCGGTCTCGTAGAGACTCAGCTCCCAGCGACCGAGCGGGAGCGTTCCGGTCAAACCCAGCTCGACACTGGCTGACTCCTCGGGGGACAGATTCGGGTTGCCGAAGCCGGGATAGTAGAGGTCGTTGAAGGTCGGCGCCTTGAAGGCGGTACCGTAAGAGAGCGACACGCGAATCCCCCGATCGAAGAGATAGCCCCAAGCAAGGTTGCCGGTGGTCTGTCCACCGAACTGCTGGTAGTCGTCGTATCGGAGGCTGGCCGCAAGCTCGTTCGCGCCGATGGAGCCGAGATACTGTCCGTAGACGCCCGTGTTGCTGCGCGAGTCGTCCCTGTAGTCCACCGTGCCCGAGATCCGGTCGACCTGGTAGTCCAGACCCAAGGTGAAGAGTTGATCCGGGATCAAGGCGAGATCGTTCTGGATCCCGAAGCTGTCGCGCTCGGTCTCGAAGCTGTCGACGAAGCGCTCCGGGACGAAGGCGTCCGCATAGAACGCCCGATAGCTGTCCTGACTCCGACCGGCCGAAAGGATCAATGTCCAGGGATCGAGTGGACGCAAGGTGCCTTCCACACCGAAGACCTGCTGATCGGAGCGCGAGAGGTTCCCCGAAAAGATGGAGCCGTCGAAATCGGTTCGGTTTTCGGAGGTCAGGAGACTGAAGTCGACCGCGGCCCTGTCGCTGAATTCATAACCGGCACGCGCACTCACGCCCAGGTTGCGGTAGCCGTCGCGATCCGGCTCGTCCACGCCGCAGCCGGCGAAGGGGAAGGCGCGGCCGTCGCAGGCGTTGATCCCGTCGGTCTGCTCCATGTTGGCACCGAGGTCGAACCAGCCACGCTCGCCGCCGCCCGAGATGCCGCCCGCGATGCTCGCGGTATCGAAGCTCCCCGCACCGACGCTGAAGCGCGGTCGCAGATCTCCGCCGCCGCGGCGCGTGAAGATCTGGATCACGCCGCCGATCGCCTCGGAGCCGTAGAGACTTGAGCGCGGTCCACGCACGACCTCGATACGCTCGATCTGAGCGATCGGCAAATCCTGCAACGGAGCGTTCCCGAGGGTCGCCGAACCCACTTTCACGCCGTCGATCAGGACCAGCACATGGCCGGCATTGGTCCCGCGCAGAAAGATCGACGCGGGCTGACCCGCCCCGCCGCTGCCCGAAATCGAGACGCCGGGGAGGCCCCGCAGCGCATCCGGAACCGAGCGAAACTGACGACGCTCGATCTCCTCGCGATCGATGACGCTGACGGAGGCCAGGGTTCGATCTTCGGACTCGGGCGTTCGCGTTGCAGTCACCACAAGTGGATCAAGAATCAGGGTCTGCGTGTCCGCGTACACAGGCAGGCCGAGCGACAGCGACACGACCGCCGCCATAAGAGGAAATCTCATCGACAAACTCCAACAAAGGCCCGAGCGCACCCGCATGGGCCAGCAGAAGAATGGGTCGAGAGATGACGAACGGACGAGAGCGGAGCCGCAGGCAAACGACGGGGCCGGCATCCCGGCCGGTCGCCCCGCGCGACCCCGGTTCGAGGCTCCATTCAATTGCTCGAAGACGACGAGGGCCGAAGACAGGCCGGCCCTCGTACGCACGCGAGACACATCGAAACGGTCCTCGATCATCCGGCCGGTCTCCGGGCTTACGAGCGGGGTCGGACCCCGGACGCGGCGCCTTCCCGTGATGACTCACAGTGGCATTTCGCCGCGTCTTGACTCGTCTACCGTTGCGGGGGCAGCGTCGGCGTTGCGGCACCCGAAGGGTCCGCGCACCGACTTCCCGTTTAACCTCGAGGGAAGAATGCCTCGAGGCACCGAAAGATCAGCTACCGAGCCTAAGGTTTTCTCGATCGACACGTCAATCCGCGCGCCACTTGTCCGAGCCCGTTCTCTGACCTGGATCAATAGATGCTAACGCAGTCCAGCGACCGGGGATGGTGCCGATCAGAAGATGGTGCTGATCAGATAGGACGTATAGGCGACGAAACAGCCGAACAGCAGCAGCCCCTCGAGCCGATTGATCCGGCCCGGACCACGGAATCCGTAGCCGATTACGAACAATGACAGGGTCAAGGCGCCCATGATCATCATGTCTCGCGAGAGCACCTCCGGCGGCAACGTCATTGGATGGATGGCTCCCGCGATACCGACAACCGCCAAGGTATTGAAGAGGTTGGAGCCGATCACGTTCCCCACCGCCAAGTCGTGCTCGCCCTTGCGAACGGCGATAAGCGATGAGGCCAGCTCGGGCAACGAGGTCCCGATCGCCACGATGGTCAGACCGATGACGAGATCGCTCACACCCAACCCGTGGGCAATCTCGACCGCTCCCCAGACCAGGATGCGCGAGCTGATGATCAGGAACACCAGCCCGACGGCCAACCAGGTCAAGGCGCGGGGCAGCGGTATGGGATGGGCATCGAGCGACTCGACCACCTCTCCGGCCAGCGCATCGGAGCGCTGACGCAGGCCCTCTCGGATCGACCAACCCATCAGAACCGCAAAGACGATCAGAAAAGACCAGGCGTCCATGCGTGTCAGCTCACCGTCCCAGAGCATAACGATGGCGAAGACGGTCACGGCCGTCAGGATCGGCAGCTCCTTGCGCAAGACGCTCGAATGCACCGCGATCGGGCTGATCAGCGCCGTCAGACCCAGAATCAGGGCAATATTCGTGATGTTCGATCCGTAGGCATTGCCCAACGCCAGCCCCGGATTCCCCTGAGACGCCGAGATGGCGGAAACCACCATCTCGGGCGCCGAGGTACCGAAGCCGATGATGACCATGCCGATCAAGAGCGGCGGCATGCCCAAGTGGCGGGCAGTCGCGGCAGCCCCGTCGACGAAGCGATCGGCGCTCCAAACCAGCAGGGCCAAACCAAAGATGACAGCAAGTATCGGCAGAGCCATAGAGATCGGGACGCCTCGTCGCGAGAACCCGGATTGAAGGGGACCGCATTCTATCAGCACCGATCGTCTCGGACGCAGCCTCGGGCAGCCGAAAGAGGGGGCGGGCTCCAAACCGCTTAGGGTTTCACCTGGAGTCCTTAGTCAAACTCTGCCTGCGACCGCCAAGACCGTCATTCATGCGCAGCGCCTGCACATCCCAAAGCGCGCACGGGATCTTTCGGTTCCCTCGACCGACATGCCCCCGCATCTGCGTTAGCATGTTGCGTCTCCCAACGTCCGACGACCCCGTAACACCCATCACCGATCCCCCATCCCCGATACCGATGAGAATCCTCACCTACCGCGGTCTCGACACCTCGACCATCCCGGGTTACGAGAAGCTCGCCGCGCATCTCGCAGCGGATGACTTCCGCTCGGCTGACGTCAAAAAGATCGGCGACAACCTCTATCGCGCTCGCCTCGACCGCAGCAATCGGCTGTTGTTCGCGCTCTACCGTCACCAGGGCGAACGCTGCGCGCTGATCCTGGAATACATCCACCAGCACGCCTACGAGAAGTCGCGCTTTCTCGCCCGCGGTGTGGCGATCGACGAGGAGCGCATCCCGGATGCGGGGCCGCAGTTTGCGGACGAGGCACCGGAGCTGCCCTACCTGAATCCGCACCTGCACCGCTTTCATCTGCTCGACAAGGTGCTGTCTTTCGACGACGAGCAGGAGCAGATCTACCGCCTGCCGCCCCCGCTGGTCATCATCGGCTCGGCCGGGAGCGGCAAGACCGCGCTGACTCTGGAGAAGATGAAGGACGTGCGCGGCGACATCCTCTATGTCACCCGCTCGCCCTTTCTCGTGCAGAACGCGCGTGCGCTCTACTACGCCAACGGCTGGGAGAACGACGAGCAGTCGGTGGATCTGCTGTCGTTTCGCGAGTATCTGGAGAGCGTCCATGTCCCGGAGGGCAAGGAGATCACCCCGCGCGCCTTTGACGCCTGGGCCGCCCGGCAACGTCTGCCGAAGGCGCTGAAGGATACCCATCGCGTCTTCGAGGAGTTTCAAGGCGCGATCACCGGGACCGACCCGGAGCTTGCCTATCTGAGCCGGGATGCGTATCTGTCCCTCGGGATCAAGCAATCGATCTTCGCGCCCGAGGATCGTGCCGACGTCTACGAGCTGTTCGACAAGTATCGGCGTTTCCTCGACGAGCAGGGATGGTTCGACCCCAACCTGGTGAGCCATGCCTGGCTGTCCCGCGTTGAACCGCGTTACGACTTCGTCGTGGTCGACGAGGTTCAGGATCTCACCAACGTTCAGCTCCTGCTGATCCTACGCGCGTTGCGCGACCCGCGCCGGTTCCTGCTGTGCGGCGATTCAAATCAGATCGTGCATCCGAACTTCTTCTCCTGGTCCAAGGTGAAGAGCCTGTTCTGGCATCAGCAGGGCGACGGAAAACAGGCCGACAAACAGGCCGATCCCGGCGCCGACCTGATCCGTATCCTCAACACCAATTTCCGCAACTCCCCGCAGGTCACCGAGATCGCCAATCGGCTGCTGCACATCAAGCATGCGCGCTTCGGCTCGGTCGACCGGGAGAGCAACTATCTGGTACGCAGCCGCGGCCCGACGCGGGGCCGGGTCGGCCTGTTGCAGGACAGCGATCAGGTGAAGCACGACCTGGATCGGCGCACCGCCGCCTCGGCGCGCTTCGCCATCCTGGTGCTGCATCCGGAGCAGAAGGCCGAGGTGCGCCGGTTCTTTCGGACCCCCTTGGTCTTCTCGATCCACGAGGCCAAGGGGCTGGAATACGAGAACGTCCTCCTGTACGGATTCATCTCGGGCGAGGAGAAACGTTTTCGCGACATCGCCACGGGGCTCGACGAGTCCGACCTGCAGGGCGAGCTGCGCTATGCACGTGGCCGCGATAAGGGTGACAAATCACTCGAGGTCTTCAAGTTCTACATCAACGCCCTGTACGTCGCCGTGACGCGCGCGGTGAAGAACCTCTACCTGATCGAGCCGCGCCCCAAACAGCCGCTGCTTGACTTGCTCGGCCTGACCCATGTGCACGAGGGCGTGGAAGACGTCGAGGAGCAGCGCTCGACGCTGGACGAATGGCGTCGCGAGGCGCACCGCCTCGAGCTTCAGGGCAAAGAGGAGCAGGCCGCCGAGATCCGCGAGCAGATCCTCAAGCAACGCGCCGTCCCCTGGACCATGCTGAGCGGGGACGCCCTGGCCGACCTCAAGACCAATGCGCTGGAGCGCGGCGACAAGAAGGGAGGCATCGCGCTGATGGAATACGCCCTCGTCTATCATGATCAACGCCTGCTCAATGCCCTGATCCAAAAGGGTGTTAAAGCGGCGAAGCACCCCGACAAGGCGCTGCCCGTGCTGGAGAAGGGCCACTACCTACCCTACAGTCTCAAGCAGCCGGATGCGGTGTTGCGATTGGTCGACCGATACGGGGTCGATTTCCGCAATGTCTTCGGACAGACATCGCTCATGATCGCCAGTCGCATGGGCAATGCCGAGCTCGCCGCGCTGCTGCTTGAACGGGACGCGGACACCGGCCTCGTCGACGCCAACGGACTCAACGCCTTCCAGATCGCGCTGGATCGGGCCTGCGCCGACGAACGCTTCGCCCGCACCAAGCTACCCGCCGTGTTCGAGCGCCTAGCCCCGCCCGCACTGGATATCCAGATCGACGGACGCCTGGTCAAACTCGATCAACGACTGATGGAGTACCTGATGCTCTGCATCGCCATGGTGCTGTTCTATCAGCGCCTCGGTGAGAATTGGGTCCGGCGCGGTGACCTGTTGTCGGCCGTCGACTTCGCCGAGCTGCTTGCGCACTTCCCGGAGTCCGTCGTCCCGGCGAAGCGCAAGAAACGCTCCTACATCTCCTCGATCTTGTCGAAGAACGAACGCGACCGCGACGCCCCCTACAATCGAAAACTCTTCGCGCGCTGGCGTCGCGGCCAGTACATCATCAATCCGCAGCTCGCGCTCCGGGTCGAGGGCGAATGGCGGAAGATCTACGAGGTCCTCGCTCCGCAGCGTTTAGGTGCGCAACTGCGTGATCCCATCCGCTGGGGTCAGCATGTCTGGGACCCGAATGCCGAGGCCGAGCGCGCGGTCACCATGCTCTGCGAGCAACTGAAAACAATGAGCGAGGGCCGGACGGACGAACGGCCCGTCCGCTTTTGAAGCCATCCATGCGGGCTAATCGCGGGGGGAAAGTCCGACCGGTGTCGCCAAATCCTCCCTCGGGATGATGCGCTGAGCCTGGAAACGGCGGTTGGCCCTTCAGGCAATTTCCGGAAAATTCCATTCCCGTAGGTTGGGCCGACGATAGGAAGCACAACTTCCGCCAGCGGTTGGTCGTGCCTCGCACGACTCGGCACAACCGACGGCCCTTACGGTTTGAACAGGGTGCTGATCAGGAAGGAGGTGTAGCCGACATAGCAGGCCAGGAGCAGCACTCCCTCGATGCGATTGATTCGACCCGGTCCGCGGAACCCGTAGCCGATCACGAACAAGGACAGTGTCAGCAGGCCCATCACCATCATGTCGCGCGAGACGACCTCAGGGGGCACGACCATCGGATGGATCGCCCCCGCGATCCCGACCACCGCAAGCGTATTGAACAGATTTGACCCGATGATGTTGCCCAGGGCAATGTCGTGCTCACCCTTGCGCGCGGCGATGATCGAGGAGGCGAGCTCGGGCAGCGAGGTTCCCACAGCGACGATCGTCAAACCGATAATGAGGTCGCTCACACCCAGTGCATGCGCGATCTCGACCGCACCCCAGACCAAGAGTCGCGAGCTGATGATCAGCAAGACCAGACCGATGACCACCCACAACAGCGCACGGCGCAAGGGCATCTCGGCCGCATCGAGCTCCTGTGTCATCTCGCCGGCAAAGGGATCGGAGCGATGCCTCAGACCCTCGCGAATGGTCCAGACCATCAGTGCCGCGAACACGCCCAGGAAGGCCCAGGCGTCCATCCGAGTCAAGTCGCCGTCCATAAGCATGACGATGGCGAAGACCGTCACTGCGGCGAGGATCGGAAGCTCCTTGCGGAGCACGCTTGAATGAACCGCGATGGGGCTGATGATCGCGGTCAGGCCCAGGATCAGCGCGATATTGGTGATGTTCGAGCCGTAGGCATTCCCGAGCGCGAGCCCGGGGTTACCCTGCATGGCCGCCAAGGCGGAGACGACCATCTCCGGGGCCGAGGTTCCGAAGCCGACGATCACCATGCCGATCAGCAAGGGCGGCATGCCCAGATGTCGGGCGCTCACGGCGGAGCCTTCGACGAAGCGATCGGCGCTCCAGAGCAGCAGCGCCAGACCGAAGGCGACGGAGAGTGAAGCTAGAACCATAAAGAGCCGAAACGCCTCGTGATAGGGGTTGAACTTGGCAGGCTGCGGAGTCTACGCGATTCCGGGGACAGTATATGTGACTCATGGAGCTGAGGAGGGTCCGGCATCCGCTGAATAACGGACCCTGGCCGGCGGCATCAGTATCCGTAACTGGCCGATGCGGCCTTCAGGGACGCCTCAAGGGGGTAAGAATCGCGGAACAACTCGGTGGATTGGCGACGGTGGCATAGTCCGGCATGCTCAGCGCGGAGTATTGTGAGGATTCCATGTGAAACAAACTCAGCGACAACATCGGGCTCACCCAATTAGCCTACGGGACAAAGGTAAGCTGCCATCCAGGGTATAATTTGTCCCGCCTTACGACTATAAGGTGCCTCAGCCGCTCGGCAACCAATCGCCGTCAAGCACCTCGCCGACGGTCCAGGGACAGGTCCTCGGCAGATCGGCGATACCGGTCTCGCGGGTGGCGGCGTCCAGTGCATCGTCCCAGGCATCGGCCCACCAGTCGGTGTCCTCCAGCGATCGGGCCAGGCCTGGGGTGCGACGAAGGCGTCGCTCGATCCCTGCGCGCTGCGTCCGGATCGTGGTCTCCCAGCTCGCGCCACGCCGCTCCGGCTGAAACCGCCATTTCAGCAGGTGCGACAAATCGATAGCGCCTGTTCCACCGGATCGAACGGCCATCCCTGGCCAAACATCAGATCGCCTTCCCTATCGAGTCGCCTTCAGTGCCGCATGGGCCGCCGCGAGCCGGGCGACCGGCACGCGTGGACCCGAGCAGCTGACATAGTCCAACCCGGCTTGATGGCAGAAGGCGATGGATGCCGGGTGGCCGCCGTGCTCGCCGCAGATGCCGACATGCAGGTTGGGCTTGACCGAGCGGCCCCAGTCCACGGCCAACTGCATCAGCTTGCCCACACCCTTTACGTCCAACACCTCGAAGGGGTTGTCCTGCAGGATGCCGGACTGGTTGTAGAGCGGCAGGAACTTGTTCTCGGCATCCTCGCGCGAGAAGGAGAAGGTCGCCTGCGTCAGGTCGTTGGTGCCAAAGGAGAAGAACTCGGCCTCCTCGGCGAGCGACTCGGCACGCATGCAGGCCCGCACCACCTCGATCATGGTGCCGAACTTGAAGTTCACCGGCTGGCCGTAGGTCTCGGTCACTTCGTCGTGGATGCTGTCGACGAACGACTTGACCAACCTCAGCTCCTGCGCTGTGCAGACCTGCGGCACCTTGATCTGGGGATGGACCTCGATGCCCGCCTTGGTGCATTCCGCCGCCGCTTCAAGGATCGCCCGGATCTGCATCTGGTAGATCTCGGGGAAGGTGATGCCGAGACGCACGCCGCGATGACCCAGCATGGGGTTGGTCTCGTAGAGCGCACGGACCTTGCGCAGCATCGCCTCCTTCTTGGCGATGGCATCCTCGACGATCGCCGGATCCACCATGCGGCGAAGCGACTCGATATCGTGCCGGACGTTGTCGGGCGAGTGCAAAAGTCCCATGGCCCCAGCCAGCACGCTCATGCCGCGGGTCGTACGGGCGAGCCCGCGCAGGTCCGTCAGCTCGCGCTCCAGGACATGCTCGTCTGGCAGGAACTCGTGGATCGGCGGGTCGAGCAACCGAATGGTGACCGGATTTGGCGCCATCACCTCGAACAGATCGCGGAAGTCCTTCCGCTGCAGGGGCAGCAGCTTGTCGAGTGCCGCTTGGCGCGTCTCCGGCGTCTCGGCGACGATCATCTCGATGACGACCGGCAGACGCTCCACATCGTTGAACATGCGCTCGGTGCGCGCCAGGCCGATGCCGACCGCGCCGTACTTGCGCGCACGCCGGGCGTCCTCGGGCGTGTCCGCGTTGGCCATGACCTTGAGCCGGGCCACCTCGTCGGACCAGCCGAGGAGGACGTCGAGCTCGGGCGTGAAATCGGGTTCCACGGTCGGGATGGCGCCGAGGTAGACCTTGCCCGAGGTGCCGTCGATGGTGATGACGTCGCCTTCCTTGAAGCTGGTCAAACCGACCCGCGCCTCTCGCCGGTTCACATCCACACTGATGCCTTCAGCGCCGGCGACGCAGGGCTTACCCATGCCGCGTGCGACCACGGCGGCGTGCGAGGTCTTGCCGCCGCGCGAGGTCAGGATGCCTTCGGCGGCGAAGAAGCCGTGGATGTCCTCGGGCTTAGTCTCCTCGCGAACCAGGATGACCTTTTGGCCGAGCTCGTGACCGAATTGCTCGGCGCGATCGGCATCGAAGACCGCAATGCCCGAGGCCGCGCCCGGCGATGCCGGCAGGCCCTGTGCGACCGACTCGGCCTTGACGGTCGGATCCAGCCGCGGGAAGAGCATCTGCTCAAGCAAGTCGGGCTGGATGCGCAGCAGCGCCTCTTCCTTGTTGATCAGACCCTCGCGCTCCATCTCCACCGAGGTGCGCACCATGGCGACCGCGTTCATCTTGCCGTTGCGTGTCTGCAGGCAGAAGAGTTGACCGCGCTCGATGGTGAACTCGAAGTCCTGCACCTCGCGGTAGTGGGTCTCGAGCTTCTCGCGCAGGATGTCGAGCTGAGCGGCCATCTCGGGCATCTCCACGCGCAGGCGCGAGATCGGCTTGGGCGTTCGGATCCCGGCGACCACGTCCTCGCCCTGGGCGTTGACCAGATATTCGCCGTAGAGCTTGTTCTCGCCCGAGCCCGGGTTGCGCGTGAAGGCCACACCTGTCGCCGAGTCGTCGCCGCGGTTTCCGAAAACCATGGTCACCACGTTGACCGCGGTGCCGTTGGCCATCTCGGGCGTGATGTGGAACTGTCTGCGATAGTCGACCGCGCGCTTGCCGCCCCAACTGTTGAAAACGGCCTTGATGGCGATCTCCAGTTGCCGATAAGGATCGGACGGGAAGGGGTGGCCGGTATGCGACTCGACGACCCGCAGGAAACGCTCGCTGACCTCTTTTAGGTCACTGGCGCTCAGGTCGACGTCCTGCTTGGCGTGCGCCGCCTCCTTGACCGCGTCGAGCTCATGGTCGAAGGCGGCATCCGGCACCCCGAGCGCGACCTTGCCGAAGAGCTGAATGAAGCGGCGATAGGCGTCGTAGCCGAAGCGCGCATCGCCGGTTGCGCGGATTTCACCCTGCAGCGTCTCTTCGTTCAGACCCAGATTCAGAATAGTGTCCATCATGCCCGGCATGGACATGGCGGAGCCCGAGCGCACCGAGACCAGCAACGGCTTGTCCGAATCGCCGAAGCCCTTGCCGGTCTTCTTCTCGACGGCACGCATTTGCTCGTGCACCGCGTCCATCAGTCCGGGCGGCAGCGCGCGATCGGGCGAGTCGAGATATTCCAGGCAGGCCGCAGTGGAGATGACGAACCCAGGCGGGACGTTAAGCCCCATTTGGGTCATCTCGCAGAGATTGGCGCCCTTGCCCCCGAGCAATCTCTTGTCCTTGCCGTCCCCCTCTTCGAATGCGAACACCTGTTGGGTGGTTTGGGATGCCATTGTTCGAATGTACCTCTCTCGTCATTTTGTTGCGGGTTGTCTGGACTAAACCGCGCCCGGTGCGGTATGCGTCGTCTGTTGGATTGGCTTGGCCGCGCGAGATCCGCTAACTGTCGGAGCTGGCGCGATTTAAAGTATTAAAAATAGTAACTTTTTGAACCGCGTCACCACAAAGCCCGGAACAATCCTTGAGCCCAACACAAAATGAAAATGACCCATTTCACTCTGGACGCGGTTTAGCGCACGCAGACCCCTGCCGCGGCGATCCGCCTATTGTCGCAGAGCTTCGCGGTTCGGTCGGGATGAATTTCGTGCGGCGGTGCCGGGGCCGGCTCACTGCCTCCTGCCTTCAGCCATCGGCCGAGTAGGTTGTGCTGACGATAGGAAGCACAACGTCCGCCGACGGCTGCTTCCTGCCTTCAGCTATCAGCTATCAGCTATCAGCTATCAGCTATCAGCCGCGTAGGTTGTGCTGACGATAGGGAGCACAACGTCGGCCGACGGCTGGTTGTGCCTCGCACGGCTCGGCACAACCTACAACCGCGGCGGTGGCTGTTGGACGCTCACCGCTGACCTAAACCCCGACAGCCAGATACGCCCGCCACCCGCCGAGTGCACTGATGTCTCGCGCACCCTCCGCCGCGAAGCCCTCGCAGATGAAGCCCTTTTCCCAACGGTCGTCGTCCAGCTCGACGCTGCCGAGTCCGAGCGGCGCGGGGATGCCGGCGAGGAAGCTGCCGACGGTTGACTGCGGAAGCGCCCAGATCTCGACCTCGATGGCGACACCGTCGGTCGGGACGCGGATCAGGCCGGGGCGCTCGGGTGGACCGCCGGGGAGTGCGTAGAGGCGATAGCGTGGCGCGGTCTTGGTTGCGGACAGGAGTCGGGCACCGCGCTCGATCAGTTGGTGATTGAGCGCGAGTCCGGAGAGGTGGGCGCCGCAGACGACCAGTGGCAGCATTGCGGGGTCGGTCTCCTTCGGGATTTCTGCGGAACCCGAATCGGCGGGTCTTGGTTCCCATCCGGAAACCGCCGACACTGGGTGCCCGGTCGCGCCCTGGGTCGGCCAAGCGTTCTGGCTCGGATCCAGATGAATACGCTCGGCCAGGCGTGCCAGAACCGCGTCGCTGAGGGCCGGACCGAAAAGGGTGACGCCGAACGGCAGACCGTCGGGCCGCATCCCGGCGGGCACGGCGACGGCAGCCAGATCGAGCAGGTTCATAAAGTTCGTATAATAGCCCAGATTGCTGTTGAGCCGGATCGGGTCGGCGACGACCTCCGCGATGCGATAGGGGGTCGCGATCGTCGGGGTCAGGATGCAGTCCAGATCGGGCCAGAACGCGTCCGTTCTGCGCTTGATCTCGGCCAGTCGGTATTGGGCCTTGAAGGCGTCGACCGCGCGCGCCTCGGCCGCCGGCTCGATGATGGCGCGGGTGACCGGGTGCAGCGTCTCCGGGCGGGTTCGCATCCAGTCCTCGATCGCGGCGTAACGCTCCGCGACCCAGGGACCTTCGTAGAGCAGACGAGCCGCCTCGACGAAGGGCTTGAAATCGATGGTATCCGCCTCGCCGCCGAGTGCGCTCAGGCGTCTCGTCGTTGCCTCGAAGAGACTGGCGCTCGCCGTGTCGCCGAACCACTCGAGCTCGGCGGGTACCCCGAAGCGAAAGGGCGCGTCGGCCCATTTGTGCGCCGGCCGCGCGGACGACGGTGAAGGTCGCGCGAATGGATCCTCGGCATCAAAGCGAGCGGCAATCGGCATCAGCACCTCGGCGTCGGCCAAATCCAACGTAAAGAGGCTGACACAATCGAGCGTGCGGCAGGCCGGCAGCACGCCGCGGGTGCTGACGAGACCGCGGGTCGGTTTGATGCCGACCAGGTTGTTGAGCGCCGCCGGGACCCGCCCCGAGCCGGCGGTGTCCGTTCCCAAGGCGAAGCTGACGAGCCCGTGCGCGACCGCTGCGGCGGAGCCCGAGCTGCTGCCGCCGGCGATGTAGGCCGGATCGAAGGCATTGGGCACCACGCCGTAGGGCGAGCGGGTGCCGACCAGCCCGGTTGCGAGCTGATCGAGATTGGTCTTGCCGATGGGCAGCGCGCCGGCGGCGATCAGGCGCTCGACGACGGTGGCTGAACGCTCCGGGGTCCAGGCAAACTCCGGCAGCGCGGCGGTGGTCGGCACGCCGGCGAGGTCGATATTGTCCTTGATCGCGAAGGGGATGCCGTAGAGCGGGAGTGTCTCGGGATCGGCCTCGGACAGCCGCGCCAGATAAAGCGCCAGCTCGGCGTCGGACAGGACATGGATCCAGATGTTGTCTGCCGCGTGCTCGGCGATCCGGGTGCGGATCTGCTCCACCAGCGTTGCCGGCGTGAGCCGGGCCTCGCGATAGGCGGCGCGGAGATGGCGGATCGAGAGATTCAGGGGCGTCTGCGGTGCTCGGCTCATGCTGTCTTCTCCGTTGGGTCGGCGGTATCCAACACCAAAAGTGCCTGACCGGGTGTCACCTGAGCGCCGCTCCGACAGAGGATGCGCGCGACCCGTCCGCTTCGGTCGGCATGCACCGCGATCTCCATCTTCATGGACTCCAGAACCAGCAGCACTTGGCCGGGCTCGACCTGCTGCCCGACCTCGACCTCGAGCTGCCAGAGACTGCCGTGGACATGGCTCTCGATCGCCAGCTCGCCCGGCGCGAGCCGCAGCGACTCAGCCTGCTCGTCGATGTGCCCGGACGCACCGTCGCCGACATCCTGATCAACCTCGAGCTGACCGGCCGCGGCCCAGCGCTCGCGCTCGGCCTCGAAGGCGGCCTGTTGGCGTGCCTTGAAGGCCGTGATCGACACCGCGTTCGTGTGGAGAAACGCCTGGTATTCGGCCAGGCTGAACCGCGTCTCCTCGACCTCGAGCCGAAAGCCGCCGCGCGGAAAGGCCTCGCGCAGCTCGGTCAGCTCCTGCTCGGAGACCGGATAGAAGCGGATCTGGTCGAAAAAGCGCAGCAGATAGGGCCGCTCGAAATCCGGGGTGCGCTTGAAGCGGTTCCACATCTGGAGGGTGCGTCCGACGAACTGATATCCGCCCGGTCCTTCCATGCCGTAGACACAGAGATAGGAGCCGCCGATCCCGACCGCGTTCTCGGGTGTCCAGGTGCGGGCCGGGTTGTATTTGGTGGTCACCAAGCGATGCCTCGGATCCAGAGGCGTGGCGACCGGCGCGCCCAGATAGACGTCGCCCAGACCCATCACCAGATAGCTCGCCTCGAAGAGGATGCGCCGAACCTCATCGATGCTGTCGAGCCCATTGATGCGGCGGATAAACTCGATGTTGCTCGGACACCAGGGCGCGTCCGGTCGCACCGACTGCATGTACTTCTCGATCGCGAGCCGGGTGGACGAGTCGTCCCAGGACAAGGGAAGATGCACCACGCGCGCCGGCACCGACAGTGACTCGACGTCCCCGAGCGCCTGCTCGCGCGCGACGAGTCGATCCAGCAGGGCATCGAGCTTCAGCGCACGGCTGTCGTAGCGCACCTGCAAGGAGCGAATGCCCGGGGTGAGCTCCAGCACACCGGGGATCGGCTCGTCGCGGAGCGAAAGCATCAGGGCATGCACCCGGAAGCGCAGCCGGATGTCCAGCACCTGGGGGCCGTACTCGACGAGCAGATCCTTGTCGCCGGAGGCCCGGTAGGTCACGCCGACCGGATGCTCCGGCGGATCGATCCGACGCAGGCGCGGGTCGGCCAACCGCGCCGGTCGTAGGCTGGGCAAAGCCCGCGCTCCCTCATCAAGCCGTGCGTCGCCTTCGGTCGGGCGTACCCATCCTACAAGCTGCGGCGCCGCGGTCGGTGCTGAACGCCGGAGGATCATGTCGTCGCGGGCCGCCTCCAGCGCATTGGCCGTCTCCTGATCGACCGGCACAAAACGCACCCGATCACCCGGCCGAAGCTGCCCCAGACACCAGCGATCCGCCGAGATGACCGTCGCCGGACAGACGAACCCGCCCAGACTCGGTCCGTCCGGACCCAGGATCACGGGCATGTCGCCGGTGAAATCCAGCGTCCCCAGGGCATAGGCGTTGTCGTGGATGTTGGAGGGATGCAGCCCGGCCTCGCCGCCGTCGGGCCGTGCCCAGGTCGGCTTGGGTCCGATCAGACGCACGCCGGTGCGGCTCGAGTTGTAGTGCACCTCCCAGTCGGTTGCGAAGAGGGTTGCGATGTCCGCGTCGGTGAAGAACTCGGGGGCACCGTGCGGGCCGTAGATGACGCGAAGGGTCCAGGTGTCGCCGTAGCGCGGGATGATCTGCTCTGCCAGGCACGATACGCTTGGGCCGTTCCCGTCCGTGATCGGCTCGGCGAGCGGATCCGGATCGGTCGCCAGATGCAGTACATCCCCGACCTGCAACGGACGCCCGCCGTGCCCGCCGAATCGGCCGAGTGTGAAGGTGGCGCAACTGCCGAGATAGGTCGGCACCTGCAGGCCGCCGCGCACCGTCAGATAGGCGCGCGCCCCGGACCCGACCAGCGCACCGAGACGCAGCACCTCTCCCGCACGCACAGCGACGGGACGCCACCAAGGCAGCGGACGTCCGTCGATCTCCGTCGCCATCTCGGCCCCGGTCAGACAGACGAGCACATCGCGATTGAAGCGCAGGGTCGGCCCCGTGACCGTCAGCTCCAGCCCGGCGACGTCGGGCGCGTTGCCGAGCAGCCGGTTGCCGAGCCGGAACGCCAGATCGTCCATCGGCCCCGACGGGGGGATACCGACGTCCCAGTAGCCCAGTCGCCCCGGCCAGTCCTGCACCGTGGTCTGGGTGCCGGCGGCGAGGACGTCGATGGTGTCGGGCCGATAGTCGAAGCCCGCCAGTGTCGCGGTGTGGTGGCGGCCGGCCACGACCTCCGGATCGCGAATGACCCGGCGCAGATAGTCGAGATTGGTCTCGATGCCGGCGATCTCGGTCCGCTCCAGCACCTGCCCCAAACGCGCGAGCGCTGCGAGGCGATCCTCCGCATGGACGATGACCTTAACGAGTAGCGGATCATAGTAGGGCGAGACCTGGGTGCCGGTCTCGATCCAGGTGTCGACGCGGACATCCGACGGCAGCGCAACATGGGTCAAGAGCCCCGCGCTCGGCTGAAAACCCTTGCCCGGATCCTCCGCATAGAGACGGACCTGGATCGCATGACCTCGCGGCTCGACGGCCAGCCCGCCGAGATCCGGCAGACTGCCCGCCCCCAGACGCACCATCCACTCGACCAGGTCGACACCGGTCGCCGCCTCCGTGACGCCGTGCTCGACCTGAAGACGCGTGTTGACTTCCAGAAAGTAAAAGGCGCCGCGCTCGGGGTCGTAGATGTATTCGACCGTCCCCGCCGAGCGATAGGCGACCGCGGCACCGAGTCGGCGTCCGGTCTCCAGCATGGCGGCGCGCAGCTCGGGCGGGAGGTTCGGCGCGGGGGTCTCCTCGACGACCTTCTGATTGCGCCGCTGCAGCGAGCAATCGCGCTCGCCGAGCGCCACGACGCCGCCGAGCCCGTCGCCGAAGATCTGCACCTCGATATGCCGCGCCCCACGGACATAGCGCTCCAAGAAGATCCCGGCATCGGCGAAGTTGCTCTGACCGAGCCGACGGACCCGCTCGAAGGCATCGGTCAGCTCGTCGGCATCGGCGCACTGCTGCATCCCGATCCCGCCGCCGCCCGCCGTGCTTTTGAGCATCACCGGGTAGCCAATCCGGTCCGCCTCGCGCCGCGCCAGCTCGGCGTCCTCCAGCAGACCGCTGCCGGGCAGCAGAGGCACGGCGTTGGCCGCGGCCAGCTCGCGTGCACGGTGCTTCAGCCCGAAGTCGCGCAACTGTGCCGGGGTCGGTCCGAGGAAGACCAGACCACGCTGCTCGCAGACCTCCGCGAAGCTCGCGTTCTCGGACAGGAAACCGTAGCCGGGATGGATGGCCTGCGCACCGGTCGCCTCGGCAGCGTCCAGGATCCGACCCATGTCCAGATAGGACTCGGCCGCCAACGCCTCGCCGATACAGACCGCCTCGCCTGCCAGGCTCACATGCCGCGCCCCGGCATCGGCGCGCGAATAGACCGCCACCGACCCGATACCCAAGGCGTCGAGCGTGCGGATGATGCGGCAGGCGATCGCGCCGCGGTTGGCAATCAGGACATTATCGAACATCGTCGGCGCTTCCAAACGGTCGTGGGTCGTTCCGCATCGAAACTCGGAATGTCTCTCACGGAGACTCGGAGAGCACGGAGAATCCGAGGTCTTTTCGTCATCAGCTTCGTGTCTCCGTATCTCCGTGAGAGGAACCTCAGATTGCGGGTACCTCAATCAGTCCCAGATGAGCATCCGCGCCGGCGTCGGGTTATAGGCATTGCACGGATTGTTGAGCTGCGGACAGTTCGAGACCAGGACGATCAGATCCATCTCGGCTCGCAGCTCCACATACTTGCCGGCGTCCGAGATGCCGTCCTCGAAGGTCAGGCGACCTTCCAGGGTCACCGGCACGTTCATGAAGAAGTTAATGTTGGCGGTGAGGTCGCGCTTGCCCATGTCATAGGCAGACTCGGCCAAAGCGATCAGATAGTTGTCGCGGCAGTTGTGCATCGGCCGCTTTTCCAGCGCATAGCGCACTTGGTTCGACTCGGCGGCGCAGGCACCGCCCAAGGTGTCGTGCCGCCCGCAGGTGTCGGCGACGATGGTCGCCATCGGGTTGCCGTCGTTGGAGAGCAGGACCGAGCCGGTCGTCAGATAGAGGCTTCCTTGGGCGCGAATGGTGTCCACGGCGCTGTAGCGCTCGGCCGGGTCACGGGCGTTGTAGAAGAGGGTGTCCACCGCCTGGTTGCCCATGAGGTCGAGGATGCGCAGAGTCTGGCCGGCCCGCAGCTCATGCAGCCAGGGCTCGCCGGCCGGGATCTCGTGATCGTAGACGGCGTCGGAGGGATCGAGCCGGCTCTCGATCAGGTTCGCCGTGAAGTCGGCGACGGGATGGGCCAAGTCCGGAGTCGGAGGCTCGGTCGGGATCTGGGTCGGGATTTGGGTCGGGATTTGGGTCGTCATGCCGGTGCCCTCAGAGCTGACAGTGATAGATGGCAGTACTGGCGAAGCCGCGGCCGTTCTCCGGACAGGAGATTCGGCAGGGGTCGTCCTCGGCGGCCTGATCGGCGCGATAGATCGTCAGATCGACCGGCTTGGGCGACCACTTGGTCGTGGGGTCGAGCGGATGCGGACAGCTGTTGAGCACCACCAAGGTGTCCATCTCGGCACGCAGGTCGACATGATCGCCGGGCTTGGAGTGACCGGTCTCGAAGCACATGACGCCGCCCTCGTCGACCGCAACCTTGCTGAAGAAGTTGACGTTGGCGACCAGATCGCGACGCCCGAGACCCCACTTGCCGAGCTCGATCAGAAACAGCTCGCGGCCGTTGCGCAGGAAGGCATTGCGCGCCTCTTGATAACGGGCCACGCCGAAGCGCTCGCGCACCAGGCGTGCATCGCTCACCCCGCAGAAGGTGTCGTGCCAGCCGCAGGTATCACCCGTAATCGAGACCAGGATCCGACCCATGTCGGAGTAGCAGACATGACCCGCGGTCAAGAAGGCGGTGTGCTGCGCCTTGAGCGTATCGGCCATGTTGTAGCGCTCGATCTTCTCGTGCGCGTTGTAGAAGAGCGCCGAGCAGTTGGCCCCGCCCCGCCGATCGGTCAGTCGCAGCGCGAAACCGCGGCGAATGATGAAGGACCAGTGACGCGCACCGGGCAGCAGCTCGCGGTGGACGATGCGCGCGGGGTCTAAGGGCTCGGTAGTCATGGTGGTCTCCTCGGGTGATGGGGTTGGCGGAGCTTCCAGCTCTCAGCTCTCAGCTCTTGGATTGGTAGACTCACCCCTCACTCCTCTCCGCCGGCCGCCCCAACACCTCCGCCAGCGTTTCCGGATCTGCCTGTCCGATCGGCAGGTCGTAGGTGATTCCGGCGCCGTAGGCTTGCGGCGCATCCGGGTCGTAGCGCAGTTTGTCGAAGACCAGGAGGCGCGTGCCCAGGTAGAAGCCCTCGCGGATGTCGTGGGTGACCATAAAAACGGTTAGGTTGTTCTCGCGCCAGAGCCGCAGCACCAGCTCGTGCATGTCGCGGCGGATCCCCGGATCGAGCGCGCCGAAGGGCTCGTCGAGCAGCAGGATGCGCGGGTGCATGACCAGCGACTGGGCGAGCGCGAGACGCTGCTGCATGCCTCCGGAGAGCTGGGTCGGGTACTTGCGCAGTGCTTGCCCGAGACCGACCGCATCAAGCATCGCAAACGCCTCCTCTTGCGCGTTGCGACGGGCGGCCCCGAAGAGCCGACCGGTCACGGGCGCGGCACGCAGCTCCAGTCCCAAGAGGACGTTGCCCAGCACCGAAAGGTGCGGGAACACCGAGTAGCGCTGAAAGACGATGCCGCGATCAGGCCCCGGCTCGGCGGGCAGGGTCTCACCGTCGAGCAGGATCCGCCCGCGGCTCGGCGTCTCCTCTCCCAGCAGCAGGCGCAGCAGGGTGGTCTTGCCGCAGCCAGAGGCCCCGACGATGGTGCAGAACTCGCCCGGCGCCACGGTCAGGTTGAGTCGCTCCAGCACGACCTGATCGCCATAGGTCATCCAGACGTTCTCGAAGCGGATCCGCGGTGTCATCGGCCCGGCTCTCCGGTGTGATACCAGGGAAAGGCCCGGCGCGAGATCTGTTTCAACAGGAAGTCGGTCAGATAGGCGAGGATGGTGATCCAGACCACGTAGGGCAGAATGACGTCCATCGCGAGATACCGGCGCACCAGAAAGATCCGATAACCGAGCCCCTCGGTGGCCGCGATCGCCTCGGCCGAGATGAGGAAGAGCCAGGCGGTGCCGAGCGTCAGCCGTACCGCATCGATCAGCCGCGGCAGCACCTGCGGCAGGATCACCCGCAGGACGATCTGCCAACTGTTCGCGCCAAGCGTCTGCGCTTTGATGATCAGCTCGCGCGGCAGCTCCTGCACCCGCTGCTGCAGATCACGCACGATGAAGGGCGTGATACCGACGACGATGAGGACAACCTTAGAGACCTCGCCGAGCCCAAAGACGATAAAGAGGACCGGCAGCACCGCCATCGGCGGGATCAGCGACAGCACCGCGACGAAGGGCGCAAACCCGGACCGGATCAGCGGGATGGCACCCAGGGCAACCCCCAAGATCAGACCGATCGCCGCACTGATCCCGACGCCTTGAGCCAACCGTCGCAGACTCGCCCCTGTGTCTTGCCACAACAGGATCTCGCCGGTGCGCTGGCTTGGCTCGCTGGTCAGGCGCACGAAGGACTCGGCGAGCGTGCTGAACGACGGCAACAGCTTATCGTTCGGGTTCTCCGCCAGCCGCGCATCCGAGGCGAGCAGATAGACGACCGCCAGGACCACGAAGGGCAGGAGCGCGAGTGCCGCCGTCGACACCCGTCCGGGGCGTTGGTTGATGAGTCGTTTCATCGGTGGTCCTGGATGGCGGAGGGAGCGCTGTTAGCTGTTAGCTGTTAGCTGTTAGCTGATACCTGTTAGCTGATAGCTGATAACTGATAGCTGGAGGCTGGCGGCTCTCAGTACTCGTAGGTTGTGCTGACGACAGGGGGGCACAAATTGCGCCAAGGGTTGGTTGTGCCTCGCACGGCTCGGCACAACCTACGCCCATCGTTTCGCGGAGCACTCCGTTGCTCAGGTTGGCATAAGGGTTTCCGGAATGCGCCTAACCGATAACCGATCACCGATCACCGATACCCAATAACTCAGCAACGGCTGCCCATCACAGCGCCCCGTCCGCCGCCATCTGCATAAACTTGGCATCGAAGCGCAGCTTAAGATTGCCGGAGTCGCCGAAGGAGCGATCGCCGGGGAAAGCGACGCCGATGAAACCCGGGTTCGGCGCACCCTCGCCGAGCAGGCCGTGATCGAAGGAGAAGCTCGCCACCTCCTCCATGGTGAGCGGCAGCTGCTCGCTCTTGGCGAAGGCCACGGCGTCGGCCGGCTCGAAGAACATCTTGGTGCTGGCGAGCTGGGCGTCGTAGCCGGCGAGATCGGTCCCGGACGCCTTGCCCATCGCGGTGCGCGCGGCCCGTCCGGCCTCGTCGTCTTTGGACATGATCGACATGGTCTCGTACCAGGCGCCGACCAGGGCCTTGCCGAGCGCCGGGTTGGCCTCCAGGGTCTCGGTGTTGACGACCATGAGGTCGATGATCTCGCCGGGGATTTTGCTCGAATCGAACACCTTGGCGGTGTTCGGCATAGCCAGGATCTCGGAGACCAGCGGGTTCCAGGTGACCACGGCCGTGGGGCCGCCGGAGGCGAAGGCCGAGACCATGTCGGCATCCGAGGTGTTGACGACGGTCACGTCGCGCTCGCTCAGACCGACACTCGCCAGCCCGCGTGCCAGCAGATAATGCGAGACCGAGAGCTCGACCAGATTGACCTTCTGGTCCGCGATTTCGGACAGCTCGGTCTTGTCGCGGAGGATGACGGCATCGTTGCCGTTGGAGAAATCGCCGATGATCAGTGCGGTGGAATCCACGCCGCCCGCCGCCGGAATGGTCAACGCGTCCATGTTGGTCATGACGCAGCCGTCGAAGGCCCCGGCGGTGTATTGGTTGATCGACTCGACATAGTCGTTGATCTGCACCAGCTCGATCTCGATGCCGTATTTGTCCGCCCACTTCTTCACGATGCCGGACTCGGCCGCATAGTCCCAGGGCATCCAGCCGACATAGATACTCCAGGCAATGCGGAACTGATCCTTGGCCAGCGCGTTGCCGGAGATGGAGAGCGTTGCAAGCAGCAGGGCGGTCACGAGGACGCGGCCGACACGGGTCTTGGGGCGGTTGGACGGAGTGAATGTCATGGCAGGCTCTCCCGAGGTCAGGTTACGAAACGGAACGCGGGAGAACCTGCATGCAGGTGATCTCCCGGGCTTTTATCCCGCCGTGTAACCTGCCCCGGTCGATACGCCCTGAAACTTTCGGAGTCCGGGATTAGCCGGCTCGGGAAGGTGTTAGGACGGATCGGCGGATCAGGTCGGCAGCTCTCGGACCAGACACCCGCGTTTAGCGGATCGGAACCCTAGCCACCTATTCGCCGAATTGTCGCTTGAGCTGCAGGGCGGACGACGCACCTGCAGGTTCTCCTGGGGTAGTGGTATGCAGATCATGCGCCAACGACGGCAATCAAGGCTGCGAGTAGCCGGTCGGTCCCCCTCCCCCGGCCCCCTCCCGCGAGGGGAGGGGAAGAGTCTAATGCCTTGTTTGAAATCACTCCCTCCCCCCTTGCGGGGGAGGGCCGGGGAGGGGGAATGCTCACCGCTGCGACATGGCATTGTGTCCCCGTCATCCCGGAGAGTGCCCATCCGGACCGGGGCTTCCGCGCAGCAAAGGCGCACTCAAGGTCGAACAGCGCACGATTTAGGTGCATGCCGTTCCTGGCCAGAAGCCGGCGACCGGCCGCGGGCATCAATACTCGAAGTTCCAGTCGAGACCCGAACCACCCGGATCCAGTCGAACCCGCTTGTCGACCACGCCCGCGGGAACGTGATCGCCCAGGATCAGACTGATGTCGACGCGCCCGGAAAGCCAGGTCGCCAAGTCGGCATCGCCGTTGAGGCTGATCCGCCGTTCGGCTCGCGCCGCGAGCGTCAAGAAACCACGTCGGTCGCGCGGATCGGACAGCTCGGCAAGGACATGACATATGGGGCGCGGAAGCAGCAGAAAGAGACCCACGCCCTGCTCGCGATCCATGGCTTCGCGCACCAGCTCGCGCGAGCGCCGATCGGTCAGGGTCGAGGCGAGGACGAGGGCACGATCCGGGTAACGCGCGACCAGTCGATCCAGCGCCTGGTCGGCCAGCCGCCGCAACCGCATGCCGACCGGACAGCCTGCGGCTGGCTGTGGGATACCGACGATCAGCAAGCGCAGGATCCCGAGCCCCTGGCGTGCGAGCAGGGTCGGCAGACCGCGCACCGCAAAGCGATCCAGGTCCTTCATCGGCTCGGAAAGATCGGTGTAGGGGATCAACTGGGGATGGTGCTTGAGCTGATTGTTCCGCACGGCGGCATAGCTCCAGCCGTCAAGATGACGATCCGCGGCCCAGCGCTCGTGCTCGATGATGGCGAGTCGCTCGACCTCCAAGGGCGTCAGAACGAAGGATTCGACCATCTCCTCCGGCACCGCTCGGGCGTCGGTCACCGCGAGCTTGGCCCAAACATGGTCGGCTTGATGACGATTGGCCTGCCGATAGGAGGTCGCGAGCAGCTCCCAGGGTTGGCCCGCCGGCTCCAGCCCAGGATCGCGGCCTTGAGCGGCAATACTGTCGCGATAATGATCGTGGATGGTCCGGGCGACCTCGTCGCCGCGTCCGTCGAGCAGCACGGAGGCCCGGCAGACCTCGCGCAGATAGGAGACCGGGATGATCTGGCCGTCCCAATCCTCGATCCCGCCCCGGGCCGTTGCAGTTCCGACCTCCTGCGACAGACCGATCTCGAACAGGATCGGGGGCGAAACACCCTGGATGTCTGCAAGCTCGCGCGCGAGCTGCCGAACGGTCTCGATACCCTCTCCCGCCGCGTCCGGAAGACAAACAACGGCAAGAGTGACGGGCACGGCATCGGTCGGCGGTGCGCTGGACGCGTGTGTCTCCTTCGAGCATGCCCCGCGCAGCATACTCGGGGTGTCCTCGATCGGGCCGAATCGGATGTCCGCGACCTCGGGTGCCTGCGGATAGGCGCCCAAGAACGCGGCTCCGACCGCATCGCTGTCCGCGCAGACGACACTGATGCGCGGGCGGCCGGTCCCATACTGGATCAGGCGCAGGGCATGCACCAGGATCGCCTGAGCCGGATCGGCAAAGCCGGCGATGAGCAGATGAGGCCGTTGGCCGAAGCGCGGGTCCATGCCGAGGTGCAGCGGCCAACGGTTCAGTAGGGCACGTGCGGCGCGATTGCGGATCGCGAAGGTCTCCAGTCGCAGGGGCCCGTTCGGGTCCGGGAGGGGAAGCGGCGGTGGCGGATCCTGCCCGTGCATCAGGATCAGGCGTTGGGTGGCTCGCCTCCGCCGGCCACGCGACTCGGCACGGGCAGCGATGGCTTCAACCAGCGCGGGCGCGCTCGGAGGATCGGCCAGGATGAGGGTTTGAATCCGTTTCGGATCGAGCATCTCCAAGCGCTGTGCATCAATCCGCAGGGCCTTGCGTCCCTCCAGGCGCAGACCCTCGACGACCAGATCCGCGAGCGGCCCGGGGCCGCAGACCAGGATGGGAAGCGGCCCGAAGGCAAAGGACATCCCGTCTCGCATCATCAGCGTGCGAGGGCCTGCTCGGCGAGCGCCGGCAGTGTCTCGTGCGCGTCCGCCAAGTCCGACACCTCGATCAGATCGCGCTCGGCCTCTCCGACATCGACATCGACATCGGGAAGGCTCCCGCCGTCGCGACGCCAATCGGCAAGCCGATCGGCAATGCCGCCGCTGCCGGCGAGGACCAGAACGCGACCACCGGTCCGCAGTCGGTGCATCACATCCAGACGCGTGATTTCCCCGCCGGCCGCGACCAGCATCAGCGTGCCGCGCCCGCGGGCCAGACGATCCGCCACGGCGCTGATCCAGGGCGACTCATCACCCCAGCCGTCGCCCGGCACCAAGATGAAATGGGTGTGGTCGACATCGAGCCGCACCTTGCCGTCCTTGCCGTCCTTGCCGTCCTTGCCGTCCTTGCCGTCCTTGCCGATAGGCTGCTCGGACTTGACCGTGCCGATCGCCACGGCGCCTTGCGGCGCGATCCCGATCAGCGGGAAGCGCGCATCGGTGCCGCGACGCGCCCGCCCCATCAGCGCCATGACACCGAAGGCGGTGCCCCCGTCGATGACGGCCGCGCCGAGCGCGTCGAGTTGCGGCGCGATCCGCTCGAAGAGTTTCAGCAATGCGGGCGCCACCGCCTCGGACAGATTCGCGGCACCGCCGACCAAGACCAGAACGGGTCTCGGGTCGGTCAAGCCCACGGAGCTCAGTGCGGCGTCGATCTCGTCGGGCGCGGGGCACCCGTTTGGATCGGCGATCCACACCGACGGCGCGAGACCGGAGCGGTTGCTCGTCGCGTCCGACGGCACGTCATTCCGTCTCGTGGAGGACGTTTCCCGCTTCGTCCCGAAGCGTCACGCGCATCGGAATCCCTTGCCGAATGCTGGCCGAGACCACGCAGAAGTCCTCGAAGAGACCCTTGCAACGCGCGAAGCGCGGGGATGCCGTCACGGTCTCCCCGAGGATCAAGGTGATCTCCATCCGGCCGACCCGCAGCCGCTTCTTCTCGTTGCGGACCATGACGCAGACCGCCTCGGCACGCAGGCAATTGTCCGGCGGCTCCTCCTTGAAGACGCAATAGAGCAGACTCGCGCTCAGACAGTTGGCCGCCGCGGCGGCGAGCAGACGCGAGGCGTTCGGTCCCTTTTGCTCGCCCAACGGGGGCGGCTCGTCCATGAGCAGATCCGCGGCGCGCTTCCAGTCGAAGGCGACATTGATCTGAAAGCCTTCCTGCTGCTCGAGATGGATCTTGAAACGGCCTTCTTCGGACATCGGGCTTACTCCAGCGTCGATAGGTAACCTGTCAGAAATAGATTGAGCACCGACTCTAATCGTTGTCGTTGTCGTTGTCGCTGTCGCTGTCGCTGTCGCTGTCGATTACGATAAGCGTGGGAAAGGCATTCTCTCGTCGAGTTGTTTGACTTAATTTTTGAACCGTTCCTAAGGCTCGGATCAAGCGGATGAGCGGACCGACTCTGAATCACTCGACTGCGCAACCGTCTTGCGGCCCGTCTCGCCGAGCAACGGGCCGCGGGTCTTCGGATCACGCACCCGGCGCACACCAGCGGCTCGGATGGAGTCCGGATCCGCCACGAAGCTCCGCCAATCGCCGCCGGGGATCAGCGGACGATCCCGTACGGATCCGCGAAACAGATAGATCCAGGCCCGTCCGAACGGCGTCGCCAGAAGTCGGCGGTCGTAGAGTGCGGGATAGTCTTCGAGTCGATCGAGCCGGCGCAGACCGGCATGATCCACGGCATAGACCTCGCCCCGGATCGCGGTTGCGCCGCCACGCACCGCGCCCGGATAGGCGCGGAGCAGATACAACGAGAAGCACGCCTCCGTGCGATGCGACCCGAGATACTCCGCCTGCACGAGCAGATGGTGATTGACCTCTCCGCGCAGGAGGGTCCCGTAGACAAAGACGCGCTGTCTCATCAGGCTTCGATGCGGGTGCCCAGCAGGTCGAGGAACTTGCGCATCCACTCCGGATGGGCCGGCCACGCCGGGGCGGTCACCAGATTGCCGTCGGTGTAGGCATTGGAAACGGTCTCGTTGACCTCGCACCAGATGCCGCCGGCGCGCTCCACCTCGGGGCGCACGGCCGGATAAGCCGTGCAGCGTTTGCCTTCGAGAATCCCCGCGGCGGCCAGGATCTGTTGCCCGTGACAGACCGAAGCGATCGGCTTGTCGCCAGCCGCGAAATGCCGGACCAGCTCGATCACGTGCGGATTCAACCGCAGGTACTCGGGGGCACGGCCGCCCGGGATGACCAAGGCGTCGTACTTGGCGGGATCGACCGTATCGAAGTCGGCCGTAATGGCGAAGCGGTGCCCCGGCTTCTCGCTGTAGGTCTGGTCGCCTTCGAAGTCGTGGATCGCGGTGCGCACCCAGTCACCGGGCTTCTTGTCCGGGCAGACGGTGTAGACCTTGTGGCCCACCATCTGCAGGATCTGAAGCGGTACCATCGCCTCGTAGTCCTCGACATAATCGCCGACCAGCATCAGGATCTTCTTCACCGCCATGATTCTGTCCTCGTTGTGATCAAAGCTCGTGTAGACACCAGACTATAACACCCACGCAGGGTGAGGATCGCCGGGGCTCCGTGCCGATGTGCGCGACGCAGAACCGAGCACGAAGACATCGACGCGCACAGCGATGTCACCTCCAATCGACCCGCTCCGCGCACCCGGCCGGCGCCGAAACGGGCCGGTATTCATCACCCCGCGAGAAACCTTCATGCCGAGCACCAAGCCCCCCATCGCCGTCTTCGCATCCTTCTCGGGTGCCGGCGGGGTCGAGCACATGCTCGTGAACCTCATCCGCGGTGTCCTTGACCTGGGTCAGCCCGTCGATCTGGTGCTGATGCGCGCCTCCGGTCCGCATCTCGCCCGGCTCCCGGCCGAGGCCAACCGGATCGAGCTGGGTACCCGCCACAGTGCGCTCGCCGCCCCGGCGCTCGCCCGCTATCTTAGGCGCCGTCGCCCCGCAGCCCTGCTGGCGGCTAAGGATCGCGCCGGCCGGGCCGCGGTGCTGGCGCGAGCGCTGGCCGGTACGGACACCCGCTTGGTGATGCGGCTGGGGACCCACCTCTCCGCGGCGATGGCCGAAAGGACCGGAATCGAGCGGTGGTTGCGCTATACCCCGATCCGTCTGCTCTACCCGCGGATCGATCACATCGTCGCCGTCTCCGAAGGCGTCGCACGGGATACTGCGCGGATCGCCCGCCTGCCGAGCGAGCAGATCAGCGTGATCCGCAACCCGGTCATCACGCCGGAGCTGAACCGCTTGGCCGCCGAGCCCTGCCCGCATCCCTGGCTCGCACCGGGCGAGCCGCCGGTCATCCTCGGCGCAGGGCGCCTGCAGCGTCAAAAGGACTTCCCGACGCTGCTCCATGCCTTCGCGCGGCTGCCGCGGGACATCGATTGCAGACTCGCGATTCTCGGCGAGGGCGGCGGCCGATCCAAGCTGGAGACGCTAATCGGCGAGCTCGGCTTGAGCGACCGCGTCGCGCTGCTCGGCTTTCGAGACAATCCCTATCCCTTTCTCGCGCGTGCCCGTCTGTTCGTGCTGTCCTCCGCCTGGGAGGGCTCGCCGAACGTCCTGACCGAGGCCATGGCGCTGGGTATCCCGGTCGTCTCGACCGATTGCCCGAGTGGTCCGTTCGAGCTCCTGGACGGCGGACGCTACGGGCCGCTGGTGCCGGTCGGTGATGTCGAGGCGCTCGCCGATGCGATGCAGCACACCTTGGAGCATCCGCTGCCCCCCGAGAGGCTACGCGCCGCCGTCTCCGAATACACGCAGGAACGCAGCGCCGAGCGCTATCTGGAGGTGCTCGGTGTCGCCCGCTGAGACTGCACGCCCGGCTCCTCCGTCGCACTCCGTTCGGCGCGCTACACGCTCGCTGCCCGGAGCCGGATCAGGCGCTCGGGAGCGCCCATGAACCTGGTCCTGGTCGGTCGGATCATCGGCATCTATGCGCTGATCTTCGGCATCACCTTGATCGGCCCGATCCTCGTGGGTGTCTGGTATCGGGAGGCGGAGGTCGTGCATTTCCTCTGGCCGATGCTCGGCTCGCTCGCGGGCGGCGCCGTCCTCTGGCTGATCGGTCGGCGCCGCGCGCGCGAGTTGAGCGTGGGCGACGGTTACCTGGTCGTGACCCTTTTCTGGGTCCTGCTGAGTATCCTGGGTGCGTGGCCGCTGATGAACGGCTTCGGTCTCTCGCCGGTCGACGCCCTGTTCGAATCCACCTCCGGGATCACCACCACGGGTGCGACCGTGATCGCCGGCCTGGACACCATGCCGCGCTCGCTGCTCTTCTACCGCCAGCAGCTGCAGTGGTTCGGCGGGATGGGACTCATCGTGCTCGGGGTGGCGGTCATGCCCATGCTGGGCATCGGCGGGATGCAGCTCTACCGGGCCGAGGCGCCGGGTCCGCTCAAAGAGGAGAAACTGACCCCGCGATTGACCCAAACCGCCCGTGCGCTTTGGCTGATCTACTTCGCGCTGACCCTCGCCTGCGCCGCCGGGTACTGGCTGGCGGGGATGACACCCTTCGATGCCGTCTCCCACAGTCTGTCGACGGTATCGACCGGCGGCTTCTCGACCCACGACGCCAGCATGGGCTATTTCGCAAGCCCTGCCGTCGAGGCGGTGGCCGTCGTCTTCATGCTCTTGGCCGCCATCAACTTCGGCGTCCATTACCTGGTTTGGCTCAATCGCAATCCGCTGCAGTATCTGCGCGACACCGAGGCGAGGACCTTCCTCGTCTTCGTGCTCGCCATGGTCCTGCTCGTCGGTCTGATCCTCTACCTGGAAGGCCCCTATGATCAGGTCCATGCCAGCCTGCGCGATGCCGCCTTCGAGGTGGTCTCCATCGTCACCAGCACCGGGTTCGGGATCGTCGATTTTGCCCACTGGCCGGATTTCCTCCCGCTCCTGCTCATCTACATCAGCTTCGTCGGCGGGTGCGGCGGCTCGACCGCCGGCGGCATGAAGGTCCTGCGCGTCCTGCTGATGGTCAAGCAGGGCACACAGGAAGTGCGTCAGCTGATCCATCCGCACGCAGTCCTGCCACTGCGCTTGGGCCGACGCATCGTCGACCCCCGCCTCGCGCGCTCTGTCTGGGGCTTTTTCGCGCTCTACAGCTTCGCCGTCGCGACCTTGACACTCTTGATGATCCACGCCGGGCTCGCCCCGCTGGATGCCTTCAGCGCCGTCGCCACCTGCCTGAACAATCTCGGCCCGGGGCTCGGCGAGGTCGCCCTGACCTTCCAATCGGTCAGCGATTTCGGCAAGCTGCTCGGCGTCGTCGCCATGCTTCTCGGGCGGTTGGAGATCCTGACCATCCTGGTGATCCTCTCGCCGGCCTTCTGGCGGCGTTGACCGCAGAATCATCTCGACTCGGCGAGAGCTTTGGAACGATTCAAAAACAACCGAGATCCGTAGGATAGGTAGAGCGCAGCGAAACCCATCCTCACCGCTCAGACGTCCAATCCTGGTTGCGGTCCATCGCTCGTGACACCGCTCGGCGGTGTCACGCATGCCCCGTGGCGCTCTGCGCCACGTGCCACGATGGCCGGAGGTACACACAAGCCCCGGGTGCCGGTCCACCCCGGCATTTGATAAGGTGCCGGTACGCACTTTGTTTCATCGCATTCACGGAAGCTTGAACCCATGACCCGATTCGCTCGATCGGCCCTCCTCGGCCTTCTCCTGACATCCGGTGCCGCAGCCCACGCCGAGGCGCCGCACGGCTACGCCTTCAAGCCCTTCGACCAGGCCATGCAACAGGCGCGTGACGAGGGCAAACCCTTATTCGTTTACTTCGGCCGCTACGGCTGCGGCTACTGCGAGAAGACCAACAAGGAAGCCTTCTCCGACGCTCAGGTTCGCGAGCGTTATTCCGCGCATTACGTGCTCGCCTATGTCGATGCCGAGAGCGGCGAGCGTCTGCGCCTGCCGAGCGGCGAGCGCATCACCGAGCGCGAGCTCGGGACCCGCTACGACGCCTTCGTGACGCCCGTCTTTTCATTCATGACACCGGACGGTGAGACGGTCCTGCGTCTAGTGGGTGTGCAGCGGATCGAGGATCTGCTCGAAGCCGACACCAAGATCCAAGAGGCACTCGCCGCCGCGGGTGCCTCGTGAGCCGTTCTGTGATGGCTTGCGCCGGGCGTCCGGTCCACATCCCCAAGGCGCTCGCTGCCGGTCTGGCGTTGGCGACGGCCTCGGGGGCGATCGCGGCGCAGCCTTGGACCTTCGATGAGCCGTCGATCGAGGTGGCCGGGACCTCGGCGGGCGTCTTCCACCAGATGTCGTCCGCCGGACGACGCAGCCTTGCCGTCTCGGACGGGACGGTCGCGGTAGTCTGGGACGACGAGCACGCGGGAACCCCGCGCGCCTACCTGGCGCTGAAGGATCCGAATGCCGGCGTCTTTGCCCCCGCGATCCAGATCAGCGGCGAAGGCGACGCCTTCGAGCCCGCCGTCGCCGCCCTGCCCGATCGCCGCTTCGCCGTGGCCTGGGAGGAGGACGGACGGATCCTCGTGCGGCTCGTGACCCCGGAGGGACTCGGACCGTCCGCGGAGCTCAGCCCGAAAGGTGCTCAGGTCAGCCTGGACGGCTCCGCCGGGGATCTCGTCGCGGTCTGGGCCGATCGGCAGACCGGGACCGCGCGGATCATGACGGCGACGCTCGGCCGCGACGGCGCTCTCGGTCAGACGGTGAAGGGGCGCTGTCCGGCGGAAGCGGCCGCCCCGGCGGCCGACCAACTCTTCCCGACCGCCGCACAGGTCGGCGAACGGCTCGTTGTCGCCTGGGAGGATCGCCGTCCCGGTCACACCATCATCATGGCCACGGCAAGCGCACCCGGTCAGCCCTGCAGTTTCGATCCGCCGGTGCGAATCAGCGAGGACCCGCCGGGTCCCGTGCTGCCCTTCGGCGCAGGTCACGGCGTCGCACGGGTCGCGGTCGCACCCTATGGCGCCGACCGCCTGCTCGCCGCCTGGGAGGACAAACGCAACTTCCGTCACGGCTACGACGTCTATGCCGGACACTTCGGACCGGACGGATTCGGCCCGAACGAGCGAGTGCAGGACGACTTCGGCGAGCTGTCCGCGCAATGGCACGTCAGCGTAGCCGGCCACTCCGACGGCACGCTCGTCGCCGCCTGGACCGACGAGCGCGAAGGACAGGGCGACATCCTCCTGAGCTGGTACGCGGACGGCGCTTGGAGCGAGAACCTGCCGCTTCCAGGTGCATCCGGCGCGGAGGAGCAGAGCCACCCGTCCATCGCCCTGGACGACGTCGGCAACCTGCACGCCGCCTGGGTGACACGCGAGGCCAAAGGCGGACCGACCAACATCCAATACCGATTTGGGCGGCGCGCCGACTGACGCCTGGGCATCGCACTCCAGCCCCGAGAACCGCACGGACACGCACGAGATGCTCAGCCGAGGCCAAACCAAGGCGTTGATCCTCATCCTCTTTCTGCTCGGCTATTGGGCAGTGGGTCTCTACCCCTTCACCTTCGAGCCCTCGAAATATGTCGTTAATCAGGCCGAACGCACGGCCGACGGAGGCTTGTCGTTCCCCGGGGTCGGCATCGCAAGAACCCCCTGCGCTCCGGGCTGGCTGAACGGCATACAGGACGCGAACGCGCTTCAGGTTCTGGTCGTCGCCCCGCACCGACGATCCCGATCAGCAGGGGCCGGCCCGTCTCTTCACCATCTCCGACGGAACCTCCCAACGTAACCTGACACTCGGACAAGAAGGGTCCGATCTCGTCATCCGCGTACGCCTCACACGCGATCGAGTGGCCGCACCGGAAACGGGGCTAGCCTGAAGGATGAAGCCTGAATAAGACACATCAAGTCGCTCAAGCCGACCCAGCGCGGCCGGCGTCGTGGTGGCTCTCAAAGGAAAGACCCGACCTCAATCGCTCGTCTTCCGTCTTCGATGAGGCATTGGGGTTGTCCGGCCGAACGCCGGCCGTACGATCCGGTTCTCGGGCAGTCCCACACCCCCGGCTGCGCGCAGGCTCTCCAGCACCCGGCCGGCGGAGCCCTGCTCGATGAGGGATTTGCAGCGCATCCCGACAGCTTCGGCCTGTTCGAAGCAGTCCAAGGGTGCAAGACCCGCGATCGAGCAATCCGCGATCACAACATTAGGCCCTCTCGAGAACATCGGGGAGACTCCACACTTGGGGCGGATAACCTGTCAGTGCCTTCATGTTGACAGGCGGCACTTCCGTCCCAACCTCGTCGGCGTCAGACGGTCCAAGATCCTTTCCTAACCAACCCTGGAAGAGTCTTATGACGAATCATTTACGGCACGACGGATTGCTCATGCTTGGTCTGTCCATAGGAATCGGCATGCCGTTCGGCTCTGCCTTCGCGGACGGCACTCAGGTGATCAGCCGGTCGCAGACGACCGTGCTGGTGGATGTGAACTTGTGCAGTTTTGCTTCAACACGTTGTACCGATTCGGGCTCGGTTGGCGTGGCCGCCGACGGAAATGACTCGGTTGTGGGTATCCTTGTGCAGATCCCGAACACGGGCTTGGGGGAAACCGCGTTCTCGTTGGGCTCGATCACTAATCCCGGCGGCGTCACGCCGACATTCGTCACGACCGCGGCCTGTGCGTCCTGCTTTTCCGAGCCGCAACCCGGGGTCTATCGCCTGGCGGCCCGCCCTGCTAAGGGCAACTGGGCGAGCGGCAGCTATACGGTTTTGCTCACCGTTGCCACGCCCGGACCCGATAAGACGGTCGTCATCCCGATCGACATTCCATGAGACAGCCATTCGCGCAGGAGGCGCTCGACCGAAAGGCGAACGAATTGCCGAAGCCTTGGCGGTTCCGAGCTTCGCAAGGGACGCGGAAACCGGCGGAAGCCGGGCACGGAAACCGGGAGAAACCGGAGTAAACCGGGGACACGGAGGAAACGGAAACCGGGGACAGACCACGGTTTTCTGCTATCACTCGGTGCATCTGTTCCCGCGGGACAACGACCAATCGGTAGGACATGCGGAACGGCCTTCGAGATGCGACCAACCGTGGTTTCGTCCCGGGCAGTGAACGCTTTCGAAAACAGATAACGACGATGGTCGGTCGGCGCACTTGGCCCGGCATGTCCGGCCGACCGCGGAAAGAGGGCAATTACGGTGACACTGTACCATTTACACTAAGTTTAGTTGTCTCGGGTCATTCTTCTGCGAGGGCGGCCGGCCACGTTTGCCAGGACGTAGCGTGCGGCCAAGTCGTTTTTCGAGTTCGCCGAGCGCTTGGTCACCCATCAATGGTCGCCCTATCGTTTGACCCTTCGTGAGAGCGGCAACCTGTTCAGGATCGACTGGTACCTCCAAGAAGTCCGCGAAACGATCGACGCGATCCAGTAGTGGAGAAACAGTCACCAAGCCATCGTCCTGGCGCCGGAGATGTGCTGGCGTGCTGGACCAAGGCCAGTCGGCAGCCGTCGCAGCCAGCTTCGCCTTGACGGGATTCAAAGCCACGTATCGGAAAGCTGCCATCAAATGTGGTTCATCCATCGCCACACAACCGAACCGCCCTTGAAACAAATGGCCAGTGACCCGCAATCGTGCGTTGATGTACCCGCTATATCGACGATGCGTTTCGCCGACGGCGCGGGACAGTCCGGTCTCGTCAGAAGGCGCGAGAATCAAGTGAACATGGTTTGGCATCAGGCAATAGGACCAGACGTCCACGCCGTTTGATCGACACGCCTGGGCTAGCCAATCTCTGTAGAGCGCATAGTCGTCGTCTTCCATGAAGATCTGCTGGCGCATGTTCCCACGTTGCGTCACATGGTGGGGGATGCCGGGTACGATGATGCGTGGGAGCCGAGACATGGGCATAGCATAAGCCGAGCCCGAAATGGTGTAAATAGTAAAGTGTCACCGTAATTCAAAAAGGGCAAATGCTCGGCGGCCGAGCGCGAACGCGAAGGCGATCCGCGCTTCATCCAGCTGCGCCGCAAACACTCCGCCGTGGAGTCCGCCATCAACGCGCTGGAGGTTCACGGGCTCGACCGCTGTCGCGATCACGGGATCGACGGCTTCAAGCGCTATGTCGCCTTGGCGGTGGTGGCGCGCAACCTCCAGCGCATCGGTACGCTGCTGTTGGCGCAGGAGGCCGAGGAGGCGCGGCGCGAGCGGGAACGACAGCGCCGCCGACGCGCTGCTTGACCCTTTCGATCGGGTCCGGTGCCGACCCCGACGGGAGTGGTGCGCCTGCGGAATGGCGGTGATGCGAGTCATTCGCATTAATCCGGTTTAATTCCACGAATCCGCATCGAATGCGGCTCGATTGAATACGCTGGCCCCGGCCCGCCATTCAGGGCGAGGTGCCGGGGCGGGAAAAAAACGGGGTTTTCGGTCGAGCACTATCTATGTCTTTCGTGCCTTTGAATACAGTAATATGAGCAGCAGCGGTCCCGCCAAGTATAGAGCTAATGGAAACAAGAAAAATTGATGGTCCGAAAAGCGCACCAGCGAAAAGACCACCAAAAAAACCGCCGAGAACCCAACCTATGATGAGGCTCATTACTTTTGTTCACACCCCTTGGCGCTGTTGTATGTCATCCGACTCTTACGTCAAGGCTGGCGGTCGCAGCCGAGCCACTCGTTAGTCGGAAATTGGGCCGCCGAGAAGATATCGAACGGACCGTTCCGAAAGTGCTTCTATCTGTTCCTCGCTGAAGCCTGCCGCGTCACATACTTGATTCATCGCTGGGAACCAGCGCCGCGTTAGTAGGTCGTTGAGACGCTCCAGAAAAATCTCTTTCTTGGCTTCATCGGTAAGGAAGGGAGGTAAAAAGCAATGCGCGATGCATTGAAGGCCGAGAGCGCTCTTGTCCAAAAAGAACAGCCAATATGGGAATTCTTCATCAAGTGCGTAAACGCACTCTCTCACCACTTGAATCTCGAATAGTTCTTCGTTCCAGTCGTTGTATCCATGGAAGGCAATGTCTACGGATTCGAAGTACCTGAGTGCTCCTTCGGGTGAAGCAACCAAGGCATGCAGTGCCTTGAGCACAGAGATCGTATCCTTGGAGTTCACCTCCTCACGGGAGACGATGATAATCGGTGAAAACATGCGGTCTCCATTTTTGCCGCCTAACGCTCAAATCAGCCGCGCCAAAAAGCAGAGCGAAGCGGCGCTTTTCTTGGCGTCGGTTGGATTTGAATTTTAGGCTATCGAGTGTGGCAGTTGCGCCAGAACTGGTTTATGCCTCGCGGCACACATGAGCCCTTGCAGTTTCTATAGAGTGCGACAACATCCGCGAAATTGAAGAGTCCATCGCTGTTGACGTCACATATGTCACCTGATCGAGTAGCTTCCCAGGTTCCGCCGTTACATAGGACGTCTCCATTTAGAATCTCTACATCAGAAAAAACATCTGCCGTGTAGGAGCATAGAACAATGCTGCGTGGCCCTCCCAACTCCGGATGCGGTTCAAGTGATTCCCCGGTGAGACTCAGTTGGCCCGTCTCTGTCAGTTGGCCGCTAGGCTGTTCAATTTCCCATCGGAAGGCCGAGAAATGTTCATGCAGTTTTCATGGCCGGTCTCAGGGCACGCCGACGGCGAGCGAGCATGGAGGGCCCGAGGTGCGTGTGGACCCACCGCTCGACATCGATGGTGCGCACCGATGCCATCGCCTCGCGGATGACCGGGGCTGTGAGTTCGCAGAGGAAGGCCGGAATCAGCAGCACGAGCCTGCCGACTTCTTTGAGCGGGCCGCGGGCGGTGAAGGCTTTGTAATGGCCGAAGACCGATTCGATGATATCGGAGGACGCCAGCCAGGTCGCCCCGGCGGGAAGCTTGGCCGCCTCGTGTTCGAGGTGCTGGAGTATCCGTGTCCGGAACTCGGCCACCGGGGCCGCCAGCGGTCCCTGCGCAGCCAACTCGGCCTGCACCACCGCCGGTGTGGCGCACGAGAGGCCCCGGGTTTTCAGGACCGTCTGGATGGTCTTGGACACGGCGATCGTCTGCGTCCACTCGGGCAAGCGCGCGCGATACGGCAAGACCCAGGCAAACGCCTGGAGAAATCGCGCATAGCCCTGATCGGCCAAGCGCCAGAAGGTATCACCCAGATCCTCGAGCGCCGTGGCGCCGGCCGCATGCAGCGCCTCGCACAACGCCGCACGCGTCTCATAGTGCGTTCCGATCAGGGCACGCAAGGGTTCGACACGCCGCTTGCCCTGGGCCGTGCGCAACTGCGCCCAGGCATTGGCGGTGAAGACGCACGGGCGGCCAATGGCGCTGAAGTCGCCCTGATCGTGGTAGCCAATCAGGCGCTGCGCCCAGTCGACATGGGCATCCATCGCCATATAGCGCGCTTTGGTGCGCTGGCGCGGCGGGAGCAGAAACGCCAGATCGGTTTGTTGAAAGTGGCTCAAGGTTGCACCGGCCTGCTTCAAAAACCCCTGCCAGTGCGCGTCGTCGCGCCAGTGCGCCTTCAGGTGCGTGGCGATGGCATGGGAGATGTCATAGGTCTCCACACAGCTCGGCGCCTGTTGGCGAAACAAGGCGATGCCCTTGCGCACGTCGCTGCCGTGATCGGCGACGATCTGCACCGGCACACCCGTCCGCGCGCTCACCTGTTCCAGCACCGCCGCCACCCAAACACCGGTACTCGTGACCGTCGTCTCGACGGCCAGCACCGTCATGTCGCCATGCCGTGGCGAATAGCCGGTCTCGGCCAACCGGGCGACGGGAATGCCGAGCACAACCAAGCATTTCAGCGCGCCGAGGCCCACCGTCTCATCGATGACGAAAATCCAATCGTCGCGCCGCGGCAGGGGGCGCTGCAAGAGGGCCAAACCCAACCGACAGCACCAATTCAGCACGGTGGTCGAGGCGGGGACACCCAGCGGCAGATAGCCTGCCAACAGGCGCAGCACCCCACTGACCCCGCGACAACCGAAGCTGGCGTGCAGGTACAACTGCAGGCTGAGCTGCATCACCTCCAGGGAATGATGGTGGTTGGCAAGACGCGTCGGGACCAGCGCCATGGGTGGCTCCTCGCCACGTTCCGCGTCGGTTTCACCCCCGGATGCAGCGCTCGCCGGTGCTTGGCCTTCAGCCGCCAAGGCCCGCGCTTTCCAGTAAGCACGGCTGTCCTCCAAGTCGCGAATGCGCACCTGCGCCGCACGCAAGCGCTTCTGCCGCTCCAGCGCCTTGGCTCTCCAGCGGTCGCGCGCGTCGCGAAACAGACGGAGCAGCCGGGACA